>QZKM01000006.1 GCA_003599485.1 Gammaproteobacteria bacterium
GTTCCTGATTGGAGTTATGTTTGGCGCCGGTCATTCCGTCCGCCACTACCGCAGACAACAAGGACTCGATAGCCCCCAGCATGGCGATGGCGAAGGCCGGACCGATCAATTCCAGCAGGTGCGCAACGCTGATGTCCGGCGCTTTGAATTGCGGCAACCCTTGCGGTATCGCGTGAAAGGCGCTGCCTATGGTCGCAACGCCGTCAAATTGAAACAGCGCCTGAAGCAAGGTCACCGCGATCATGGCGAGCAGAGGGCCGGGAACATGCTTGATGTAGCGCGGGGCGGCGATGACGATGAGCAGCCCGGAGAGCGCCAGGGCTGAGGTCGCCGGATGCGGGTGCGGGAGGGCGAGGAGCAACTGCCAGAGTTTCTGGTGGAAGTGGTCTCCGCCGGGCGCGGGATCGAGCCCGAAAAAATATTTCCATTGCCCGGCCCAGATGATGACTGCGATCCCGGCGGTGAATCCCACCACCACCGGCTTGGGGATGAACTTGATGATACCGCCTAATTTTGCCGTCCCCATGACCAGCAGTATCACACCCGCCATGAGCGTGGCAATTTGCAGGCCATCGAAACCGTATTCCGCGGTGACGCCGGCGAGTATCACGATAAACGCGCCGGTCGGGCCGCCGATTTGCACCCGGCTGCCGCCGAAAACAGCAATCAACGTCCCGGCGACGATGGCGGTGTAAATGCCCTGTTCCGGGCGCGCGCCGGACGCAATGGCGAACGCCATGGCGAGCGGCAGCGCCACGGTGCCGACCACGATGCCGGCGAGAATATTGGATAACAGGTGCTTGCGATGAAACAGCCCGGCGCGTTGCGCCTCGATCAAGGCGATCATCGCTGTCGCATGAGGGAAGGCGGCACGCCGCTATACTACCCGCTTGTGATTATTTGTGGAATAACTACCTTGCGGCGGAAGGCGGCCTTTTAGGCGTAGCGGTTTCTTTCTGGGCGGGGTTCACCAGATTCTTGGGACGGCCGTCCAGAAACGCCTGGATGTTTTCCAGCGTGACGTCAATGCCGCGTTGCAGGGCCTCGCGGGAGTTGAAGGCGTTGTGCGGTGTGAGGATGACGTTGTCGCCGAGCTGCAAGCGGAAGCTGTTTATCGCCTGGTCTATTTGGGAGGGAGGGTAGTGCCTGGGCAAGGGGGCCAAGGCGCTCAACCATATCTCTTCGCCCTCGAAACAATCCAGCGCCAGTCCGCCGAAGTGGCCTTCCGCCTGCAGCCGCGCCAGCGCGCGGCTGTCCACGATGCCGCCGCGCGCGGTGTTGATGAGCACCGCGCCGGGCTTGAGCGCGCTGAGCCGCTGCGCGTTCAGTAAATGATGCGTGGCCCCGGTGTAGGGCAGGTGCAGGCTCAAGGCGTCCACCTGCGGCAGCAGTTCGTCGAGCGTGAGGTAAGTCACGCCGCATTCCCGGCGCAGCGCTTCGTCGGGCTTCGGGTCGCAGGCCAGCAGGCGCATGCCGAAGGCGTACGCCAGGCGCGCCACGCGCGCGCCGATGCGTCCGGCGCCGAGCAGGCCTAGGGTCTTGCCGCGCAGATCGGAGCCGGTAAGGCCGATACGGGAAAAGTCGCCGTGATAACAGCGGCGCAGGGTGGCGGGCAGATGGCGCAGGAGCGCGATGAGCAGGCCAAGGGTGTATTCCGCCACCGAGTCCTCGCTGTAACCCGGGGCGTTGCATACGCTGATCCCACGCGCCGCCGCGCTCTCCAGGTCAATATGGTCATAACCGGTGGAGCGCGTGGCGATGAGGCGCAGCGCGGGCAGCTTGTCCAGCACGCCGGCCGTCACGCGGCTGGCGCCGAACGCCGACACCACCTCGCTGCCTTGCGCCAATACGGCGTTCTGCTCCTGCAGTGGATCGGCCACCAGGCGCGCGCGCCACGCGGGGTGAGCGCGCAGCGCCTTGCGCAGCGGCGCGTGTGCTTCCTCCGCTACGTCGAAAAAGGTGATTTCGGTCACGGTTTCCATCGCGTTAATGAAGCTCTGAATAAGTCCATCCTGCGACGTACAGGGATGTACTAGTGTCGCGGGAGGCAGGATGCCGGGAGCGACTACTTCTCAGAGCACGGCCGCTCCTGCGCATCCCTGCGCCCGCGGCATTGGGGCGTCCTGCCCGGCAAAAAGCAAAAACGTGGCCATAAGATTTCTTAATGGTGCTTTTCTTCATTTTTAAAACACGAAGTGTTTGAAAAATGGCGGTGCGTCCCTGCACCGCAGGGAACCTCTGACTTAATCAAAGGTTCCTTAATTTGCCAAATTGCGGCGAGAAAAGCATGCGCCAGCGCGGCGCTGGTTGATCTGGATCAAATAAAAAATGCCCGCCCGTGGGCGACCGGCGGCGGATTGTTGATCTAGGTCAAGGACAAGGAGGCGGGAGATTTTTAAATTGGGCCCAGGACAACTGAATGATCGAGGAGCATTAGGATGAGCAATTTGATGCGCCATGAGCCGTTTGACGAGCTGTTTGAAGACGTGATGAAGGGCTGGTTTCGCCCCTGGTTCCGCCCGCAGCGCCGCGAACCGGCCCTACAGCCCATGCAGATTACCCTGGACCTCACGGAAAACGACAGGGGATATCACGTGCGCGCTGAAATTCCGGGGGTAAAGAAGGAAGACATCGGCATTACCGTGGACGGCAATCGCGTTTCCATCAGCGCCGAGATCAGGAAAGAAAAGGAAGAAAAGAAGGATGAAAAGGTGTTGCGCAGCGAATGCTATTACGGCCGCGTGTATCGCAGCTTTACCCTGGACCAGGACGTGGACGAGGGCAAGGCCGAGGCGAAATACAGGGACGGGGTGCTGGAGTTGACGCTGCCCAAGAAGTCCGGCGCCGGCCGGCGGCGTGTGGCCATTCAATAACTGGAGCGCGCGACAGACGTGAGTATCCCATGAGTCCGACCAGACTGCGCGAAATCTATGCGCTCGCCCAGAGCCGGGGCATCAACCCCTATCGCTACGAAGAGCTGCCCGAGTTGATCCGCGCCATCCAGCGCGCGGAGGGCAACAGCCCCTGTTTCGCCACGTTCACGGCCATTGAATGCTGCGAGCACGGTTGCCGCTGGCGCGCCGAATGCCTGATGCTGGCAGGCAAGTCGCCCCAAAACATTCATTGACCCATCACCGCGGAGGAGCACCATCATGTGTAACCCTGTTATCACACCGCACCTTTACCGCACCGTGTTCGATGAAGCCACGAACGGTATCATGATCACCGATGCGCGCAACAACATCCTCTCCGTGAACCGTGCCTTTACGGAGATCACCGGCTATACCCAGGACGAGGTGGTGGGCAAGCATCCCCGCCTCTTATCCGGCCGCGAGGGGACGGCGTTTTATCAAGAGCCATGGGAGGGTCCGGGTGTGAGCGGCCGCTGGCAGGGCGAGGTCTGGAACCGGCGCAAGGACGGCGCGGTGTATGCGGAATGGCTGTCCATCAGCGCGGTGCGCGACGAGCAGGGTGACATCACGCACTATGTAGCTATTTTTTCCGAAATCAAGGAACATTTGCCCGCTGCCGGTCAGGTGCGCCGCCTTGCGTATCACGACCCCTTGACCGGGCTGCCCAACCGCGCGCTGCTGTACGACCGCATCAACCGCTTGCTGTTGCAGGCGCGCCGTGAACAGCGCCCGGTGGCGGTGCTGTTCGTTGATCTCGATTACTTCAAGGACGTGAATGATCTGTTCGGATACGCCGCGGGCGATTTGTTGTTGCAGGCCGTGGCGGAGCGCCTGCAAAACTGCGTGCGCGAGACGGACACGGTGGCGCGTCTGGGCGGCGATGAGTTCGTGGTGGTGTCCGCCCTGCGGCGCGCCGCGGATGCGCCGGAGGTGGCGCAGAAGATCGCCGCCGCGCTGGCGCGCCCCTTCCTCATCCATGAGCGTGAACTTTACTTGAGCGCCAGCGTGGGCGTGAGCCTGTCGCCTTGCGACGGCGAGGACGCGGAAACCCTGATCATCGCCGCCGATCTGACGATGTATCAAGCCAAGCAGGAAGGCGGCGGCTACCGCTTGCGCAGCGCCCGCGCCCTGGAGCAGGCGAGCGAGGAGGCGGTGTCCGTGGAACGGATCCCGGCGTTCCTCATTTCTGAGGACGGAGGACTGAAGACAGAGAAGCGATCCGTATACTGAAGACAGTCTTCCAATCAGCCCCTCAGCCTCTTCAAGGCGGCGGGGTCCTTGATTTCAACGTCCTTGTGCTGCACGCTGATCAAGCCGTCTTTTTGAAACCTGGAGAACAGGCGGCTCACCGTTTCCAGGGTGAGCCCCAGATAGTTGCCGATTTCCTCGCGCGTCATGCGCAGATAAAAGTGGCTGGGTGAATAGCCGCGCTTGGCGAAGCGCTGCGACAGGCCAAGCAAAAAGGCCGCCAGGCGCTGCTCCGCCTTCATGCCGCCCAGCATGAGCATGTGCCGTTCTTCTTCCATGATCTCGCGGCTCATGAGGCGGTGGAAGTGATGCTGCAAAGCGGGGAGGCGGCTGGCGAGCTTTTCCAGATCGTTAAAGGGCACCTCGCACACCGTGCTGTCCTCCAGCGCCACCGCGTGATACTGGTGCTGATCGGTGCTGATCGCATCCATGCCCATCAGCTCGCCCAGCATGTAAAAGCCGATGATCTTTTCCTCGCCCTCGGCGTTGGATTCCACGATCTTGAAGAAGCCGTTGCGGATCGCGTACAGGGATTGAAAGGGGTCGCCCGCGCGGTAAAGGTATTCGCCGCGCCGCAGGCGCTGGCGGCGGCCGTCCAGAAGGCTGTCCAGGCGCGCCGTATCATCCGCGCCCAGGCCCATGGGCAGGCACAGCTCATGCAGGCTGCAACTGGAACAGGTGGCCTTGAGGTTGGCGAGGCTGACCTTGATGGGTATGGATTGCAGCGGCATGGCGCCCCCTTTTGTTTAATGGTACTCCACTACTGTGACAAGTTAAATCAATGAACGTCACGATTTAGACTCATTATAGATCAGAATTCCTCAGCCGCGGTAAAACGGCCGCGCTTGAGGAAGGCGCAGACGTAACGCGCCGCGCGTGCGGAAAACAGCAGCGCGGTGTGAGAGGCGCCCACCACCCGCGTATCGCCTGCGCCAGGCAGGTGCGTCTCGGCTACCGCCACCGTGCCATCATTGGGGCGCGCGATGCCGGGAATCAGCCAGCCGAGGCCGAAGTTGAGATTGCCCGCAATCACCCCGGTCTCCCTGCCAGCGGGCGCGAGGGCCAGGCCGTGCGCCAGGGCGGGCAGCGCCGCGCCAAGCAACCGGCTCCCGATGCGCGTTCCGGCCAGCCGGCGCGCGGCAAAGCTGCCCTGATGGGGCGTGCCCAGCGTCACGATGCGCCCCGGCCGCTGCCCGGGATGCTCTTTAAACAATTGCAAAATCAACAAACCGCCCAGGCTGTGGCCGACGAAGTGCACCGTTTCGCCCGGCACGCGGCTTAAAAATTCCTGCAATTGCGCGGCGTTCCCGGCCAGGGTGCGCGCGCTGGAGGGATAGGAATAACACACACAGCGGTAACCACAACGCCGCAGGCGCCGTTGCAGGCAGGCCATGGCCCAGGCTCCCAGCCACAGGCCGTGCACCAATACCACCGTTTCGGTTTCCCTGCCGATGGGGTCAGGCACGTAAGGATTTGAGCGGCGGGGGCTGACTGACGGCCAGCATGCGCTCGATGGCGCGGCGCGCACGCGGGATAAGTGCGGCGGGCACCTCGACCCGCGGGCTCAGGGTGCGCAGCGAGTCGAGTATCCTGGGCAGGGTAATCTTCTGCATATAGGGGCACAGCACGCACGGACGCACGAAATCCACTCCGGGGTTTTCCGCCGCCACGTTGTCCGCCATCGCGCACTCGGTGACCATGAGCACCTTGGCCGCGTGTGCGCTCTGCACGTCGGCGATCATCTTGGAGGTGGAGCCGACGAAGTCCGCCTCGGCGCACACCTCCGGCGGCGCCTCCGGATGCGCCAGCACGCGCACGCCGGGGAACTGCGCGCGCAGGGTGCGAATGTGCTCAGGGGTAAAGCGTTCGTGCACGATACAGGTTCCGTGCCAGGCGATGATTTTGATTTTAGTCTGTTGCGCGACGTTGGCGGCGAGGTAATGGTCGGGCAGGAAGATCACGCGCTCGCTGCTGAACGAGCGCGCCGCTTCCTCCACGATGCGTGCGGCATTGCTGGAGGTGCAGCAGTAATCCGACTCGGCCTTGACCTCGGCCGAGGTATTCACGTAGCTCACCACCGGCGCGCCGGGATAGCGTTCCTTTAACAGGCGCACGTCGGCGCCGGTAATGCTCTCGGCCAGCGAGCAGCCCGCTTCTTTATCAGGGATCAGCACGGTGCGATCCGGCGCCAGCACCTTCACCGTCTCGGCCATGAAGTGCACGCCGCACATCACTACGATAGGCGCTTCATCGGGACCAAGCGCGGCGGCGCGCCGCGCCAGCTCCAGCGAATCGCCCACGTAATCGGCTACGCCGTAATAGATGTCCGGCGTCTGATAATTGTGCGCCAATATCAGCGCGCGCCTTTCTTTTTTAAGCCGGTTGATTTCATGCACCAGCGGCGCCTTGAGCAGCCAGTCCACGTCGCTGATCAGGCCGTGAATCTTTTCCCACACCGGCTGCGTGGCGCGCGCCACTTCATCGGTGTAGCGCTCGTCACGATAAGCCAGCACCGGCGCGCCGCCACGCCGGCCTGCGGTAACGCGCGTCACGACGGGATCGGTGATGCTCATAAAAATTAGACAATGCCTCCGCCGGGAAGTGGCTTGGCGGCTGATTCAAGCCTTCCCTGGCTGGCGCAGGCGGATATGCAGTTCGCGCAGTTGCGCCTCGCCGGTCGGCGTGGGCGCGCCGGTGAGCGGGCAGGCGGCGGTTTGCGTCTTGGGGAAGGCGATCACCTCGCGGATGGACTGGCTGCCGGTCATCAGCATCACCAGGCGGTCCAGGCCGAAGGCGATGCCGCCGTGCGGCGGCGCGCCGTACTTCAACGCCTCCAGCAGGAAGCCGAATTTTTCCCCGGCCTCTTCCGCGCCGATGCCGAGTAATTTAAACACCGCGCTTTGCATTTCCGGTTTGTGGATGCGCACCGAGCCGCCGCCGAGCTCGGTGCCGTTCAGCACCATGTCATAGGCGCGCGACAGGCAGGCGCCTGGGTTCTGCTCCAGCGCGGCGACGTCATCCGTCTTGGGCGCGGTGAACGGGTGATGCAGCGCCTGCCAGCGCTGATCGTCATCCGAGCGCTCGAACAGGGGGAAATCGGTGACCCAGAGCGGACGAAATCCGTGCTCGATCAGTCCACGGTCATGGCCGAGCTTCACGCGCAGCGCGCCGAGCGAGTCGTTGACGACCTTGGCGCTGTCCGCGCCGAAGAAGATGAGATCGCCGGTTTGCGCGCGCGTGCGCCGCATGATCTCCGCAATCACTTCATCGGGCAGAAACTTGAGTATCGGCGACTGCAAGCCCTCCCGCCCAAGCGCCGCGTCATTCACCTTGATGTAAGCCAGCCCTTTCGCCCCGTGCGCGGCGACGAACTGGGTGTAGTCGTCTATCTCCTTGCGCGTGAGCGCGCCGCCGCCCGGGACGTTGAGCGCCGCGACGCGGCCCCTGGAGTCACTGGCGGGCGCGGCGAATACCTTGAACTCCACGTCGCGCATCAAATCGCCCACGTCCACCAGTTCCATCGGAACGCGCAGGTCGGGTTTGTCCACGCCGTAGCGGCGCATGGCGTCAAAGTGGCTCATGCGCGGGAACGGGTTGGGCAGCGCGACTTCAAGAGTCTTGGCGAACAGTTCGCGCATCATCTGCTCCATCAGCGTCATGATCTCGTTCTCATCCATGAACGAGGTCTCGATGTCGAGCTGGGTGAATTCCGGCTGGCGGTCGGCGCGCAGGTCTTCGTCGCGGAAGCAGCGCGCGAACTGATAGTAACGTTCGAACCCCGACATCATCAGCAGTTGCTTGAACAACTGCGGCGACTGCGGCAGGGCGAAGAAGCTCCCTGAGTGGGTGCGGCTCGGCACCAGGTAATCGCGCGCGCCTTCCGGCGTGGCCTTGGTGAGGCACGGCGTTTCCATGTCGAGGAAGCCGTGCGCGTCGAGAAATTCGCGCAATTGACGGGTAATGCGCGCGCGCAGGCGCAGGCGCGTGGCCATCTCCGGGCGGCGCAGGTCAATGTAGCGGAAGCGCAGGCGCGTCTCTTCGCCCACGCCGTCTTCATCAAGCTGGAACGGCAACGGCTGCGCGCCGTTCAGGATTTCCAGTTGTTCACACAGCACTTCCACCTCGCCGCTCGGCAGATTGGCGTTTTCCGTGCCGCCGGGCCGGCGGCGCACCTGGCCGGTGACGCGCAATACATATTCGTTGCGCACCCGTTCCGCGAGGTGAAAGGTGTCCGCGTTGGCCGGATCGAACACCGTCTGAGCGATGCCTTCGCGGTCGCGCAGGTCCACGAAGATCACGCCGCCGTGATCGCGGCGCCTGTTGGCCCAGCCGCACAGCGTCACCCGCTGTCCGATGTGCGCGGCATTGAGTGTTCCGCAGGGATGGGTGCGCATGCTCATGATCCAAGGGAGTCCCGTTCAGGTTTAGGCGGCTCGGCCTGGCCGCGCCACGGCGGCACCACCACGCCCAGCGAGATGACCATCTTGATGGCGTCGTCCACGCTCATGTCCATTTCAATCACGTCGCGGCGCGGCACCATAAGGATAAATCCTGAAGTCGGGTTGGGTGTGGTGGGGACGAATACGGGGATAAGGTCCTCACCGGTGCGGCTTTTCGCTTCAGCCGAACCCGCGGCGGTTTGAAACGCGATGCACCACAGTCCGCGGCGCGGATATTCGACCAGCAGCACCTTGCGGAACGCAAGGCCGCCGGGTTTAAACAGGGTCTCCGACACCTGCTTGGTGCCGGAGTAGATTGAGCGCACCAGCGGGATGCGCGCCAGCAAGCCTTCCCACATTTCCACCAGCCGGCGCCCGAAAAGATTGGCCGCCAGCATGCCGGTGCCGAGCACAATCACGATGGACAGCAACACGCCCAGGCCCGGCAGGTGGAAGCCGAGCAGCGTGTCCGGGTGATAGGCGGCGGGCAGCACCAGCAGGATACCATCCAGCAAGTCCACCACCATGTTGATGACCAGGATGGTGACTCCGAGCGGAATCCAGATCATCAGTCCGGCGATGAGATAACGGCGCGTGTGGGTCATGACCGGTTTTCAGGCGGCCCCGGAGGAGGGTTTGGCGGTATTTCCCGTCTGCGCGCCGGCGGTTGCGGCTTTGGCCTCGCCTGCGGGCTTGGCGGCGCCTGCTTTGTCAGCGCTGGCTGGTTTGGAGGTCTCGCCGCCGGCATCAGGCTTTTTCCTGCCCATGCCTTTAAAGTCGGTTTGATACCAGCCGCCGCCCTTCAATTGAAACGAGGGCGCGGAAATCATTTTTTGCAACGCGGATTTGCCGCACTCCGGGCAATCGGTGAGCGGCGCGTCGCTGAATTTCTGGATCACCTCCAGCCGGTGGCCGCAGGCGCTGCATTGGTATTCGTAAATGGGCATGATTCAACGTATGAAAATACAGATACAAAATCAACGTTCCATTATACGTTAAAATGGCCGCATGCGTACCACCACCGCCTCGCCTGCCGCCACGCGCTACGAGTGGCAGACCATCCGCACGCTGATCCCGTATCTGTGGGAGTTCCGCTCCCGCGTGGTGTTCGCCATGCTGCTGCTGGTGCTGGCCAAGCTCGCCACCGTCGCGGTGCCGCTGGCGCTCAAGCAGATCGTGGACGCCCTGGATGTGGCGCGCCAGCCGCTGCTGATTCTGCCGCTCGGCCTGCTCGCCGGTTACGGCCTGCTGCGTCTGGCCAGCGCCCTGTTCGGCGAACTGCGCGACGCGATATTCGCCAAGGTCACGCAACGCGCCATGCGCCGCGTGGCGCTGCAAGTGTTCCGCCACCTGCACGCGCTCGCGCTGCGCTTTCACCTGGAGCGCCAGACCGGCGGGCTGTCGCGCGACATCGAGCGCGGCACGCGCGGCATCACGTTTCTGCTCTCATTCATGCTGTTCAACATCCTGCCCACGCTGTTGGAGATCGGGCTGGTCACCGGCATCCTGCTCATATATTACGACGTGTGGTACGCGCTCATCACCTTCATCACTCTGATTGTTTATGCCGCGTTTACCTTTCTCATCACCGAGTGGCGCATGAACATCGTGCGCGAGAAAAATGAGCTCGATTCCAGGGCCAACACCAGGGCGATAGACAGCCTGCTCAACTACGAAACCGTCAAGTATTTCGGCAATGAGGACTACGAGGCGCGCCGTTACGACGAACAGATGGCGGTGCTGGAGCGCGCCTCGGTGCGCAACCAGACCTCGCTCGCCGCGCTCAACTTCGGCCAGAGCGCGATCATCGCCGTGGGCGTGACCTTGCTCATGATCCTCGCCGCGCAGGGCGTGGTGCAGGGCAAGCTCACGCTGGGTGATCTGGTGCTGGTGAACGCCTTCCTGATCCAGTTGTTTCTGCCGCTCAATTTTCTCGGCTTCGTGTACCGCGAAATCAAGAACTCGCTCGCCGACATGGAGCGCATGTTCAGCCTGCTGCGCCGTGAAACCGACATCCAGGACCCTCCCGGCGCGCCCGCCCTCAACGTGGGCGCGGGCGCGGTGCGTTTCGAGCGCGTGAACTTCGGCTACGACGCCGATCGCCAGATACTGTTTGACGTGGACTTCGAGATTCCGCCCGGGCGCAAGGTAGCGGTGGTGGGGCCGAGCGGCGCGGGCAAATCCACGCTCTCGCGCCTGTTGTTCCGGTTTTACGACGTCACGGGCGGGCGCATCCTCATCAACGGCCAGGACATCCGCGGCGTCACGCAGCAAAGCCTGCGCGCAGCCATCGGTATCGTGCCGCAGGACACGGTGCTGTTCAATGACACCATTTATTACAACATCGCCTACGCCAGGCCCGATGCGGCGCACGAAGAGATCGTGCGCGCCGCGCGGCTGGCGCACATCCATGATTTTATCGAGTCCCTGCCCAGGGGTTACGACACCGTGGTGGGCGAGCGCGGTCTGAAATTGTCCGGCGGCGAGAAGCAGCGCGTGGCGATAGCGCGCACCATTCTGAAAGCCCCGCGGATACTCATCTTCGACGAGGCCACCTCGGCGCTCGACACGCAATCCGAACAGGCGATTTTAAACGCGCTGGCCGAGGTCGCCGCCGACCACACCACGCTGGTCATCGCGCACCGTTTGTCCACGGTGATAGACGCCGATGAAATCCTGGTTTTGGAGCAGGGGCGCATCGTGGAGCGCGGCACGCACCGTGCATTGCTCGCGCAGAACGCGATCTACGCGCGCATGTGGGCCTTGCAGCAGGAGGAGCGGCGCCGTATCGAACAGATCCATCAGCCTGATACAGCCCTGGGGCATGCGCATGGCTAACCTGCGCCTGCCTTTTTCCGGACGGGTGCTGCTGTTTATCTTTCTCGTCGCCTTTTTGCTGACTTTCGTCCAGATCGGTATTTTGACCATCGCCTTTGAGAAACTCGGTCTGTCACAGCGTTCGGCGTTTCTGTTGCTGCTCACGGCGCTCATGGGCAGCGCAATCAATCTGCCCCTGTTTCGCGTCAAGTCAGAGCCGCTGGACCCGGAAACTGTTCCAGAGCCGCTGCGCGAACTGGTGCGCCGCAGCATGCGCGACTTCAAGGGCGTCACCGTGATCGCGGTCAACGTGGGCGGCTGCCTCATCCCGCTCACGTTTTCTTTTTACCTCATGCGCCATAGCGCGCTTGCCGTCATGGACATGGTGCTTGCCACCCTTGTGGTGACGATACTATGCCGCGCATTGAGCCGTCCCATGCCGGGCGTGGGTATTGCGCTGCCGGTCTTTATCGCTCCGGTCGCAGCGGCGCTCGCCGCCCTGTTGCTGGATACGCAAAACAGCGCGCCGCTGGCCTACATCTCCGGCACGCTCGGCGTATTGATCGGCGCCGACCTGTTGCGCCTCGGCGATATAAGAAAAATGGGCACGCCCGTCGCCTCCATCGGCGGCGCGGGCAGTTTCGACGGCATCTTTCTCACCGGCCTGGTGGCGGTGCTGCTGGCGTGAACAGCGTGCTCATCACCGGCTGTTCCAGCGGCATCGGTTTATGCCTGGCCGAGGGGCTGCATGCGCGCGGCTGGCGCGTGTTCGCCGCCGCGCGCAAGCCCAACGACGTGCAAAAGCTCATCGCGCAAGACATGGAAAGCCTGCGCCTCGATCTGGATGACTCCGAATCCATCCAGGACGCCGTGCGCGAAATCCTGCAACGCACGGGCGGACGGCTGGACGCGCTCATCAACAACGGCGCTTACGGCCAGCCGGGCGCGGTGGAAGATTTACGGCGCGACGTGATCCGCACGCAGTTTGAAACCAATCTGTTCGGTTTACTGGAACTGACCAACCTGATTATTCCCGTGATGCGCAAGCAGGGCAGCGGGCGCATCATTAATATCAGCTCGCTGCTCGGTTTTGTCGCGCTGCCGTATCGCGGCGCGTACAACGCCAGCAAATACGCCCTGGAAGGGTTGACCGACACACTGCGCCTGGAACTGAACGGCAGCGGGATTTCCGTATCGCTGATCGAGTGCGGTCCCATCACCAGCCGATTCCGCGCCAACGCCTACGCCATGTACAAGAAAAACATCAATCCACAACACAGCGCGCACCGGAATATTTACGCCGCGCTGGAACGCCGCCTCACCAAACCCGGTCCCGCCGCCCCGTTCACCCTGCCGCCGCAGGCGGTGCTGAAAAAAGTCCTGCGCGCGCTGGAAACCCCGCACCCCAGAGCGCGTTACTTCGTCACCGCGCCCAGCCATTTTTTTGCGTTGCTGAAGCGCCTGCTGCCCGCCCGTGCACTGGACTGGGTGCTGCGCCGCGTGTCGCAGGGTGAACTGAACCAGCCTCGGAGAAAGAACCCTCCCCTTGGCGGGGAGGGAAAGCAGGAGTGAATATCAGTCGCGCAATTTGCTGAACACGTATTGGCTTTTTTCCTCCGGCTTGTGGCACGCAAAGCAGGATTGGCCGCCGTCCTTGGTCAGGCGCTCTGTTTTGCTGTTGCCGGCGAAGCCTTCGAAGCCCCAGCCGCCGGTGTCCTTGAAGCGTTTGGCGTCGCGCTGCATCACGCCGATGAGCTTGCGCTCGCCTTCCTGCAGGGCGTTGCCGCCTTCGTTGTACTTCAATAGATCAAACACGATTACCGCGCCGTCAGGGTAGTTGCCGGTCTTCAGGCCCTGCACGGCCTTTTTGTTGGCGTACACGTGGTGGATGCCGCCGAACGGATTTTCCAGCGGGTGGCCGGGCTGAATCACCATGCTTTTTACGTGATGCCAGTCGCGGTAGCCCTTGGGATAGGCCACCTCGGCGGCCAGCGCCGTGCCGGAGAAAGTCAGGCCGAGCAGGCCCAGGATAAATGCTTTAACGAGTTGGTTCATTGTGGCGTCCTCCGTTTATTGGTATCGAGACGATACTTTATGGCTGCGGCCGGGATTTGTCAATACCGTATCGAGACGATACTATAGAGCCATGCAACGACACCAGGGTTATGAATTGCTGGAGCGTATCGGCAGCCTGCTGCGCGCCGAACTGCGCAAGAGCGGGGCCGAATACGGCTTGCAGCCAGCGCATCTCCAGGCGCTCGGTTTCTTTGC
Source organism: Gammaproteobacteria bacterium (assembly GCA_003599485.1). GTDB lineage: Bacteria > Pseudomonadota > Gammaproteobacteria > SURF-13 > SURF-13 > SURF-13. Next base: position 13,688 of record QZKM01000006.1, read on the forward strand.
CCAGGCCAACCGTTACAGCAATACCCCGGCGGCGCTCACCGAGTATCTGGGCGTGACCAAGGGCACGGCTTCGCAGACCTTGCTGGTGCTGGAAAACCTGGGTTTGGTGAAAAAAACCGAAGACATCTGTGACCGCCGCGTGGTGCGCGTGGAGCTGACGCGCAGGGGGCGTAGTATTCTCGCCGCGCTGGCGCCACCAGAACTGTGGGGCGCGACATGCGCAAAACTGGGCAAGCGTGATCTGGATGATCTGGCTGGGAGGCTGGAGCAAGTCTTGCGTGTGATGCAGCAGGTGAACGGGACGCGCACGTTCGGCGTATGCCGCACATGCAGACACTTCCTGAGCGAGGGGGCGAGTAAATTCCGCTGCGGCCTGACACGTGAGCCGCTCAAGGCCGAAGAGTCACTCAAGATTTGCCGCGAACACGAAGCGGCGCCAGCCGCATAAAGGAAAGCCCGGTGGCCACTTACGCTGTTGGTGACGTCCAGGGTTGTTTTGATGAATTGCAGCAACTGCTGAGGAATCTCTCCTTTAAAGCCGACGATATCCTGTGGTTCACGGGCGACTTGGTCAATCGTGGCCCGAAGTCGCTGGAGACCTTGCGCTTCGTGAAAGGGTTGGGGACGCGCGCCGTCACGGTGCTGGGCAATCACGATTTGCACCTGCTGGCGGTGGCGCAAGGTTGCGAGCGTTATAAGTGTGGAGACACTTTCGAAGACGTATTGAATGCGCCGGATCGGGATGAGATACTGAACTGGCTGCGCGCGCGGCCGCTGCTGCACCATGACGAGGCGCTCAGTTTCACCTTGATCCACGCCGGGTTGCCGCCGCAGTGGGACCTGGCGCAGGCGCGTGCTTGCGCGCAGGAAGTGGAGGCGGCGTTGCGCGGGCCGCATTATGCGGAGTTTTTGCGCGAGATGTATGGCGGTGAGCCGCAACAATGGTCGGGTACGCTGGGCGGCTGGGACAGGCTGCGCTTCATCACCAATTGCCTGACGCGATTGCGTTACTGTGATGCGCACGGCAGGCTCGCATTGCAGGAAAAGGGCGCGCCGGGCACGCAGCCCGAGGGTTATATGCCCTGGTTTGAGGCGCCGGGGCGGCGCAGCGCGAATTTAAAAATCATCTTTGGCCACTGGTCCACGCTGGGCGCCTGCCCCGTGGCCAAGGTATTTCCGCTCGACGGCGGCTGTGTGTGGGGCGGCGGTTTGCTCGCATTGCGCCTCGACGGCGCGCGGCGCGAGCACACGCGGCTGGAGTGCCGCGCGCATCAAAAGTATTAAATGCGGCTGTTGACCCGATAGACCTTATTGTCCTTGATCGCAAAATACTGAATCTCGCTTGCAGAGAGGAAGGCGATCTCGGTCAAGATGAGGTCGTAGATTTTCTGCTCCTTTCCGTCCACCACCACCACGCTGCTGTCTCCCACCCGTGCACGATAGACGGCATGGCGCCCGTCCGGACTGAACAGCGGATTGCCCTTGCCGATGGCGGCATAGCGCTTGTGCGCCACGCCGTCCACGACTGCGAACAACTCCTGGCCGCCCAGGGCGTAATAGGCCACGCGTTTGCCGTCGGGGCTGAAGAACGGCGACTGCGTGCCCACGCCATCATGGGGGGTCAGCTCCTTGCCGTCTACCACCAGAAACTGCTTGCCGTTTTGCCGCGCAACGTAGGCGTAGTGCGCGCCGTCGTTGCTGAAGGTGGCGTTGAAGCTGGCGATTTCGTCATAGCCTTTGCCGCGCGCGCCGTCCACCACCGCGAAGAACTTTCCATTCTCTTCCACGATATAGGCCACGTGTTTCCCGTCAAGACTGAACACGGGCGCAGGGCTGAAAATTTTCTGGTGCGGCGGGCCTTCCTTGCCATCCATCACCAGAAACTGCCGCGAATCACGTTCGGCGAAGTACGCCAGACGCCGGCTGTCCGGAGAAAACACGGGGATGATGGTGTTGACGCCTTCGTAGCGCCGCTGTTCTTTTCCGTCCAGCACCGCGTATTGCAGATCGTTGTCGAAGGCGCGATACGCCAAATGTTGACCGTCTGGACTGAAGACCAGCGAGTTTTCGCCGATGAGTTCATGGCGCGCGCCTTCGACACCATCCACCACGACGAACATCACTCCATCGCCGTTTGGCGTTTCTTCCCTGGCGACAAAGGCCAGGTGATGGCTATCGGGACTGAACAGGATGGAGTGCGGGGTGACGCCATCGTAAACCTTCCCGCTCACGCCATCCACTACTACCGTGACGCCCTGTTCCAGCAGTATGCTGTAGGCGATACGGCGGCTGTCGGGACTGAACACCGGCGCTTCCACCGCACGGTAGGGCCCGGCTTCCTTGTCATCCACCACCATATACCAGGCGCCGTTCTGCATGGCGCTGTAAGCCACGCGCCGGCTGTCCGGGCTGAAGAAGCTGGAGTGTGCGCCGATGCCGTCGTAACGTTTGCCCTCTTTGCCGTCGAGCACGATGAACTGCTTGCCGTCCCGTTCCATTACATAGGCAAGCCGCCGCCCATCCGGGCTCGCATAGGTGGACGACACCATCCATCCGGCCGGATCAATCTCGCCGACCACGGTTTCCGTGGTGTGCTCAACCTGCGGCAGGGACGGCGCGGTGCAGGACGCCAGCGCCAGGATGGAGATGAGTGACAGCCAGTGATATCTCAACACAAACGATCCTCGCTGCCGCATTGACGGCATTGGAGTGCGGTAACTTCGCAGCGCCATCAGTTCATAACGGCGCAGAGTGCTTTTAGCCGGATCCCGCCCGTGTTGCGGGACACGTATTGATGCCGAGCAACGCCCAGACCGGGCACCAGCTTACCGCCGCCGTTACGATGGGAATGATGCCAATCAGGCCCAGATAGCGCATATTCCCTTCCAGTACAAACAGCAATGACAACAAGACAACTCCGATGATGACACGAATAATCCTTTCGGTGTTTCCAACGTTGGGTTTCATGGGTCACCTCCGCGGCCAATCGTGTTTACGCCCACCCGCATACAGGAGCAGACCCTTCTAGCATAGGCGCAAAGGCCGTTGTGATGCAAGACTCAAGGTTGCCGCCGCCTCTCCCAGGTTACAAAGCTGTAAGCATGGGGATTTTTTTCATCGGCAGCGTGATTACTGCGGTCAGTCTCCACCCATTCTCCCGTATCAAAAGCGGGAAACCAGGCGTCGCCGCTGAAACACGCATGGATTTCAGTTAAATACAGGCGCGCGGCGCGCAGCAGAAGCTGGGCGAACAAGTCTGCGCCGCCCAGCACCATCAGTTCCTCGCTATCCGCGGCGGCGGCCAGCGCCGCTTCGATCGTGTGCGCCACCTCACACCCCGGCGCATGGTAGTCCGTGTCGCGTGTCAGGATGATGTTGCGCCTGCCGGGCAGCGGCTTGCCGATAGACTCGAACGTCTTGCGTCCCATCAAAAGCGGCTTGCCCATGGTCACTTCACGAAAGTGGCGCATGTCGGCGGGCAGCCGCCACGGCAGGGCGTTGTTCCGGCCGATGACGCGGTTTTCATCCATGGCCGCGATCAGTGAAATGCGCATGTGTTTTGCGTGCAACTGGTAAATAGGGCGATAATACCATGTCATGCGCCACTACAGATTGACGCTCTCCTGCCCCGACCGCCCCGGCATCATCGCCGCGGTGAGCGCGTTTATCGCCGCGCACGGGGGCACCATCGGCGAGAGCGCGAGCCACAGCGAGCCGGACACGCGCCACTTCTTCATGCGCCAGGAAATACTCGCCGCATCGCTGCCGTTCGGGGCGGACGGGTTCCGCGAGCGTTTTTCAGCCATCGCCTCCGGCTTCAACATGCAGTGGAACATCAGCGACTCCGCGCAGAAAAAGCGCATGGTGATGCTCGCAAGCAAGCAGGATCACTGCTTGGCGGATTTGCTGTACCGCTGGCGCAGCAAGGAGTTCGATTTCGACATCCCGTGCGTGATTTCCAACCACGAGGATTTGCGCAGCCTGGCCGAATGGCATGGTATTCCTTATATACACGTGCCGCTGGGTCCGGAAAATAAACCGGCGGGGCACGTGAAAATTTTAGACCTGTGCCGTCAGCACAAGGCGGACGCCATCGTGCTTGCGCGCTACATGCAAATACTGCCCGATGCCTTTTGCGCGGCCTACCCCAACCGCATCATCAATATCCACCACGGACTGCTGCCCGCCTTCGTGGGCGCGCGCCCTTATCATCAGGCGTTCGAGCGCGGCGTGAAACAGATCGGCGCGACCTGTCACTACGTCACCGCCGAGCTCGACGCCGGCCCCATCATCGAGCAGGACGTGATCCGGGTGGATCACAGCGAGGCCGTCGAGGATTTAATCCGCCTGGGGCGCGACGTGGAAAAGACTGTACTCTCGCGCGGCGTGCGCTATCATGTGGAAGACCGGGTGCTGGTGCACGGCGAGCGCACCGTGGTATTCAGGTGAGTGAGCAACACTTATCCAATTGGAGTGAACATGACGATGAAACCATTGCAATACGGCCTGCGCACAATCCCGTTTTTATTGGCAGCCCTGCTCAGCGCCGCCTGCGCCGGCATGAGTGGCGGCGCGCATGGCTACAAAATAAACAGCATCTCCGGCGTTGGCGCCGGGCATAACTCGGTGCTGATCGGCACCCATTGCGCGGATGACGTAACCATGATCAAGGTCGAGGTGGTCTCCGCCCAGGAGACAACCGTCGCCGACGTTTATGTGCGCGCCTATCTTTACGACGCGGACAAAGAACTGCTCAAGGCCCACGACCGGCCGCCGACGTCGCCCTGCATGTTTGTGGGCGACGCCAAACCGCAATCCATGCCGATCATGTATGAGGCGGGAATGCCGCGCGTATTCCATTTCCCCACCCAGGGGCCGGATGATTTTCCCTGGAAAAGCATCGTGGTGGTGTTCGGCGATGATGATAAAGCGGTCGCCAGCGTATATCCCTCCGGCAACCCGCGCGATTTTGATTTCCCGGAAAGGGCGCTGCTTAAATAGGGGCTGCGTCAGCCGAAACAGTCCGGCTCATCGTGCATGATTTTGAGCGTACCCACCAGTTGCGAGACATGATTTAACCGGTGGCGCTGCAGATAGTCCACGATGCCTGCGTTGATTTTCGGACATACCAGCGGATCGTAAAACAGCGCGGTGCCGATGCCCACGGCGGAGGCCCCGGCGATGATAAATTCCAGCGCATCCTGCGCCGTCATGATACCGCCCTGGCCGATGATGGGAATGTTGTGCTGCTTCGCCACCTGATACACCTGGTGCACCTTGAGCAGCGCAATGGGTCTGATGGCCGGACCGGACAGCCCGCCCTGTCCGTTGCCCAGCACCGGCGTGCGCTGCTCGATGTCCACCGCCATGCCCATCAGGGTGTTGATGACGGCGAACCCATCGGTGCCCGCCTCGATGCAACGGCGCGCGTTCTCCACGATGTCGGTCTGATTGGGTGATAATTTAGTGATGAGCGGCTTTTTGGTCTGCGCGCGGCATGCCGCCACCACGCGCGCCGACATGTCCGGGTCGTTGCCGAACGCCACCCCGCCTTCCTTCACATTGGGGCAGGAGATATTGATCTCCATCGCGTCTATCGGCGAGTCGTCGAACAGGCGCGTGATCTCGGCGTATTCCTCCACCGTGGAGCCGGACAGATTGGCGATGAAGCGCGTCTCGCTGAAATCCAGCGCGGGGAGGATATTTTTGATGACGTATTCCGTGCCCGGATTCTGCAAACCGATGGCGTTCAACATCCCCATCGGCGTTTCCCACACCCGGTGCGGCGCGTTGCCGAGACGCGGCGCGAGGGTGGCGCCCTTCAGGCACACTGCGCCCGCGTCGCGATTGGAAAATCCGCTCACGCGCGTGTATTCTTCACCAAACCCCACGCAACCGGAAAGCAGCACCAGCGGCGTGTTGAAGCGCATGCCGCAGAACTCCATCGCCAGCATGTCCTGACTGCCGCCGTTAATATCTTTCATGTTTCATGTCGTGTTATTCGAGCCTGAGATTCCCCCCAACACCGGCAACATTATACGCCTGTGCGCGAACAGCGGCGCGCAATTGCATTTAATCCAGCCCCTCGGCTTCAGCCCCACCGACAGCAAACTCAAACGCGCCGGCCTCGACTACCACGACTGGGCCAGCGTGCATCAGCACGAAAATCTGGAGACCTTCCAGCAAACCGTGCAGCCTCCACGTCTGTTCGCCATCTCCACCCGCGGCACGCGCAATTACGCGGATGTTTCTTATCAACCAGGCGACGCCCTCCTGTTCGGCCCCGAAACCCGCGGCCTGCCCCAGACATTACTCGATGGTTTACCCAGCGAACACACCCTGCGCATCCCCATGCAACCCCACAACCGCAGCCTCAACCTCTCCAACGCGGTGGCGATAGTACTGTACGAAGCCTGGCGGCAGCAGGGGTTTGCCGGGGCGGATTAAACGATTTGCGTCTTTGCGGAATGGATAAATTCGGGGTACAGTACAGACTGTGGGTTTGGATATCGAAGGTGCATAGAAGCAGGCGTTAATGTGTTATTGCAAGACTTGATTCTGGTGCGTTCTGCGCGTGACCGCGAAGATCGTCTATGATTTTGAATGGGACGCTGCCAAAGCGCTCGCCAATGTGGCGAAACACGGCGTCACGTTCGACCGGGCGGCGACGGTGTTTCGGGATGCGCTGGCGCTCACGGTCTTCGATTCGGCCCACAGCCAATCTGAGGAGCGCTGGTTCACGATCGGGTACGACGCCGCAGGTATGCTTTTGGCGGTGGCGCATACCTACCAGACCACCGGGCCGGCTGGCGCCCGGGTGCGCATCATCTCAGCGCGCGAAGCCAGCAAACGTGAACGACGTTTTTATGAGGACGAACCTCGATAGGTGACACTATGAATGCAACGAGCAACTCATCCAACGACGACATGCCTGCCGAGATCGACTTCTCGGGGGGTGTGCGCGGCAAGTTCTACCAGCCGGACGCCATGTTCAATGTGCCGGTGTATCTTGATGCGGACGTACAGGCGTATCTGTCCGTAATTGCCTCCAAGAAGGGTGTGCCGCTCTCCGATCTCACCAACGAACTGCTCAAGAAGGAAATCGCAATTCTTGAGGCGATGAAGCAAGCATAGCTCGGATTAGCGCAGCGTAATCCGGGAGTGGGGTTAAATCGTCTCCGCCTTCTGTTCGCGTGCGAGCAGCGCCTGCACCGCGGCGCGCGGGTTTTTGTTTTCGTGCAGCACGCAGTATACCTGCTCGCTGATGGGCATTTCTATTTTGTGCGCTTTCGCCAAACGCATGACTTCGCGCGCGGTGGGGACGCCTTCCACGATTTGGCCGATGTCGCGCAGTGCATCCGCGAGCGCTGTGCCGCGCGCCAGGGCGAGCCCCAGGCGGCGGTTGCGGGACTGGTCGTCGGTGCAGGTGAGCACGAGGTCGCCCAATCCGGCGAGGCCCATGAAGGTCTCGCGCTTGCCGCCGAGCGCGACGCCGAGGCGCATCATTTCCGCCAGGCCGCGGGTGACGAGCGCGGCGCGGGTGTTGGCGCCAAAGCCCAGGCCGTCAGCGATGCCGGCGGCGATGGCGAGTACGTTTTTGATCGCGCCACCCAGCTCCACACCGATGACGTCGTCCGAGGTGTAGGCACGAAACGTATCGTTGTGCAGGCGCGCGGCGAGATCGGCGGCAAATTGCGCCGTGGCGGAAGCGACGGTGAGCGCGGTGGGCGAGCCTGCCGCCACTTCGCGCGCGAAGGTGGGGCCGGAGATCACCGCCGTGGCGCGCGCGCCTATCAATTCTTGCGCCACTTCGTGCAGCAGCTTTCCCGATTCCGGCTCCAGCCCTTTGGTGGCCCAGGCGACACGCATGTGCGGTTTCAAGTGAGGTGCAAGGCGCGACAGGGTTTCGCGGAAGGCGTGGCTGGGTACGGCGATCAGACAGTCATGCGCCACGCCCAGTACATGTGTTAAATCGGCGCTGACCTGCAGGCTGTTGGGGAAGGCCACGCCTGGTAAAAAACGCTCATTGCCGCGCTCTTTTGCGAGTCGCGTCATGTGCTCTGCGTTGTGGCCCCACAATAGAACGGGCGCGTTATTGTGCGCGAGCAGCACCGCGAGCGCCGTGCCCCAGGCGCCCGCACCGAGGATACAGAGCGGGGGAGGCGATACGTTAGCCGGGCGTGGACGCAAGGCGCAGTATTAATGCGAGGCCGGCTGCTCGGCGCGTTGTTTCTGCGCGTGGGCGTAGATGGCTTCGAAATTGACCGGGGCGAGCAGCAATTGCGGAAAGCCGCCTTTGGTGACCAGGTCGGAAACCACCTCGCGCGCGAATGGGAACAACACGTTGGGGCAGAAGCTGCCCAGGGTGCGCGCCAACTCTTCTTTTTCCAGTCCCTTGATGGTGAACAGTCCGGCCTGCTGCACTTCCGCCAGGAAAGCGGTCTTGTCGCCGAGCTTGGCGGTGACGGTCACGCTGAGCACCACCTCATGCGTGTGATCGCTTTGGTGCGTGGCGTGGCTTTGCAGGTGCAGGTTGATCTCCGGTGTCCATTGCTGGATGAAAATCTGCGGCGAGCCCGGCGTTTCAAAGGACAGGTCCTTGACGTACACCTTCTGGATGAAAAACTGTACGTCGTTGCCCGTCTTGGGTGTGGCGGTGTCAGTCATAGATATCCCTTAAATTTGGTGGTGTGACGCATCAGGCGCATTTGAGCAGCACATCCAGTTCACCGCGATGTTCCATGCGCGCCATCTCCTCGAAGCCGCCCACGTGCGTCTCGCCGATGAAGATTTGCGGCACGCTGCGGCGGCGGCTGCGCTGTTCCATCTCCGCGCGACGCACGGGTTCCTGGTCCACGCGCACTTCGGTGTAGCGCACGCCTTTCTTTTGCAGCAACTGGCGCGCCATCACGCAATACGGACACACACCGGTGCTGTAGATTACAACTTCTTTATGTGACTGCGTCATGACCGCGGCTTACCTGGTGCTGAGCGGGAACTTGGCGTCCTTCCAGGCGAGCAGGCCGCCCGCCAGTTTGTAAACCTGCGGAAAGCCCTGTTTGCGCAGAATCGTGGCGGCGCGCGCCGAGAACTGGCCGTTCTGGCAGCTTACGATAATGGGCTTGTTTTTGAGCCTTTCCAGTTCCGCCGTGCGTCCTTCGAGGTGCACCAGCGGGATGGATACGGCGTTCACGATATGGCCCTGCTTGAAATCCGACGCCTCGCGCACGTCCAGCACGGCGGCGTCTTCGCGGTTGATGAGACGCGCGGCCTCCTGCGGCGAGACTTCCTTGAAGCCCAGCACTTTCTGCGCCAGGCCGTCGGACAAGATCAGAACCACGATCACCAGCAGCGCCGTGAACAGTATCCAGTGATTGATAATAAATTGACCGATCTGCTCCATCATTCTCCTGCCCACGTATGCGTCCAGCGGCGGACGCCCCCGCTGCAACGGATAAATAAAATGGTATATAATACAGCGGTTTTGGCTCATGCCGCTATAGCAGGCTGTTGAGAAACAGCCTGCGTGCGGTGCAAGGTCGCACCGCCATTTTTCAAGCACGCTTTATGTGCTTGAAAAATGAAGCAAAGCAAAAATCACATTTTTTGCTTTGCGGATTGGAAAAGGCCATGGATGGCCTTTTTCAATAATTTAATTGGCGCGGTCATGATCTTGAAAACACGTCTGCGTCACCCGAACTATAACCAGATATATAGCTTAAAACCTAGTCATGCCAGAGAAACCAAGTCCGCTGCTGCTCGTTGTTCTTGACGGCTGGGGTTACAGTGAAAGCACCCGGGGCAACGCCGTGCACGGCGCGCGCAAGCCGGTGTGGGACGGGCTTTGGAAAAATTACCCGCATACCCTGATCCGCACCTCCGGCACGGACGTAGGCCTGCCCGCCGACCAGATGGGCAACTCCGAGGTGGGGCACCTGAATCTCGGCGCTGGGCGCGTGGTGTATCAGGAATTCTCGCGCATCAGCCGCGCCATCAAGACCGGCGCGTTTTACGACAATCCCACCCTCACCGGCGCGGTGGACAAGGCGCGCTCGCACGGCAAGGCGGTGCACATCCTGGGGCTGCTCTCGCCCGGCGGCGTGCACAGTCATGAAGACCATATTCTCGCCATGGCCGAACTGGCGGTGAAGCGCGGCGCGAAGAAGGTGTACATGCACGCGTTTCTCGACGGGCGCGATACCGCGCCGAAGAGCGCGCACGGCTCGCTCAAGGCGCTGCAGGATAAACTCGATGCGCTGGGCTCCGGGTGTATCGCCTCCATCATCGGCCGCTACTACGCCATGGACCGCGACCATCGCTGGCCGCGCATCCAGCAGGCGTATGACCTCATCACCCAGGGCAAGGCGGAATTTCAGGCCGCCGATGCGTTAAGCGCGCTCGATCTGGCCTACGCGCGCGGCGAGTCGGACGAATTCGTCAAGGCCACCGCCATCGTGCCCGCGCGCGCCAAGCCGGTGCGGATGGAGGACGGCGACGTGGTGGTGTTCATGAATTTCCGTTCCGACCGCGCGCGCCAGATCACGCGTCCGTTCATCGAACCGGATTTCGACGGCTTTCAGCGCGAGGTCAAACCCAGGCTCGGCGCGTTTGTGAGTCTCACTGAGTACAGCGATGATTTCGACATTCCGGTGGCGTTCCCAGCGGAGCGATTGAACAACGTATTCGGCGCCTATGTTGCGCAGCGCGGCCTGCATCAACTGCGCATCGCGGAGACCGAAAAATACGCGCATGTCACGTTCTTTTTCAACGGCGGCGAGGAGCAGCCGTTCGAGGGCGAAGACCGCATCCTGGTGCCGTCGCCGCTGGTGGCCACCTACGATCTAAAGCCGGAGATGAGCGCGCCGGAAGTGACCGGGCGTCTGGTGCAGGCCATCGAAAGCGGCAAATACGACGTGATTATCTGCAACTTCGCCAACCCGGACATGGTGGGGCACACCGGCAGCCTCGATGCCGCGGTCAAGGCTATCGAGGCGGTAGATGCCGCGCTGGGGAAAATTCACCAAGCTCTGCAGCGCACCGGCGGCGAGATGCTCATCACCGCCGACCACGGCAACGCCGAGCAGATGATCGGCGAAGGCACCGGCCAGGCGCACACCGCGCACACCACCAATCCGGTGCCGTTTATTTACGTGGGGCGTCCGGCGCTGATCGCCAAGGGCGGTGTGTTGTCCGATGTCGCGCCCACGCTGTTGTACCTGATGGGGCTGCCCATACCCGCCGAGATGACAGGCCGCCCGCTGGTGACGCTGGTTGAGGAAGGCCGCGCTTACGCTGGTTAGCGCAGGGTTGTGCGGCGCGAGCCTCTTGGCCGCCGGCGCGCCGGGCAAGGCGACGCAGGCCGATCTTGACCAGTTGCGCTCCCGTATCGAATCCCTGCGCGAGAACCTGACGCGCTCCGAAGGCGAACGCAGCGCGGTGCGCATCGAGCTGCGCGACATGGAGCAGAAGATCGCGCTGTCCGGCAAGCGGCTGCATCAGATCGCCCGCGAACTGCAATCGCGCGAACGTAAACTGGACGAGTTGCGGCGCGAGCAGGCGCGCGAGCAGGAGAAGTTGGGCGCGCAGCGCAACGCGCTGGCGGCGCAAATGCGCGCCGCGTACATCATGGGCCGCGAGCCTTACCTGAAGCTGCTGCTGAATCAACAAGACCCTTCCGCCCTGGGCCGCAGCCTCGCGTACTACGGCTATTTCAACCGCCTGCGCAGCGCACGCATGACCGAGGCGGCCGCGCGGCTGTCCAGCCTGGCCAGGCTGGAGCAGGGCATCCGCGAGGAAACCGCGCAACGCCTGATATTGCGCGAGCGGGAGCAGGCGGAGCGCAAGGCCTACCTGGCGAACCGCGCGGCGCGCACGGAGGTGCTGGCCAAACTCAACAGCGAAATCCGCACCCGCGGTGATGAGCTGGAACGCGCGGTACAGGATGAGAAGCGGCTTGCGGAACTGTTGCGCAAACTGGAACCCGCGCTGGCGCGTATTCCGCGTGAGACGGGCGGGCCGCCGGATACACCGTTTGCCGCGCTCAAGGGCAAGCTGCATTGGCCGGTGCAGGGGCAAATCAGCGCGCCGTACGGCAGCGAGCGCCTGGAGGGCCGGCTGAGATGGCAGGGGGTGCTGATCGAGGCGCCGGAAGGAAACGAGGTGCACGCCGTGTCGCGCGGACGCGTGGCCTTCAGCGGCTGGCTGCGCGGGTTGGGCCAGCTTGTGATCGTGGATCACGGCGGCGGCTACTTGACGCTGTACGGTCACAACCAGGCGCTTTATAAGGAGGCCGGCGACTGGGTGGAGGCGGGCGAGGCGATAGCCAGCGTGGGCGCAAGCGGCGGACGCGACAAACCCGCCCTGTATTTTGAAGTGCGCGAACAGGGTGAGCCGCGCGATCCGGCGCTGTGGTGCGCGCGCGATAGTCAAATGTTATAAACCCGGTTAATATAGGAACATAATGCTGGCGTTTAAACTTCACCGCTTTATCCAGCCGTTTTATCATGGAGTTGTTAATGAAATTCACGCCCCGTAATTTGCTGGTCTTGCTGCTCGGCGCCGCGCTGGGTGTTTCCATCAGCCTTGGCGCCAGCGTGTTCGCGCAGCGCGAGGAGGCGCGTTCCGGTCTGCCGCTCGATGAACTGCGCACCTTCACCGATATCTTCGGCAAGATCAAAAGCGATTACGTGGAGCCGGTGGAAGACAAGATGCTGCTGGTGAACGCCATCCGCGGCATGCTGTCCGGCTTGGATCCGCATTCCAGCTATCTCGACGCCGAGGAGTTCAAGGACCTGCAAGCCGGAACCACCGGCGAGTTCGGCGGCCTGGGGCTGGAGGTCGGCATGGAAGACGGCTTCGTCAAGGTCATCGCGCCAATAGACGATACCCCCGCCAGCCGCGGCGGGATACTGGCTGGCGACCTCATCATCCGCCTCGACGACACCCCGGTACAGGGTATGCCTCTCAACGAGGCGGTGAAACTGATGCGCGGCCCGGCGGGCAGCAGCATCACTCTCACCATTATCCGCAAGGGCGAGGAAAAACCGCTCAAGATCACGCTTACGCGCGCGGTCATCAAGGTGAAGAGCGTCAAGTCGCAAACCCTGGAACCGGGATTCGGCTACCTGCGCGTCTCGCAGTTCCAGTCGCAGACCGGCGATAACCTGATTGAAGCGGTGAAAAAACTCAAGCAGGAGAACGGCGGCAAGCTCAAGGGCATGGTGCTGGACCTGCGCAATAATCCGGGCGGCGTGTTGAACGCCGCCGTCGCGGTGAGCGATGCGTTTCTGGAGAGCGGGCTGATCGTCTACACCGAAGGCCGCATCAAGGACTCGCAACTCAAATACAGCGCTACCTCCGAAGACGTATTGAAGGGCGCGCCGCTGGTGGTGCTGGTGAACGGCGGCTCGGCCTCGGCTTCGGAGATCGTGGCGGGCGCACTGCAGGATCACAAGCGCGCGGTGGTGATGGGCGGCAAAACCTTCGGCAAGGGCTCGGTGCAAACCATCCTGCCCATGACCAATGACACCGCGCTCAAACTCACCACGGCGCGCTACTTCACGCCGAACGGACGCTCCATTCAGGCGGAAGGCATCGTGCCCGACATCGTGCTCGCCGATGTCAAGCTCACGCTGACGGAAAAGTCCGACGTGGAACCGCTCAAGGAGGCCGACCTGAAGCGCCACTTGACCAACGGCAAGCCCTCCAACGGCGACAAGCCCAGCGCCGCGCCGGGCGCAGATAGCACCAGGGAATCGCTTATCAGCACCGACTACCAGCTTTATGAAGCGCTCAACCTGCTCAAGGGTTTGACCACCTTGCAGGGGCGTAACTGATAAGATTTCGCACCACGCGAGATGAACTCGCGTGGGCGACTAAAGGGGAGAACTGCGTCTCTCCCCTTTAGAAACCCCATTGCCTGTAAAAGCAAGCACAGATTATTTCTTAGGCAGGAGGTGCGGTGAGTAAAAAAGTGCTCGTGCCTTTGGCGCAAGGGTGTGAAGAACTGGAAGCGGTCACCATCATAGACCTGTTGCGCCGCGCGGAAATTACGGTGGTGACGGCCGGACTCGACGCCGGGCCGGTGCGCGCCAGCCGCGGCACGCGCCTGTTGCCCGACGCTACACTGGATGAAGCGCTCAAGCAGGATTACGACATGGTGGTGCTGCCGGGCGGCCAGCCGGGCAGCGACAATCTCAACCGCGATCCGCGCGTCCACGCCTTACTCAGGAAAATGGCCGACAACGGCAAGTTCACCGCCGCGATCTGCGCCGCCCCCTCTGTGCTCGCCCACGCGGGTGTATTGAAAGGGAAGCGCGCCACCAGCTTTCCCGGCGTGCTGGAAAAGCTCGGTCACACCGGCGTCGTGCTCCAGGATCAACCCGTGGTGAGGGACGGCAAGGTCATCACCTCCAGAGGCCCCGGTACGGCGATGGATTTTGCGCTGGAGTTGATCGAAACGCTGGCCGGGAAGGAAAAGCGCGCGCAGGTGGAGGCGGGACTGCAGCGCGCTTGATCTGTTCAGTCGCGGTTGCCAAACCAGAGGCGGATGAGTATCAGCGCGCCCGCACCGCCCAGCAGCCAGGCTAACACGGGCACGTTCCAGAGCGTAAGCGGCTCGAAGACGCTCGCGCCCTTGATGATGGCCGCGCTCACCAGCAGGGCCGCGCCCACTATGGCGTAATAGTTGCGCTGCGCGTTCCGCTTCATTTCGCGGCGCAGCTTTTCCAGTTCGGTGGACTTCCATTCGGCTTGCAGCTTGCCGTCGCGCGACTGTTGCAAAAACTCATACAGCAGCAGGGGCAGGTGCGGGAGTTTTTCAGCCACCAGCGGGGCGTTGGCGCGCAAGGTTTTGAACATGGCGCGCAAGCCCACCTGTTCGCTCATCCAGCGCTCCAGAAACGGTTTGGCGGTGGTCCACAGATCCAAGTCGGGATACAGCTCGCGCCCCAGGCCTTCGATGGCGAGCAGCGTCTTTTGCAGCAGCACCAGTTGCGGCTGCACCTCCATGTTGAAGCGGCGCGCGGTTTGGAACAGGCGCAGCAGCAACTGGCCGAAGGAGATTTCGCTCAGCGGGCGCTCGAAGATCGGCTCGCACACGCTGCGGATGGCCGACTCGAATTCGTCCACGCGCGTGCCGTGCGGCACCCAGCCCGCCTCCACGTGCGCCTGCGCCACGCGCTTGTAGTCGCGGTTGAAGAAGGCCATGAAGTTTTCCGCCAGATAACGCTGGTCGCGCTCGTCCAGCGTGCCCATGATGCCGAAGTCCACCGCCATGTAACGGCCGTCCCTGGCGACGAAGATGTTGCCGGGGTGCATGTCGGCGTGAAAGAAATTGTGGCGGAATACCTGGGTAAAAAAGATTTCCACGCCGCGCTCGGAGAGCGTTTTAAGGTTGACGCCCTGCGCGATGAGCGCATCCACGTTGCTGATGGGCGTGGCGAAGATGCGCTCCATCACCATCACATTGCGGTGGGTGAGCGGCCAGATGATCTCCGGCACGTAGAGCAGATCAGACCCGGCGAAATTACGCCGCAACTGGCTGGCGTTGCCCGCCTCGCGCAGCAGGTCCAGTTCATCGTGCAGGGTCTTGTCAAACTCCGCCACCACCTCACGCGGGCGCAGACGTCTGGCCTCCGCCCAGTAACGCCCGGCGAGTCCGGCGATAAAATAAAGCAGGTCCAGATCGCGCTCAATGTCCTTTTCCACGCCGGGGCGCAGCACCTTGATGATGACCTGCCGGCCGTCAAACAGGCGCGCCGTGTGCACCTGGGCGATGGAGGCGGCGGCGAGCGGCGCCGGATCGAATTCCTGGAATACCTCCGCCACGGGTTTGCCGTACGCCTGCTCGATGATGCGCTGCGCCTGCTCGCCGGGGAACGGCGTGACGCGATCCTGCAGCAGGGCCAGCTCGGCGGCGATGTCTTCCGGCAGCAGGTCGGGGCGGGTGGAGAGCAGTTGGCCGAACTTGACGAAGATCGGCCCCAGTTCCTCCAGCGCCAGACGGATCCGTTCCCCGCGTGGCGCGCGTTTGCCGCGCAGCCAGTACCAGGGCAGGAAATACACCAGATAACGCAGCGGACGGAATAAATGCGTGGCCAGTATCAGCTCGTCCAGTCCATGCTTGACCAGCACGAAGTTGATGTGCAGCAGGCGCAGCACCTGGCGCGGCGCTTTCATTTAACGCCATCCTTCGCGGCCAATCGGGTTTGCAGGCGCGCGATGCGCGCTTCCAGGCGCGCCGTGCCGTCGCGCAGGGTGTCCACTGCGGTTAAGAATTCCGCTACTTCCGTTGCGGCCGGCAGGCTGCGCGCGTCGAACTGCTGATACTCGGCGAAATTCAGGCCCAGGGTGTACAGCGTGTCTGTGCCGAAGGCATGCGCCGCGCGCACACTGCGGCCGATCTGGTGCGCGATCACGTCGCCGGTCAGCCGGGAGAGATGCTCTTCCCAGTCTATGTCCATGTTGTCGAGCAGTTCCTTGAAGCGCCGTCCCACTTCTGCGTCGCCGCTGATCTCCACCGCGCCGGAATTGAACGCCTCACGCCCCTGGCCGGGCAGCGCCATGCGCAGCATGGCCCACGGCGTGCCGCGAACAGTGGCGTCGGGTGCGCCGTCAATGCTGTCCCGTACTTCGATGCCGCCGGCGCCCGGTTTTAAATAGAACCGGAGCCCACTCATCTCAAACGCAATCACCTTGCCGGACAGCGCGCTCACGCGCGAAAGCGCATCGGGGTCGAGGCGCAGATAACGATTCAACGCGCTTTCAAACAGCCGGGTGAGCACGTGCGTGTTCAAAACTTGTAACCCCGGTGCAGGGCGACGATGCCGCCGCTCAGGTTTAAATAATCGCAGCGCTCGAAGCCCGCAGCCATCATCATGGTTTTCAGCGTCTCCTGGTCGGGATGCATGCGGATGGACTCGGCGAGGTAACGGTAGCTCGCCTCGTCTTTGGCGATCCATTTGCCGAACCGCGGCAGGATGCTGAACGAGTACCAGTCATACAGGCTTTGCAGCACGGGCACGCGCGTGCGGGAGAACTCCAGTATCAGTGCGCGTCCGCCCGGTTTTAATACGCGGTGCATGGCGGCCAGCGCCTTGTCCTTGCGCGTGACGTTGCGCAGGCCGAAGGCGATGGTGACGCAGTCAAAGTAATCGTCCGGGAACGGCAGGTGTTCGGCATCGGCCTGCACATACAGGATGTTGCCCGTTACTCCCTCATTGAGGAGACGGTCGCGCCCCGCGCTCAGCATGGCGTGGTTGATGTCGGCGACAATCAACCTGCCTTGCGCATTGATGCGCGCGGCAAGCCGGGCCGCCATGTCGCCCGTGCCGCCGGCGAGATCGAGCACGCGGCTGCTGGCGCGCACGCCGGCGAGGTGCGCGGCAACGTGCTTCCACCAGCGGTGGACGCCGAACGACATGACATCGTTCATGAGATCGTAGTTGGGCGCGACCGAGTCAAACACCTCGCCGACCTTGCGCGCCTTTTCCGCTTCGCTGACCGTTTGAAAACCAAAGTGGGTGTTTTTTTTCATGGCGTTTTACAATGCGGCGCGCTGTATGCCCGCTTTTTTCAGGCGCTCCAGATAGCCGCGCCATTTTTCTTCATGGTGCGCGCCCAGCTCGTAGAGCAGATTCCAGGAATAAAGTCCGCTGTCGTGGCCGTCATCGAAACACAGGCGCACGGCGTAGCTCCCTACCGGCTCGATGGCGCTGATGGCGACGTTTTCCTTGCCGGTCTGCAACACCTCCTGCCCCGGCCCGTGGCCGCGCACCTCGGCCGAGGGCGAGTACACGCGCAGGTACTCGCACGGCAGTTGAAAGCGCGCGCCGTCATCGAAGCTGATTTCGAGCAGGCGCGACTTCTGGTGCAAGATGATGCCGGTGGGGCGGGGCTGGCTCATGGATTACAGGATATAGCGCGACAAATCTTCATCCTTGACCAGCTCGCCGAGCTGTTGGTCCACGTAGGCTGCGTTGATTTCCACCGTCCCGCCCGCCCGGCCGGGGGCGTCAAAGGAAACGGCCTCCAGCAGGCGCTCCAGCACGGTGTGCAGGCGGCGCGCACCGATGTTCTCGGTGCGCTCATTGATGTGACAAGCGATCTCGGCGATGCGCGCGATGCCGTCCCCGGTGAAGCGCAGATCAACGCTTTCGGTGGCGAGCAGGGCGCTGTACTGTTTAGCGAGCGAGGCGTCCGGCTCGGTGAGAATGCGCACGAAGTCTTCCACGCGCAGTGCGTCCAGCTCCACGCGGATCGGCAAACGGCCTTGCAGTTCCGGTATCAGGTCGGACGGCTTGGCGAGGTGAAACGCGCCGGAGGCGATGAACAGGATATGGTCGGTCTTGACGATGCCGAACTTGGTGGATACCGTGCTGCCCTCCACCAGCGGCAGCAGGTCGCGCTGCACGCCTTCGCGCGAGACATCCGCGCCCGCATATTCGGAGCGGCGGGCGATTTTGTCTATCTCATCCAGGAACACGATGCCGTTTTGCTCCACATTGCGCAGCGCGCGCGCCCGCAATGCTTCCTCGTCTATCATCCTGGCGGCGGCTTCATCGGTGAGAAGTTTCAGCGCTTCTTTCACGCTGAGCTTGCGCGTGCGCGTGCGGCCTGTGGCCAGGCTCTGAAACATGCTCTGCAACTGACTGGTCATCTCCTCCATGCCGGGCGGGCCCATGATCTCCACCCCCAGTGGCGCTGCGCTGACTTCTACCTCGATCTCGCGCTCATCGAGCGCGCCCTCACGCAGTTTTTTGCGGAACACCTGGCGCGTGGCGGGTTCCTCTTCCGCGGGCGCGGGCGCCGCGCCGCGCGCGGGGCGCAACAAAATATCCAGGATGCGCTCCTCGGCGTTGTCCACGGCGCGCTCGCGCACCTTGGCCATTTCCTCTTCACGCGCCATCTTGATCGCGCCGTCCACCAGGTCGCGGATGATGGTTTCCACGTCGCGCCCGACGTAACCCACTTCGGTGAACTTGGTCGCCTCGACCTTGATGAACGGCGCGTTGGCGAGCCGCGCCAGGCGACGCGCGATTTCAGTCTTGCCCACGCCGGTGGGGCCGATCATGAGGATATTCTTGGGCGTGATCTCGCTTTGCAGCGGCTCGGCGACCTGCGCGCGGCGCCAGCGGTTGCGCAAGGCGATGGCCACCGCGCGTTTGGCGGCGGCCTGGCCGACGATGTGCTTGTCCAGCTCGTGGACGATTTCATCAGGGGTCAACATGGCGTTAAGGCGGCGGCGGACAGCCGGTTTTTACAGTTCTTCCAGGGTAAGCGCGCGGTTGGTGTAAACGCAAATATCCGCCGCGATGGCGAGCGCCTTTTCCACGATGGCGCGCGCGTCGAGCCCGGTGTTTTCCAGCAGCGCGCGCGCCGCGGCCTGGGCATACGGTCCGCCGGAACCGATGGCCATGACGCCCTGTTCCGGCTCGATCACGTCGCCGTTGCCGGAGAGGATAAGCGAGGTGGATTTGTCGGCCACTGCGAGCAACGCCTCCAGGCGGCGCAGGATGCGGTCGGTGCGCCAGTCCTTGGCCAGTTCCACCGCGGCGCGCGTGAGGTTGCCCTGATGCTTTTCCAGTTTGCCCTCGAAGCGCTCGAACAGGGTGAAGGCGTCCGCCGTGCCGCCGGCGAAGCCCGCGATCACCTGATCGTGATACAGGCGGCGCACCTTGCGCGCGTTGGACTTCAGCACGGTATTGCCGAGCGACACCTGGCCGTCGCCGCCGATCGCCACCTTGCCGTTGCGGCGTACCGATACTATTGTGGTTCCGTGATATTGTTCCACTGACAGGTTTCCTGAAGAGGGACGCCCTTACATTATAAGGGCATATCCTGCGGCAGGGGAGGCTTAAGGGCACCCTCAAAGTAACAGGCGCTCGGCGGCGAATAGCGCGCTGATCTGTTCGCGTTCGCGCACCAGGTGCATCTTCGCGCCGTCCACCATGACTTCCGCCGGGCGCGCGCGGGTGTTGTAATTGGAAGCCATGCTCATGCCATACGCGCCCGCGTCCATGATGGCGAGCAGATCGCCCTCGGCGATATACAATGCGCGCTCGTGACCGAGAAAATCACTGGTTTCGCACACCGGGCCGACGACTTCATACACTTCGGTTGCGCCGCGTTGCTGATGCACCGGCTGTATCGCGTGGTAGGCGTCGTACAACGCCGGGCGCAGCAAGTCATTCATGGCCGCGTCCACCACGGCGAAACGCCTGGCGCCGGTTTGCTTTAAATATTCCACTTTGGTCAACAATGCGCCCGCATCGCCCGCAATGGCGCGCCCCGGTTCGATCAGCAGCTTGAGCGTTTGCCCGCGCCGTTGCATCAGTTCCAGCAGCGCCGAGGCATAGCGCGCGGGCGCGGGCGGTTGCTCGCCCTGGTAGGCGATGCCCAGCCCGCCGCCGGTGTCAATGTGGCGCAGAACAATGCCTTGCTTGCTCAATTCGTCCACCAGATCGAGCACGCGGTTTAATGCGTCCACAAACGGCCCAACCTCGGTAATCTGCGAGCCGATGTGACAATCCACTCCCGTGATCTCGATGTGCGCCATGGTCTTCGCCTCGGCGTACAGGCGCGGCGCATCCGCGATGGGAATGCCGAACTTGCTGCTGGAGAGGCCTGTGGAGATATACGGATGGGTGCGCGCGTCCACGTCGGGGTTGACCCGTAGCGCCACCGGCGCGCGCCGCCGCATGCCGCCCTCGACCCGGTTCAGACGCTGCAATTCGGCCTCCGACTCGACGTTGAAACACAAAATGCCCACTTCGAGCGCGCGCTGCATTTCGTCTTCGCGCTTGCCCACGCCGGAGAACACCACCTTGCGCGCCTCGCCCCCGGCGGCGAGCACGCGCTCCAGTTCGCCCCCCGACACCACGTCAAACCCGGATCCAAGGCGCGCCAGCAGATTCAGCACTGCCAGATTGGAGTTGGCCTTGACCGCGAAACAGACCAGATGATCGTGCCCGGCAAAGGCTTGATCGAAGGCGCGCCAGTTGGCCTCCAGAGCGGCGCGCGAGTACACGTAGCACGGCGTGCCGTGCGCGCGCGCGACGTCTTGCAGCGCCACGTCTTCGGCGTACAACTGCCCGTTGCGGTAAGTAAAGCAAGTCATGGGAAGTAAAACACGGCCCGCGCGGTCAGGCAGGCGCGGTAAATTTAATACGGCTGCTTTTGTTCGCCCGCGCGGTTGTCCGGCAGATACAGATCACCTTTCTGCCCGCAGCCGCTCAGTGCGACGCATAGCACGAGGCTCAACAGCCAATACAGGTGTCTGGATAGCGTCATATTCACTCCGCCGGAAATTAGGTACTGGTTATTATACGTCAGCCTGGCTGCGCTGGATTAACGAACCCGCGTCAACCAACAGCAAGCCGCGCGCCTATCGCGCGTCGTGCTGTAATCCCCGATTCAGAGGCCTCTTCGCCAGAGGCCGGTACTGCGGTCAGGCGGGCTTGACGTTCGCCGCTTGCAGGCCCTTGGGCCCTTTGGTGGTTTCAAATTCCACCTTCTGCCCTTCGTTGAGGGTTTTGAAACCACTTGCCGCGATGGCCGAGTAATGTACAAATACGTCGGGACTGCCATCGCTGGGTGTAATAAAACCAAAACCTTTACTTTCGTTGAACCACTTTACCGTACCAATCATGCTTGCAACCTCGTTATGTGTGATTTATTCCGGCCGCTGCGTGCACCAGCGTCCGCTCGGGCGTATCCGTTGGATACGCACAGCCTGAGTTTACCTCTTTTCCGGTTTCTGTCCAGCATATTTTGTATCGGCGCTGGGTTGCAGGAGCGGCGCCAACCAGCGCGAATATAAAATGCGCGCAACGCGCTGCAAGGCGTCCGCCTTGGCGCGCACGTCGCGCAGCATCTCGCTCGCGCCCTGCACGCCGGGCGCTGGATGACGCACCGTCTCCGGTTCCTCCTCACACCAGGTCTGCACCATGGCGGCGGTCATCTCGATATGACATTGCAGCGCCAGCATGTTGCCGAGCACAAAGGCCTGGTTGGGGCAATACGCGCTCGATAAAATCAGTGTGGCCCCCGGCGGCAGGGAAAATGTTTCGCCGTGCCAGTGAAACACCTCAATCTCCGCGGGGAGGTCGTCCAGCCAGTCGCGCGCCGCCGCGTTTTCAATACGACGCACCGTGCCCCAGCCGATCTCCTTGACCGGATTTTTAGTCACCCGTCCGCCCAGGGCCTTGCTGATGAGCTGACCGCCCAGGCAGTGTCCCAGCACCGGCATGGTGTTTGCAGCGGCCAGGCGGATGAGCGCCAGTTCCTTCTCAATCCAGGGCAGCGTATCATTAACGCTCATCGGGCCGCCCATGAATACCAGGGCGGAGGTGGCGTCGAGCCGCTCCGGCACCGGATCGCCTTGATCTATGCGGATAACTTCATAGGGTATGCGCCGTTCGTCCAGAAACCCGGCGAAGTGCCCCGGTCCCTCGTGCGGGGCGTGGCGGAAGATGGTGATGGGCTTCATGGCGTTATTATGGAACAAATTGTGTGGGTGCTGCACATGAGATGGCTGCTGATTGCGTGCGGTTTATTTTTAAGCATGCCCGCCTGGGCGGTGAAAAACGTGACCGTGGTGGGACTGTTCAAGGATCGCGTGGTGCTGTTGATAGACGGCAGGCAGCAGGCGCTTGGCGTCGGTCAAACCAGCCAGGAAGGGGTGCGGCTGATCTCCGCTACCAGCAAGGAGGCGGTGCTGGAGGTGAACGGCAAACCCGCCCTGTATCGCTTGAGCAACCAGGTCGGCACAAATTACGCCAGGCGCAAGGAGAGCAGCGTACAGATCGCGCGCAACCCGCAAGGCATGTACATGGTGGACGGCAACATCAACGCCTTTGCGGTGCGCTTTCTGGTGGATACCGGCGCCACCAATGTCGCCATGAACGCGGCGGAGGCGAAGCGCCTGGGGATAGACTACCGCCTCAACGGCCGGCCGCTTACGGTGTCCACCGCCTCCGGCAACGCGCCGGCCTATCAGGTCAGGTTGGGCAAGGTGAAAGTCGGCGACATCGAGCTGCGCGACGTGGAAGGCGTGGTGGTGGAAGGGGGGTTTCCGACCGAGGTGCTGCTCGGCATGTCGTTTCTGGGACGCCTGGAAATGCAGAATACCGGCCAGACGCTGGTGTTAAAGCAGACGCATTAGGGGTAGTGCTTTCAAAGTCAGCCTTCGGAATAGCGTGCGCACGCGCGCTCGGTTTCCCAAAGCGTCACGCTGCTCACGCGCAGATGCGGAGTGTTGAGTGCCCTGGACAGGCCCTGATAAAAAAACGCGGCGAGGTTTTCCGCGGTGGGGTTCACCTTGTCAAACGGCTCGATGTCGTTCAAATAGCGATGATCGAGTTGCCTGGCGAGCGAGCGCGTCGCCTGCTTGATGACCTTGAAGTCCACGCCCATGCCGGCGGCATCCAGTCGCTGCGCCACCACTTCCACCTCGATCTTCCAGTTGTGGCCGTGCATGCGGTTGCAGTCGCCGGGATAATCGCGCAGCGTGTGCGCCGAGGCGAAGTCCTCGACGATTTTTAATGTGTAGCGCGCCGGCATATTATTGTGTCGCCTGAGCGGCGCGCTGCGTTTCAAAATGCGCGCGCACCGCACGCAGGACGCCCTCGGTATCCAGGCCGCAATCCGCCAGCAGTTCTTCACGCGCGCCGTGCTCGACAAAGCGGTCGGGCAGACCGAGGTTTATCAGCGCGGTTCGTACCCTCGCTTGCGTCAGACATTCGGCGACCGCGCTCCCCGCGCCGCCCATGACCGAGTTGTCCTCCAGCGTAACCAGCAGTTCATGCGTGGCCGCGATCTGTAATACGAGATTCACATCCAGCGGCTTGACGAAGCGCATGTTGATGACCGTGGCGTTGAGTTCGTCCGCCGCCGCGAGCGCTGGCTGCAGCAGGGCGCCGAAGGCGAGCAGCGCTATTTTCTTACCCTTGCGCCGCAGTTCCGCCTTGCCGATGGGGAGTGTGGCGAGACCGGGTTTGACGGCGGCGCCCGGGCCGCCGCCGCGCGGATAGCGCACCGCCGCCGGGCCGCTGTGCAGAAAGCCGGTGCTGAGCATGGCGCGGCTTTCATTTTCGTCGCCCGGTGTCATGATGACCAGATTCGGCACGCAGCGCAGAAAGCTCAAATCGAACGCGCCTGCGTGCGTCGGGCCGTCGGGGCCGACCAGACCGGCGCGGTCTATGGCGAACAGCACCGGCAGGTTTTGCAGCGCCACGTCGTGGATCACCTGATCGTAGGCGCGTTGCAGAAAGCTGGAGTAGATCGCCACCACCGGCTTGCGGCCCTCGCACGCCAAGCCCGCGGCCAGCGTCACGGCATGTTGTTCGGCGATGCCGACGTCGAGATAGCGTTCGGGATAGGCTTCGGAAAACTTCACCAGCCCGGAACCCTCGCGCATCGCGGGCGTGATGGCGACGAGGCGTGAATCACGCGCGGCCATGTCACACAGCCAGTCGCCAAACACCTGCGTGTAGCTCGGTTTGGCGCCGGCCTTGGACAGCGGCTCGCCGCTTTCGATGTCGAACGCGGCGACGCCGTGATAGGCGCACGGGTCGTTCTCGGCGGGCTGGTAGCCCTTGCCTTTTTGCGTCACGATGTGCAAAAACTGCGGGCCTTTGAGCGCGCGCATGTTGCGCAGCGTGGTGAGCAGCGTGGGCAGGTCGTGGCCGTCTATCGGCCCGATATAATTAAAACCGATTTCCTCGAACAGCGTGCCGGGCGTCACCATGCCCTTCATGTGCTCCTCGGCGCGCCGCGCCCAGTCCTGCACCGGCGGCACGGCGGCAAGAATGCGTTTGCCGCGTTCGCGCACGGTGGAGTAAATCTTGCCTGACAGCACGCGCGCCAGATAATTGGACATGCCGCCCACGTTGGGCGAGATGGACATGTCGTTGTCGTTCAGTATCACCAGCAGGTTCGCGTTCAGATCGCCCGCGTGATTCAGCGCCTCGAACGACAAACCCGCGGTGAGCGCGCCATCGCCCAGCACCGCAATGACCTTGCGCTCATCCCCGTGACCGCTTTCCAGAGATTGCGCCAGCGCCATGCCCAGCGCGGCGGACACCGCGGTGCCCGCGTGGCCGGCGCCGAAGGCGTCATACGGACTTTCGTCGCGCCTGGGGAAACCGGCCAGACCGTTTTTTCGGCGCAGGTTTTTCATCTGCTCGCGCCGGCCGGTGAGGATTTTGTGCGGGTAGCTTTGATGGCCCGTGTCCCACACCAGGCGGTCGTGCGGCGTGTCAAACACGTAATGCAGCGCGATGGTCAACTCCACCGTGCCGAGGCCCGCCGCCAGATGGCCGCCGGTGCGGCCGACGGACTCAATGAGGAACGCGCGCAGCTCGGCGGCGAGCCGGGCGAGCTGCGCTTCATCCAGCCGGCGTAAATCATCCGGCGTGCGTACTGTCTCTAGCAGAGGATACATGAGGCGGCGTTGGGCGAATGGTGAGGCTGACTGCGTAGTGTCACTTTAACACATTGTCAAATGCCGGGGTATCCTAACAGGTTGTTGAAAAAGCCCTTCCATGGGCTTTTTCAACTCGCAAAGCGAAAAGTGTCATTTTCGCTTTGCTACATTTTTCAAGCACATAAAGCGTGCTTGAAAAATGGCGGTGCGTCCCTGCACCGCACGCAGGCTGTTTCTCAACAGCCTGCTAGCTTGTCCTGGCCACGATATAGTGCGCGAGCTGGCGCAATGCCTCGGCGCGGCCGTCCAGGCCGGCCAGACTGTCCAGGGCCGCGTCACGCAGGTCATTGGCGATTTGCCTGGCCTGGCTGAGGCCGAGCAGGGCGGGATAGGTGGGCTTGTTGCGCGCACGGTCCGCGCCTTGGGTTTTACCCAGGGTTTGCGTGTCGCCGGTTTCATCCAGGATGTCATCCTGAATCTGAAACGCCAGCCCGATGCGTTTGGCGTAGCGGTCAAGCTGGCTTAATACAGCTTGATCCAGGTTCGGGCCGCAGTAAGCGCCGAGCAGTACGCTGGCGCGGATCAGCGCGCCGGTTTTCTGTACATGCATCAGTTCCAGTTCGGCCAGGCTTAAGGTTTTGCCGGCCGCCGCGAGGTCCAGCGCCTGGCCGCCCGCCATGCCGTGTGAACCGCTCGCCTGCGCCAGTGTTTCAATCATCTTGACGCGCATCGAGTCAGTGACCGGCGGTGCAGCGCGGGCAAGCAACTGAAACGCGAGCGCGATCAGCGCATCGCCCGCCAGAATGGCGGTGGCCTCGCCGAACGCCTTGTGACAGGTTGGTTTGCCGCGGCGCAGGTCATCGTCGTCCATCGCGGGCAGGTCGTCATGCACCAGCGAATAGGCGTGAATCATCTCCACCGCGCAGGCGGGCGCATCGAGTAGCGCCGGCTCCGCGCCCGTGACGCATCCGGCGGCGTACACCAGGGCGGGGCGGATGCGCTTGCCGCCGTCCAGCACCGCGTAACGCATCGCGCGATGCAACTCCGCGGGGGCGGAGCCGGCCGGCGGCAGGCAGGCGTTCAACGCGCGCTCAACGCGCGCCTGATACTCGTTGAGCAGCGCTTCGGCTGACATGGAAATGGAAAGCGGGAGGCGCTTACTCTTCTTCCGGCTCAAAAGGTTCGACGCGCAACGCGCCGTCCTTTTCCATGAGGATGTGCACCTTCTGCTCCGCGTCGCGCAGGGCCTTCTGACAGGCGCGCGTGAGTTCGATGCCGCGCTCGAAGTGTTTGAGCGAGTCCTCCAGGCTGATCTCGCCTTGTTCCATGCGCTCGACCAGCGCCTCCAGCTCCTTCAGGGCTTTTTCAAAATCCAGCGGCGTTTTCTTGGACATGGGCGCGGTAGCGGCGCAAGTAAGGGCTTATTTTCCGCATGGTAGCTTACTTAGGGCGGGCGCGGCAACGGCATGGCGGCGCGGGCTGACTTTAGCTATGCTGTGTGTGGGGTCAGGCGGGTTGGGGGCGTACATGTCGCTGACGGAAAACTGGGCCGAGGAGATGCGCTCGGCGTATCTTTACCGTGTTCTGGCGCAGGTGGAGCGCGATCCGGTAAAGAGCGCGCTGTTCCATAAGCTGGCCGAGGCCGCTGAAGCGCAGGCGCACATCTGGGCGCGGCAGGCGCGCGAGGCCGCCACCCCCGTTCCTGCCGGATTTCATCCCTCTCCGCGCGTGCGCCTGGTGGCGCGGCTGCTGCGCTGGTTCGGCCCGCGCGCGCTGCGCCCGGTGCTCGCCGCGGCCAAGGTGCGCGGCCTGTCCCTATACAGCGCCGGTTACAGCTCCGGGTACGGCGCCGGGCATCCCATGCCCGCTTCGCTGCAGGATTTCGGTCAGCGGCATCGAGGCGTGAACAGCGGCGGCACGCTGCGCGCCGCCGTGTTCGGCGTCAACGACGGCCTGGTCTCCAATACCAGCCTCATCATGGGCGTGGCGGGCGCGGCGGCGGACGCCGGGATTATCCTGTTGACCGGCGCGGCGGGTCTGCTGGCGGGTGCATTGTCCATGGCGGCGGGCGAGTATGTCTCCATGCGCTCGCAGCGTGAAATGTATGAGTACCAGATCGGGCTGGAGCGTGAGGAACTGGAACAATATCCTGACGCAGAGGCCGAGGAACTGGCGCTGATCTATCAGGCGCGCGGCGCGGACATGGAGCGGGCGCGTGAGTTCGCGCGCGGTTTGCTGAAACATCCGCAGCATGCGCTGGACACGCTGGCGCGCGAAGAGCTGGGGTTGAATCCGGCCGAACTCGGTTCGCCCTGGGGCGCGGCGCTGTCTTCGTTTCTTGCCTTCGCGGCGGGTGCGTTGATTCCACTTGCGCCGTTCGTTCTAAACGTGAACGTAACCAACGCCGTGCCGCTCAGCGCCGGGCTTGCCGCCTTGAGCCTGTTTGCGGTAGGCGCGGTGCTCAGCCTGTTCACCGGCCGCCGCGCCTTCTGGGGCGGCGCGCGCATGGTGTTGATCGGCGCGGGCGCGGGCGTGGTCTCGTATTTAATAGGCAGCGCGATCGGGGCGGGGCTGGCCTGAAAACGCCGCGCTTGACGCCAGTCCGGGGGGACGGAATGATGAACGGCTATGGGCAGGACGGCCGGCGTTTGGCGAGGCAGCGGGGCGATGCAAGGCGCGGTTTGCGTCAACTTTAAAGTTCATTACCTGGCGTTTGACAACTGAGGGGGGCGTTATGAACCTGGTCTATAAACACGAAAAACCGCTGTTCTATATTCTGGTGGTTATCTCACTGTTGATTTGGATTGGTGTAATTGCCGTTACCTCCGGCATCGCGCTGATTTACGTGGCAGTGGCTTTTATCTTTTATCTGTTTTTCCAGTCGGCCTTTATTTCTTATTTGAAGGGTACGGCGGTCAAAATCACCGTGCAACAGTTTCCCGATCTCCATGAGCGCGTTACAGCGTGCTGCGCCAGGCTTGGTATCAGTAAAATTCCCGATGCCTATTTGCTGCGTTCCGACGGAGCATTCAATGCCTTCGCCACGCGCTTCCTGGGGCGTAATTTCATCGCCCTGTATTCCGAGCTCGCCGACGCGCTGGAGGCGCAACCGGGCGCCCTCGACTTTTATATTGGCCATGAGTTGGGCCACATTCATCGCGGCCATCTCAAGTGGCATGTATTCACCTGGCCCGCGAGCATTCTGCCGTTGCTCGGCGCGGGCTATTCCAGGGCGTGTGAATATACCTGTGATCGCTATGGCCTTGCCTGTGTCACCGATCCGAACGATGCAAAAGCGGGGATGGCGGCGCTGGCGGCGGGCGCCAAACGCTGGCGCACGCTCAGTCATCAGCACTATGCCGCCCAGGACACGCGTGGTTTCTGGATGTCCTTTCATGAGTTGACCGGCGACTATCCCTGGCTCACCAAGCGTATGGCCACGCTGGATGCCTTGATCGCCAGGCAGCCCGTGCGCCTGCCGCGGCGCAACATTTTCGCCTGGCTGCTCGCGCTGTTTGTCCCGCGCCTGGGGCTGGGTAAAGGGGCGGCGGGCGGGATGATTGTCCTGCTGGTCATCGTCGGCGTACTCGCCGCGATTTCCTTTCCGGCGTATCAAGAGTTTCAGATGCGTGCCAACGTGGCGGGCGTCTTTGCCGAAATCGGCCATGTGAAGACCGCCATTGACACCTACCGTTTGGATAATAACGCCCTGCCCAACAGCAATGAGGAACTCAACCTGCCGGTAACGGGCGACTATGGTAAAAATATCCAATCCATTGCAGTGAGCGAGGGCGGGATCATCACCGTCACGTTGACGGGGGCGCTGGAGGATAAGTCAGTGGTGCTGGGCTATATTGAAGGGAGCGAAGGGGAGGTATGGGCGTGTGAAAGCGATACCCTCGACAAAAAATATCTGGAGCGATATTGCCAGGTGGTAGGCCAATAGCCCGATTGAAAACCGGAATATCACAGGGGACCCTGTTCATGAAATGTGATTTGCATGGAATCATCAAAGCGCTGTGGATAGTCATGAGCCTGATGGCTGCGGGCAGCGCCGCGTTCGCGGCGGAGCCGGCGCCGGATTATCTTGCCCAGGGGCAGCAGAAATACCAGGCCAAGGACTATCAGGGCGCGCTGGCGGACTTTGATCTCGCGGTGAACGCCGCGCCTAGGCGCGCCGAGGCCTATTATTGGCGCGGGGTGACCAAGATTGATCTCAAGCTTGCCAAATCCGCCATCACCGATTTTGACCAGGCCATCCGCCTGAAGAAAAATTACGCCGATGCCTATTACGAGCGCGCGTACGCCAAAAGCGAGATCGGCGATTATCAGGGCGCGCTCAAGGATTTGGACAAGGTAGTCGCGCTCAAGCCCGATCACGTCAATGCCTACAACGAGCGCGGCTGGGTCAAGACGCAGCTTGGCGACCACCGCGGCGCGATCAAGGATTCGGACAAGGCCATTGCGCTCAAGCCCGATTGGGCGACGCCCTACCGCGTGCGCGGCGACGCCAAAAACAAACTGCAAGACCTGGGCGGAGCCATCGCGGACTGGCAAAGGGCGATCCAGCTTGACGCCAGTTTTGCCCAGATATTGAATCCGGAGATAGACAAGGCCCAGGCCGCGCTCAAGACCCAGGCCCACGCCGGAAAGTGCGCTGGCGAATTGATTACGACCAGTGGTTATGTCATCAACTGGACCGAGTGGGGCGAGCGCTATGGCATCGCCAATCCGTTTCTCATCATCAGCGGTCCGGAATATCAGGGCGAGGATGGCAAGACCCCGTACTATGGTTTGTATAATTTTCCCCATCTCAAGGACGCTGGGAACATAAGCCTTACCGGCTGCGTGCCGCAGCAGCGCTCGCCATACCGGGGCCTCAAGTACTTCAGCGAGGTGTATGAGGTGCAGTCGGTGGCGCCGCACTAGCAGTTCGTTGAAAAACGAACTGCTAGGCGCCACAAGGATGTGTCGCATCGAAAATCGAACACGCCAGTGTTTGATTTTCGATGCGAGCCGCGGGCGTGTACCGCGGCGAGCGAGTTGAAAAACGCCAGGGACGGCGTTTTTCAACAAACTGCTAGTCCCGCCGCCGGCTATTTCTAAAGTGTGAACGGCGCCAGGCCCCGTACCGCGGCCTGTCCGCACGCTTCTTCATGCGTCAATTTTGCCCGCTTTAACAGGCGTTTTTCATCCAGAGGCCGCATTTTTACTGTATAATGGGCGGTTTGGTTTCCCGGATGTTTCCCATGCTGGATAAATTACGCAATATCGCCATCATCGCCCACGTGGATCACGGCAAGACCACGCTGGTGGACAAGCTGTTGCAGCAATCGGGCGCCTTTGGCGAACGCGCGGCGCTGACCGAACGGGTGATGGACTCCAACGATCTGGAGCGCGAGCGCGGCATCACCATCCTGGCCAAGAACACCGCGCTGCGCTGGAACGATTACCGCATCAACATCGTGGACACCCCCGGCCACGCCGACTTCGGCGGCGAGGTGGAGCGCGTGCTCTCGATGGTGGATTCGGTGCTGCTGCTGGTGGATGCGGTGGACGGCCCCATGCCGCAGACCCGTTTCGTGACGCAGAAGGCGTTTGCGCTGGGTTTGAAGCCCATCGTGGTCATCAACAAGGTGGATCGCCCCGGCGCGCGCCCGCACTGGGTGCTGGACCAGACCTTCGATTTGTTCGACAATCTCGGCGCCACCGATGAGCAACTGGACTTTCCGGTGGTATACGCCTCGGCGCTGCACGGCTATGCCGGTCTGGATGAAACGGTGCGCTCGGGCGACATGACGCCGCTGTTCGAGACCATCGTCAAGCACGTCAAGCCGCCGCAGGTGGACCCGGCGGGGCCGTTCCAGATGCAGGTGAGCTCGCTGTCTTATTCCAGCTACGTCGGCGTGATTGGCATCGGGCGCATCACGCGCGGGCGCATCAAGACCAATACGCCGGTGGTGGTGGTGAACCGCCAGGGCGAAAAGCGCAACGCGCGCGTGCTGCAACTGTTCAACATGCTCGGCCTGGAGCGCATCGAAATTCCCGAAGCCGAGGCGGGCGACATCATCGCCTTCACCGGCATCGAAGGGCTGGGGATTTCCGACACGCTGTGCGACCCCACCGCCGTCGAGGCCCTGCCCGCGCTGGTGGTGGACGAGCCGACGGTGAGCATGACGTTTCAGGTCAACACCTCGCCGCTCGCGGGCAAGGATGGCAAGTACATTACCAGCCGCCAGATCCGCGAGCGCCTGCAACGCGAACTGATACACAATGTCGCGCTGCGCGTGGACGAAACCGACGACCCGGACAAGTTCCGCGTCTCCGGGCGCGGTGAACTGCACCTCTCCATCCTGATTGAAAACATGCGCCGCGAAGGCTATGAGCTGGCCGTGGGCCGCCCGCAGGTGATTTTGAAACAAGTGAACGGCGTGTTATGCGAGCCGTATGAAAACCTGGTGGTGGACGTCGAGGAGCAGCATCAAGGCGCGGTGATGGAGCGCCTGGGCGCGCGCAAGGGCGACCTTGCCAATATGCAGTCCGACGGCAAGGGGCGGGTGCGTCTCGACTACATGATTCCCACGCGCGGGCTGATCGGCTTTCGCAACGAATTCCTGACCCTTACCTCCGGCACCGGCCTGCTGCACAGCGTTTACCATCACCACGGCGAGCAGAAAAAGGGCGGCATCGGCCAGCGCGTGAACGGCGCCCTGATCAGCAACGGCGCGGGCAAGAGCGTGGCCTACGCGCTGTTCAGCCTGCAGGAGCGCGGCCGGTTGTTTATCGGCCCGGGCGAGGAGTTGTACGAAGGCATGGTGATCGGCATCCACTCGCGCGATAACGATCTGGTGGTGAACCCGCTGCGTGGCAAGCAGCTTACCAACATCCGTTCCGCCGGGGCGGACGAAAATATCATCCTGACGCCGCCAATACGCATGACGCTGGAACAGGCGCTGGAATTCATAGACGACGATGAACTGGTTGAAGTCACCCCGCACTACACCCGCATCCGCAAGCGGTTGTTGCTGGAACACGAGCGCAAAAGAGCTTCGCGCGCGGCGGCGGGCTAAGGTTTTCCTTGAGCCTCAGCCCGTGCGCGATTGCGCCGCGGGCGCGAAGAAGCGGTAGCCTGAGCCGCGCACGGTTTCTATCAAGTGATCGTGGCCGTATTTTTTCAGCGCCAGGCGCAGACGCCGGATGTGAACGTCCACGGTGCGCTCGCCGATGTAGACGTTCCTGCCCCACACCAGATCGAGCAACTGACTGCGGCTGTACACGCGCCCGGCATGGGTCATGAAAAAGTGCAGCAGGCGGAATTCCGTGGGGCCCATCTCCACCGCGTGCCCGCGTGAACTGACGCGGTGGCTGACGGGATCAAGATGCAGGTGGGCGATTTCAATGGCGTCGTCGGTGGCCTGCGGCGCGGTGCGGCGCAATACCGCGCGGATGCGCGCCATCAGTTCGTTGGGCGAAAACGGCTTGGTGATGTAATCGTCGGCGCCGGTTTCCAGGCCCTTGATCTTGTCGGCCTCTTCGCCGCGCGCGGTGAGCATGATGATCGGTATCCCGCGCGTCGCCTCTTCACGCTTCAGGCGCCGCGCAAAATCTATGCCGCTCAGCCCCGGCAGCATCCAGTCCAACAGTATCAGCACCGGAGGTTCGGCGATGATTTTCGCCTGCGCCTGTTCGGCATTGTGCGTCTCGCTGTAGTCGTAGCCCGCGCGCGCAAGCGCGAAACCGATCATCTCACAGATGGCCGGCTCGTCATCTACGATCAGTATCGTGTTGGCCATGGCTGGCTTGTTGGTCTTTAATATTCATGTTGAATGACTATTAAAGTGTAAAATTATTACAGTTATATTACAGGGCCGGGATTTTAGTTCAGGAGCGGCAATTGGTCGGCGGAATGGTCCGCCGTACGGCGGTCTATGAACAGGCTGTTGCCGCTCATGCTCTTGGCCTGGTGCTTGATCTCACCGGCGCGCACGGAAATCTCATGATGGGTCGAGAAGCGCCCTGACGGCGCCTCCACGGCGGCGATGGAGAGGCTCATGACCGGATAAAACAATTCATGGCCGCGCCGGTCCTTGGCCCACATGCCCCCCGCCGCGCGATGTCCGGCGTCATAGAGATGCAGGATTTCGCGCTCGAAACGTTGCAGGATGGAGCGGCAACGCTGTTGCCAGTCCTGGCTCAAAAACACCACGATAAAGTCATCGCCGCCGATATGCCCCACAAAGTCATGCCTGTCATGCGCATGCTCGGCCAGAATGCCGGCCAGCAGTTTAATCGCTTCGTCGCCGCGGGCGTAGCCGTAGACGTCATTGAACGGCTTGAAATTGTCCAGGTCGCAGTAACACATGACAAAGGCCCAGCGTTTCTGCAGCAGGTCGTCCAGACATTCGTTGATGGGCACGCTGCCGGGCAACAGGGTGAGCGGATTGGCGTAACGGGCGTTGCGCACCTGCAGGTCGGTGATCTTGCGCAGCAGGTCGGTGAGCGTGCCTACCCCGGCATAGTGGCCGCGCGCGGTGATGATGAATTCATCGCTCATCTGCAACCCCGATTCGCTGGTAACGAGCTTGCTCAGTTTTTCCAGAGGCAGGTTCTGGTCCACGATCAGGGGTTTTTTGTCCATGAAGCGCGCGACGGGTTTTTTGCTGTGCAACTCGCGCCCGTAACGGCTGGCGAACACGTTCATGAACTGGTTGCGCCGCACCAGGCCGACCGGCACGTTGTCCTCGCGCACCACGGGCAGGGAGCTTAAGTGCGGCGCGCCGCAAAACAACTCGCCTACTTCGTGGAATGTCAGGCTTGGGCGTATGGACGCGCGTTCCATGATGAGCGCCGCCGTGGTGCTGAAACGCTGTGAACTGCGCAGATGAAACTGCGAGCTGCGCATGCGCCCGGCCATCATCACGGCCTGCGGCAGCATCCGGAGCGCGATGGCGTGAGGACGGGAAAAATAGTAACCCTGCCCCATCGGGATACCGAGATCCCGAATCGCCAGATACTCCTCTTTTGTTTCTATGCCCTCCGCGATCACTTTGCAATTCAGCGTCAGCGCGATTTCATGGATGGATTGCACGAACTTGCGCTTGACCACGTCTTCGTGGATACCCTGCACGAAGTGCATGTCTATTTTCACGTAGTCGGGACGCAGTTCCGACCACAGGCGCAACCCGGAATAACCCGCGCCCAGGTCGTCAATGGCCACCTCCAGCCCCATGGTTTTATAGTGCAGCGCCGCATTGTGCAATACCGTGTGGTCGTGTATCGGAGTATGTTCGGTGATCTCCATGACCACTTGCTCCGGGTCCATGCCCAAGGCCGCCATGTGCTGCAGGGTGAGCCCCGGTTTGAAGTCCGGCTGCAAAAGGCAGGCGGGGTTGATATTAAGAAACAGCTTGCCGGTCAGGCGTTGCTCTTTATAAGACTGCAGGGCCGCCTGCCGGCACAGCAGATCGAGTTCCAGCAGCCGTCCGGCGCGCAGCGCGGTGTCGAATAAATTATCCGGCGTATGCAGTACGCTGTCCGAGGGGCCGCGGATCAGCGCCTCATAGCCGTAAATCGTGTTGTCCGAAAGCAACACGACGGGCTGAAATAAAGGGGTAAGCAACCGCTGTTCCATGATGTCATGGAGGGTCCTGGCCTGTGTCCAGTGTGCTTCCGCCTGATCGGCGGAAGGAGGGGCGTGCTGCTCAGCACGGTAAGTAACCATGTATGCGCCTTATCATAGGTGAAGTTCAGCGTTGAAACAATTCCAGCCGCCGGGCCAAAGCCCGGCGCCGGAATTACACCGTGCCGGCGCCATGAAGCCGGGTTATAGTGTCCATGTCTTCTATATAGACGCGCGGGATGCGCTGCACGGCCCCGTCGCCTGTATCCAGCATCGGGTCCGTGAACGCCAGTAGATGGCCCTGCCAGCAGGCATCGTTCAAGCGCTCGTCCAAGGGCGCCATCTCCACATACACGCCACTTTCGCCACCCGGCCTCAGGATTTTTGTCACCTTGAGTTCAATGCCCTGCTCGTTGATATAAATATCGCCCAGCTTGATAATGTTGCCGTTGGGCGTGGACAGTTCCAGAAACAAACGGTCTTTGCTCATTAACGCCTCTCCATAAATAGCAGCGCGCATCATGCGGCAGATGCGTGACAGGATAATGACACCGGGGGCGAAAGCGCGGCTCGTCCCGGGCTTTCATGCCGCGAACTGCCGGGAGGCGCAAATTTATTTATCCTGTAACAACTTGTTCATTTTTCTGTAACATGACACCGGCAAGCTACGCCCACGGTTTTGAGATTGCTGGCCGGTTGACGGTTTGGCACAGCGGATTACTTCAGGATTAATCAACAAATTCATAATGTTACTTTAAAAAGGAGAGTATGGCCATGAAGCAGCACCCACATAAAAAACTCTACGCGGCGCTTGTCACGGCGCTGTGCGCAGCGTCCTTTGCGGCACAGGCGGACGAAACCTACAAGATTTACGGCAAGGCGCGCGCCTCCGTGGATTTCACGGACGACGGCTCAGATAACGTCACCAACGTCTCCAGCAACAGCTCGCGTTTGGGCTTCAAGGGCAGCGAGGACCTGGGCAATGGGTTGAGGGCCCTCTTTCAATTCGAGACGCTGGTCAGTCTCGATGGCGAGGAAAGCACGCTGTTCGCCTCGGCCCGCAACAGCTACGTGGGCCTTGCGGGCGGCTTCGGCACCCTGGTCTTGGGCGTCACGGACAATCCCTACAAGCTCGCCACCGGCAAGCTCGACAACTGGGGCGACAGCATGGGTGATTTCAACGCCATCATTGGCAGTATCAGCACAACGAAAACGCCGTTCAACGAACGCGACCCCAACAGCATCAACTACTGGAGTCCGAAGATGAGCGGCTTCCAACTGTTAGCCGCCTTCCGTCCTGATGAAACCGGCGGCGTGAAACGGGACAGATACAGCGTGAACGCTACCTATGAAAACGGTCCCTATTACGCCAGTGTTGCCTACGAAAAGCATGATAATGATACCACGGACGGTGCGGGTGGTAATGACACCGACGGCCTGACAGTCGGCTTGAGCTACCTCTTCAACCAGGACAAAACCAAGCTGGGCTTGGTATATGAGTCGCTGTCGGAGGATAAGATAGCAAGCGCGTTCGACCGCGACGCATGGTATCTGGCCTTGTCGCACAAGATGGGCAGCAACACCCTCAAGATTGCCTACGCCCAGGCCGATGACAATGACTCGGCAAGTAACACCGGCGCGGATTGGTTTGTGGCCGGTCTTGCGCACAAGATGGGCAAACGCACCGAACTCTATGCCCTGTACGCCAACACCAACAACGACAGCGGTGCGAAGTATGGCTTGGGCACGGGCGGCTCCAGCGGTGCGGCCACAAATGCTACTGCCGGGAAAGACCTGTCCACCTTCTCCATCGGCATCAACCACAACTTCTGATTTTCTCCTAGAGTTGTAACCAGCCGTTTGACGGCCACCCGCGGGTGGCCGTTTTTTTTAGGGGGTTATTCAGACCAAACGCAGCAGGTCCTGCGGGCGGTAAAAGTACAGCAGCGTGCCTGCGCCGCGCGCCGCGCGGCGGTTGAACGCTATGCCCATGACGGCGCTTTTGCCGAACTTTATTGGGAAGTCCGCGCCCAGCAGCGCCTGGGCCAGCTCACTCAGGTCCGGCTCATGGCCGACGCACAGCACGGTCTCATCAGGTTTACAGCGTGTGAGCAGGGTAAGCGCGGTTTTGAGCGAATAGCGGCCGCCGAGCGCTTCGTCTTCGCTCACCGTGTTCGCCAGCCCCAAAATCCTGGCCGTGATCCCGGCCGTGTGGCGCGCGCGCAGGCGCGGGCTGGTGAGAATGCGATCAGGCTTGATCCTCATGCGCTTGAGCGCCTTGGCCATGGCGCGCTGGGTTTTTTTGCCGGTTGAGTTGAGCGGGCGCAGATCGTCGTCAGGATAACGGCGCAGGCTGGCTTTTCCGGCCTCGGCGTGACGCATTAAAATGAGCAGCATGGTTATACGGCGCCGTCCGTGTCTTTCTTGAAACTGTATTGCCCGATCTTGCC
Organism: Gammaproteobacteria bacterium; assembly: GCA_003599485.1. Taxonomy (GTDB): domain Bacteria; phylum Pseudomonadota; class Gammaproteobacteria; order SURF-13; family SURF-13; genus SURF-13. Next base: position 51,183 of record QZKM01000006.1, read on the forward strand.
GCGCAGCGGCAGCAGTAACAGGTCAAGCAAGCCCAGCCGCGCGCGGTATTCCTTCAAGCCGATTTCAAAGCCCACTTGTCCCAGTGCCGGCTGCGCGCGGTAAGTGCCGCACAGCCGGTCCCACAGCGAAATGGAAAATCCGAAGTTGGAGTTGGTTTCGTTGACCACGCTGGAGTGATGCACGCGGTGCATATCCGGCGTGACGATGACGAGGCGCAGCCAGCGGTCTATTTTTTCCGGGATGTGCACGTTGCCGTGATTGAACACCGAGGCGCCGTTCAGTATCAGCTCGAACGCCAGCACCGCCCAGGGCGGCGCGCCCAGGGCGGCGACGGCGGCCATTTTGTACAGCATGGAGATGACGATTTCAACCGGATGAAAGCGCACGCCGGTGGTGAGATCGAAGTCCAGATCGCTGTGGTGCACGCGGTGAAGACGCCAGAACACGGGTAGCGCGTGCGAGATTACATGCTGCAGATACAGTGCAAAATCAAGCAGCAGCCAGGCGAGCAGGAATTCCGTCCACATGGGCCAGGCGGTGAGATTGAACAGCCCCCAGCCGTGCTGCTGCGCATACAGCGCCGTGGCGTAGGCCCCGGCGCCCAGCAGCAGGCGCACCAGCAGCGCGTCCACGGCGAGCAGCGAGAGGTTGGTGCGCCAGTGCCGGCTGCGCGGCCCGGTGGGCGCACGGCGCGGACGCTGCGTTTCCCACAGCGCCATCACGATCGACAGGACGATAAAGCTGCCAAGGCGGATCAGGGTTTCCATATTATTGACATTTACCTAATTGGTTGACACGTATGTTTCCAGAGATCGTCATTCCCGCGCAAGCGGGAATCCAGCAGTGTGGCGGCTTTGGCCTTGGGTCCCCGCTTTCGCGGGGACGACGAATTTTGTCATCCATTTAGGTAATCTTCAATAAATACAGTGGCGAGTGGCTAGTCGCTAGCAACAGAAATGTTCTTGTCACTTGTCACTAGCCACTCGCCACTGTTGTAATTTGGAGCGGGTGATGGGAATCGAACCCACGTTATCAGCTTGGGAAGCTGAAGTTCTACCATTGAACTACACCCGCGCGTTTTTAGCTTAGCATAACAGTCAGGATACCGAGAAAGCCTTTGCTTATTATTCATTGGCCTCCCTCGCACCGATGCCTTAAAATAGCCGCTTGAAGTGCCCCCGAAGGGGTGAGAGTTGTATTTTATGCAAATTTTCGTGAACGGACAGGCGCGCGACGTCTCCGAAGGCTGTAACGTCACGCAGCTCCTCATGCAACTGGATATGGCCGGCAGGCGCTGCGCCCTGGAGATCAACCGCGAGATCGTGCCGCGCAGCGCCTACGCCACTCGCAGGCTGCGCAGCGCCGATCAGGTGGAAATCATCCATGCCGTCGGAGGGGGTTAATATGAGCGCTCTGCCGTCAACCCAGCCTCAGCACGCCGATCCGCTCATCATCGCGGGCAAACGCTATACGTCACGCCTGCTGGTCGGCACCGGCAAGTACCGCGATCTGGATGAGACGCGCCGTGCCGTCGAGGCGAGCGGGGCCGAGATCGTCACCGTCGCCATCCGCCGCACCAACATCGGCCAGCATGCGAACGAGCCCAATCTGCTCGACGTGCTGCCGCCGCAGCGTTACACGATACTGCCCAACACCGCGGGCTGTTACACGGCCGAGGACGCGATACGCACCTGCCGCCTCGCGCGCGAGCTGCTGGACGGCCATGATCTGGTGAAGCTTGAAGTGCTGGGCGATCAGAAGACCTTGTTCCCTGATATTCCCGCGACCCTCAAGGCCGCGGAAATCCTGGTTAAAGAGGGCTTCAAGGTGATGGTGTACACCAGCGACGACCCGCTCATCGCCAAGCGCCTGGAGGAGATGGGTTGCGTGGCGGTGATGCCGCTCGCCGCGCCCATCGGGTCGGGCCTTGGCATACGCAACCCTTACAACATCCGTTTGATCGTGGAAAACGCCAAGGCGCCGATACTGGTGGACGCCGGCGTGGGCACCGCCTCCGACGCCGCCATCGCCATGGAGCTGGGCTGCGACGGCGTACTCATGAACACCGCCATCGCCGCGGCGAAAAATCCGGTGTTGATGGCCACTGCCATGAACAAGGCGGTGCAGGCCGGGCGCGAGGCGTATCTGGCCGGGCGCATGCCGCGTAAGCTCTATGCGAACGCATCGTCGCCCATTGACGGAATGTTCTTTAGTGGCGAGTAGCTAGTGGCGAGTAGCCAAGAAAAGAATTGATACCTCGCCACTGGCCACCCGCAACTCGCTACTGCCTTTATGCGCCCCATCCGCAGTTACGTGTTGCGCCAGGGGCGCATGACGCGCGCTCAGCAGCATGCGCTTGATACACTATGGCGGCGCTATGGGGTAGGGTTTCAGGATGCTCCGTTTGATTTCGATGCGCTGTTTGGCCGCCGCGCGCCGCGTGTGCTGGAAATAGGCTTCGGCGCGGGCGATGCGCTGCTCGCCGAGGCGGGCGCGCATCCGGAAAACGACTATCTCGGCGTCGAGGTGCACCGCCCCGGCGTGGGGAACTTGCTGCGGCGTCTCGACGCGCAAGGCCTGGTCAACGTGCGCGTCATCTGCCGCGACGCGGTGGAGGTCTTGCAGCGCTCGATCCCCGACGCGAGCCTGAGCGCAGTGTACGTATTTTTCCCCGACCCCTGGCCCAAACGCCGCCATCACAAGCGCCGCCTGGTGCAGCCGTCTTTTGCTGATCTCGTTGCCCGGAAGCTCACGCCGGGCGGGCGGCTCCATCTCGCCACGGATGACGAAGACTACGCGCGACAGGGTATGCACGTGCTAACCCGCTGTTCAAAGTTAAAAAATATTCATGGTCCGGGAGTGTTTGGCGGCGCCTTGCTGCGCGCGCCCAGCCGCTTCGAGCAGCGCGCCCTGAGGGAGGAGCGGCCGGTATGGGATATGGTATTTGAGGGGTAGGATATTTGTCAGTTTATTATATTTACAACAATAACTTACTATGATAAGTTGGAGTGAAGCCTGACGAGGTTTGGCTTTAAGGGTTGTAAAATAAAGGCAAAAACAAGCAATGGCCGGCGCCATGAAAAATGTACTGTTAAAATTGTTCCATAAACCTGCGCACAGCGAAGGGGTGGCCGGTATCGCCCTTGCACCCGGCGGCGTCAGCCTGGCGCGCATTGTGCGAACCGAAGGCGGGCGGCCGCGTGTCACGCTGTGCGTGCATCACGCGCTGCCGGACGAGCGCGGTGAGTCATTCGCCGCGCTGGTCAGGCAGCATGGGCTGGCCGATGCCCGATGTGTTGAGTTGCTGGAAGTGAACAGCTACCAGTTGCTGCTGGTGGAAGCGCCCAACGTTACCCCCGCGGAGCTCAAGGCTGCGGTGCGCTGGCGCATCAAGGACCTCATCAACTTTCATATTGACGACGCGGTGATTGATGTATTCGACATTCCCGCGCAGAATCTTTCCGGTCAGAGCAGGATGATGTATGTGGTGGTGACGCGCGCCGCCCTGGTGCAGGAGCATATCGCGCTGGTCAAAAACGCCGGCCTGGATTTGGCGGTGATAGATATTCCGGAGATGGCGCTGCGCAACATCACCGCGCTGTTTCCCGAAGACAGCGCGGGCGTGGTGCTGGTGCATCTGACGCCGCAGGGCGGGCATATCATCCTGACGCGCGCGGGCACGCTGTATCTGGCGCGCAAAATCGAGCTCAATTTCGCCCGGCTGTTCAGCGGGCTGGAGGCGGCGCGCCCGGACGAGGCGCTGCCCGACGACGTGCAACGCCTGCTGGACAACATCGTGCTGGAAGTGCAGCGCTCCCTGGATTACTGCGAGAGCCACTATTCTCAGCCGTCCATTACCCACCTGCTGTTTGCCCCCCTGGAGCGGGAGCTGCCCGGCGCGGTGAACCACGTCGCCAACAGCCTGGGTTTAAAAGTCAGACAGATAGACTTGAACGAGGTGCTGCAGTGTGAGGCGCCGCTCAGCCGGACACTGCAAGCGCAGTGCCTGCTCGCCGTGGGCGCGGCGCTGCGCGATGCCGCCTCGCTGCAATGAGACCGGCATGATAGGCCAGCAGATCAATCTGTATCTCCCCATCTTCCGCGGCGAGCGGCAACCGTTTTCCGCGCAGACCCTGTTGTATGCCCTGGCGGGCGTAGCGGTCGTGCTGATGCTTTACTACGGTTATGCCTTGTGGAGTCTGGGGCCGGTGAAGAAAGAGCTGGCGAGCGCGCAGCAGCGGCACGGCATGGCGCTTAAACGCCTGGAGGAACTGGGTCAGCAGGCGCAGGCCAATCAGAAAGACGCGGCTCTTGAACAGGAGGTAGCGCGGCTCGATGCCGAGCGCGGCGCGAAACAGCAGGCGCTCGCCAATATTACCGGCGGCGGTTTGGGCAACACCAGGGGATTTTCGGCCCAGATTGAAGGGTTGGCGCGGCAGCGCGTGGAAGGAGTGTGGCTGACCAATATCGTCATCAGCCAGGGCGGCGCCGACTTTGCGCTGAACGGCGGCGCCCTGGCTCCTGAACTGGTGCCGGTGCTGTTGCAGGCGCTTGGAAAAGAACCGGTGTTCAAAGGCATGGAGTTCAAGACCCTGTTGCTGGAGCGCTCCGAACAGCAGCCGGCCTGGATTAATTTCACCTTGCGCACCGGCAACACGGCGTCCGCCGGGCAAGCTGCGCTCACCGCAGGCGCCGGATGAAGGAGAAGCTGCGGCAACTGCTGGCGCGCGTAGATGCGTTCGCGTTGCGCGAGCGCATCCTGCTGTTCGTGACGCTGGGGGTTGTCCTGGTTATTGTCTGGAACGGTGTTCTGCTCGGCCCGGTCAACGTGGAAAAGAAACGCATCACGGCCGAGCTTTCCGGCTTGAAGCAACAAATCGTCACCGCCGAACAGCAAATACAGGACGCCACCGCCGGAATTGTGGTGGACGTAAACAAGGAAAACCGCGAACGCGCGGCCACGCTCAGGCAGGAGTTGGCCGATCTCGACCGGCGCATCGGTCAGCTCGCGTTGGGGGGTGAGGAGCTGACCAAGGTGCTGGCGGAGATGCTGACCAAAGAGCCGGAACTCAAGCTGATTCGGATCAGAAACCTGGAGCGCGTGCCGCTGGAGGTTTCCATCGCGCCGCAGGCGGGTGGCGCGGGCAGGCTGTACAGGCACGGGCTGGTGATAGAGATGGAGGGCGGCTATTTCAGCGCGCTGCGCTACCTGAAGGCCCTGGAGGGGTTGCCCTGGCAGTTGTCGTGGAGCAGTTTCAATTACAAGGTGAACGCGTACCCGCTCGCGCATATCACCCTTACCCTCTACACCCTGGGGCTGACGGAGGGCGCGGTGGGTGTGTGAAATACAGAGAAAAGGGGAAAGGGCAAAGGGCAAAGGGAACAGAATTAGGATTTTTCCCTTTGTCCTTTCCCCTTTTCTCTTTGCCCTGTTCTCGGTTCAAGCCGGATTGCCACAGGTGGAAGGAGAGCTTTCCGATCCCACCAGGCCCCCGGACTATCGGGCGGCCGCCGCCGGGATCGCCGATGCCGTGGCCGCGCCGCAGTGGGTGCTGAAATCCATACTGATTTCACCCGGCCGGCGCAGCGCTGTTTTGAATGGACGCGCAATCAAAAAGGGCGAACAATTGGACAACCAGGTGACGGTGCTGGACATCCTGCCCGGCTCGGTATTATTGAAAGGCGCGGAGGGCGAATTTTCTGTGAATTTATTACCCACAACGGTCAAGATGCCGGTCAATTCCGGGAGCCCGGTCCAATGACGGACGTTACCATCTCGCGGGTGTGGCGGAGATTGGCGCCGGCGCTGATAATGGCCATCGCGCTGGCGGGCTGCACCGCGCCGCCGCAAAATGACAGCGCCGCGCGAAACATTGAAAAAACCCTGGAACACGCCGCGCGCGAGTCCGAGGCGCAGGCGCGCGCCAAGGATCAACCGCCACGCGAGGTGCTGGACGCCCTGTTGCCGCCGCTCGACGCCGGCAGCCTGCGCGGCCCGGCGGCCGAACCGGTGTTCGATATCGCGGTGAACAATCTCAACGCCCAGGAATTTTTCCTCAGCCTGGTGGAAGGGACTCCCTATAATGTCGTGGTGCATCCCGAGGTGACCGGCGCAATCTCGCTCAACCTGAAGGGAATGACCATCCCGCGCGTCATGGAGAGCGTGCGCGACGTGTACGGCTATGACTTCCAGCGCACTGGCGCCACCTTCCGCATATTGCCCGCCACGCTACAGACGCGCCTGTTCAAGGTGGATTATCTGCGCGTGAACCGCACCGGCCAGTCCCAGACGCGCATCAGCTCCGGACAGCTTTCGCAGCAGGTGGGCAGCACCAGCGGCACGACCACCGGCACGACCACCGGCACAACAGGCAGCGCCACGGGCGTCACCTCGAATGAGGTGAAGACCGAGTCCAAATCAGACTTCTGGACTGAACTGGAGGCCTCGCTTACGGCGTTGGTGGGTTCGGGGGAGGGCAGAAGCGTGGTGGTGAGCCAGCAGTCGGGCGTGGTGGTGGTGCGCGCCCTGCCCAGCGAACTGCGCAATGTGGAACTGTTTCTTAACTCCACGCAAACCTCCATCGAACGCCAGGTGATACTGGAGGCCAAGATTCTGGAAGTGGAATTGAGCGATGGTTTCCAGTCCGGCATCAACTGGACCGCGTTGGTCGAGCCCGGCAACAATAAAAGCATCACCGTTGGCCAGACAGGCGTCAGAACCAGCGCCACCGGAGCGGTAAGCGGCGTTCTGGCCGCCACCGGCGTTGCCGCCGGGGGGGCGTTCTCGGCCGCCAACGGAGTATTCTCGCTGGCCTTGGCGCTCAATGACTTCAATGTCTTTATTGATTTGCTGAAGCAACAGGGCAATGTGCACGTGTTGTCCAGTCCGCGCGTCTCCACGGTCAATAATCAGAAGGCGCTCATCAAGGTGGGCTCGGATGAGTTTTTCGTCACCAGCGCCACGGCCACCACCACCACCACCACCGGCACGACGACGACCACGCCCAGCGTCACACTCACGCCCTTCTTTTCCGGCATCGCACTGGAAGTGATTCCGCAGATCAACGAGGCCGGCGAGGTTATTTTGTACATCCATCCGTCCGTAAGCGAGGTGCGGGATCAACAAAAGTCCATTACTTTCGGCGGCGTCACTCAAACCCTGCCGCTCGCCTTGAGCAATGTGCGCGAATCCGACAGCATTGTGCGCGCCGCCAACAATCAAGTGGTGGTGATCGGCGGCCTGATGCAGGATAGCTCGCGCAACGACAGGGCCAGTGTGCCGGGCGCGGACGGGCCGGTGCTGGGCAAGCTGCTGGGCCACAAACGCGGCTCCTCGCGCAAGAGCGAGCTGGTGATTCTGCTGCGCCCCACCGTGGTCGAGAGTGATTACCAATGGGCGGAGTCGCTGCGCACTACCGCCGACTCCTTCAAGAGCATCAAGCGGGCCGCCCCGGAAAGCGCCCGCGCTGATGAAATCCGCTGAGAACAGAATGAGAGGACACCGTCATGTACCTTGAACACTTCGGTTTGCGTGAGACGCCCTTCACCCTCACGCCGGATACCAGTTTTTTCTACGCCTATGATTCGCACGTGGCCACGCTCAACACCCTGCTGGTGGCGCTGCGCAGCGGAGACGGGTTTATCATGGTGACGGGCGAGGTGGGCACCGGCAAGACCTTGCTGTGCCGCAAGCTGCTTTCTTCACTGCGCAACGAGGAATTCGTCACCGCCTATATCTACAACCCTTATCTGGAGCCGATGACCTTGCTGTACGCCGTGGCGGACGAATTGCGCGTCCAATACAAGGATAAGCTGAATCAACACCAGTTGTTGAAAGTTATCACCAAGGCGCTGATTGATTTCTACGCCGCGGGCAAGCGCGTGGCGCTGTGTCTGGACGAGGTGCAGGCGATGCCGGTGGAAACGCTGGAAACGCTGCGCCTGCTCACCAACCTGGAAACGGAAAAGCGCAAATTGCTGCAAGTGGTGTTGTTTGGCCAGCCTGAATTGCACCAGGTGCTGGACCAGCCGTCGGTCAGGCAGCTCAAACAACGCATCGTGTTTTCCCACAGCCTGTTGCCTCTGGACAGGGACGGCACGGAAGGCTACGTGATGCACCGCTTGACCGTCGCGGGCTATAACGGCAAGCGGCTGTTTACCGGCGATGCGCTGCGCGATTTATATCGGGCGAGCGGCGGCATCCCGCGCCTGGTGAATGTCATCTGCCATAAGGCGCTGATGGCCGCCTACGGCCAGGGTAAGCGCAGCGTCGAGCGTCGGCACATGCGCCTGGCGGTGCAGGACACGCTCGGCGGCGACGTGGTCCCGCCCGCCGCCTCGCACCGCTGGGCCTATTCGCTGCTCGGCGCCGGAGGTCTGCTGCTGCTCGCCGCCGGCGGTTACTATTACTACGGAGCCAACTTGTTCCCGGCATGAGTCTGATTAATCAAGTGCTGCGTGACCTGGAGAGCGGACGCCCTCGGGGCCCGGCGGCCAATGCGCTGGGTGATTTACGCCCGGCCCAGTCACCGTCCCCGTCTTCCATGCTGCGGCAAGTCAACTGGCGGCGGCTCGCGGCGATAGTGTCCGGGTTCGCCCTGCTGCTCGGAGGCTATCTCTGGTATGCGCGCATGAACCCGGCGCCGCCGCCGCTGACCTTCAGCGTGGCGCCCGCGGTAACACCCGCCGTTGCGCCGCAGACCGGCGGAGGCGGGACCCCGGAAGCGCCGCCGGCGCAAACCGGGGTGGCGGCAAGCGTTGCTACTCAGGGCGCGCAAGCGCCGTCCATGGATACCCCGCCCCCCGTCCCGGAGGCGGTCACGTCCGAGGTTCCTGTTTCTGCGCCCGGCGCCGCGCCGCCGGTGGAGGCGCTCCCCCCGCAGCAGGATGCCGGGCAGCAGGATGCCGGTAAAAAGACCGATGCGGATGTTGCCGCGCAGACGGCGGGCAATGAACAGGCGCAACGCGCACCCACGCCGCCCGCTGCCCAGCCGCCCGCACGCGTGCAGGACAGCACCCCGGCCGGCCGCCCGCCGCGTATCAAAAAGCCCAGCGTCCAGGGACCCTCCCAGTTGGCTGAGCGCAACTATCAAGAGGCCGTCGAGGCGCTGCAAAACGGCAAAGTTGCGGACGCCCGGCAAAGACTGCGTGAGGCCCTGGCGCAACAGCCGCGCCATCACCAAAGCCGCGAGCTGCTGGCCGAGATTTATCTGCGCGGCGGCCAGACCGGTGAGGCGGAAAGCCTGCTCGCGGCGGGCGCGGCGCTGGATCCGGGCCATACCCTGTTCAGCAAACTGCACGCGCGCCTGTTGGCGCAGCGCGGCGATATTTCCGGCGCGCTGCGGGTTTTAGAGCGGTATCCGGCGGACGCCGCCGGCGACCCCGAACACCACGCCCTGCTCGGCGCGCTTTATCAGCGCGCCGGGAATCACGCGCAGGCAATTTCCGCTTACCGGGCCGCGCTGCGCCTGCAATCGAACCAGGGCCAGTGGTGGATGGGGCTCGCCATTTCCCTGGAGGCGGAGCAAAATCCAGGCGAGGCGCTGAGCGCCTACCGGCGCGCGCAGAGCTCCGGCGCCCTCACCGGGGCCGCGCTGGACTTCGTGCAACGCAAGATCACGCGCCTGGAGGCGTCCGCGTCGTGATTCAGCGTAAAAAGATCAGGATCGGCGACCTCCTGGTGCAACACAAGGTGATCTCCGAAAACCAGCTCAACAATGCGCTTGCGATACAGAAAAAGAGCGGGCGCAAGCTGGGCCGGGTGCTGATCGAAAACGGCTTCATTGAGGAAGACAAGCTGCTCGATTTTCTGTCGCGCCAGTTGCAGATTCCCGTTGTTGACCTCAAACACTACAAATTCGTCCCCGACACCGTGCGCCTGCTCAATGAGACCTACGCGCGCCGTTTCCGCACCATCGTGCTGGAGGAGAAAAATGGCGAATATCTGATCGGCATGGCCGATCCCACGGACATCTTCGCCTACGACGAACTGGCGCGCATGCTGAAACGCCCGCTGCGCCTGGCCCTGGTGCGCGAGGCCGATCTGCTGCGCACCCTGGATACCGTGTACCGCCGCACCGAGGAAATCATCGGTTTCGCCGAGAAGCTGGGCGAAGAGATGGCGGGCAATGAGTTTGACCTGGCCGGTTTGATGCAGGCCAGCGACGTCGTGGATGCGCCGGTGGTGAAGCTGCTGCAATCCATGTTCGATGACGCGGTGCAGATCGGCGCCTCCGACATTCACATCGAGCCGGATGAAAACGTGCTGCGCATCCGCCAGCGCATAGACGGCGTGCTGCACGAGCAAGTGATGAAGGAAAAACACATCGCTCCGGCACTGGTGTCGCGCCTCAAGCTCATGGGCGGACTGGACATCGCGGAAAAGCGCTTGCCGCAGGACGGGCGTTTCAACATCAAGGTCAAGGACAAGCTGATAGACGTGCGTCTTTCCACCATGCCCATCTACAACGGCGAATCGGTGGTGATGCGCCTGCTCGACAAATCCGGCGGCCTGCTCAATCTGGAGCAGCTTGGCATGCCGCCCGATATGCTGCACCGTTTTCGCACCCTGATCATCAAGCCGCAGGGCATGGTGCTGGTGACCGGCCCTACCGGCAGCGGAAAAACCACCACGCTGTACGCGGCGCTGTCGCACATCAACAGCCCGGAGAGCAAGATCATCACCGTGGAAGACCCGGTGGAATACCGCTTGCCGCGCGTCAACCAGGTGCAGGTCAATCCCAAGATCGGCCTTACCTTCGCGCGCGTGCTGCGCTCGGCGTTGCGCCAAGACCCGGACATCGTGCTGGTGGGCGAGATGCGCGACCAGGAGACCGCGGAGATCGGCCTGCGCGCCGCCATGACCGGCCATCTGGTGCTGTCCACGCTGCACACCAACGACGCGGTAAGCTGCTCCACGCGCCTGCTCGACATGGGCGCGGAAGGTTACATGGTGGCCGCGGCGCTCGACGCCGTGATCGCGCAGCGCCTGGTGCGCAAGATATGCGAGTCGTGCGCGGAACCTTACCGGCCCGACGCGCATCAGCTTGCCTGGCTGCGCGGTTTTCCGGGTAACGCCGCGGACGCGGCGCAGCTCAAACGGGGCACGGGTTGCTCGCACTGCAACAACACCGGCTATCGCGGGCGCATCGGCGTGTACGAACTGCTGGAGATAGACGAAGCGCTGGGCAACGCCCTGCGCGCGGATACCGTGGCGCAGTTCCGCGCACTGGCCAAACAGCGCCTGGGACGCGCCACGCTGGTGGACCGCGCGCTCGATTACGCCCTGCGCGGCATCACCACGCTGGACGAGGTGATGCGCGTGTTCGGCGCGGGCGAGGAGATCGAGGAAGCCCCGCCGCCGGCGCAGGAGCTTCCGGGTGGCGGAAAGGCCGACGCGCGCGCGGCGCACGGTTAATATCTCGTAACGTCTGAAATTTCCAGATCAGAAAAGATGATTATTCTTTCGCCGTGAAAGGATACAAGTTCACACCGTATTTCGAAAATGAGGTATTACGTAAACGTCCTTATCTGAGCAAAGAGTGGTGTATTCGAGTTCTTGAAAGCCCTATTAAGGTTGAAACTCAGGAGGGTAACCGCTTCCGTTTTTGGGGCACAATTGCCGAACTAAATGGTAAGATATTACGAGTCATTACCCTGGAAGATAAGGTTACCATCCATAACGCCTTTCCGGACAGAGGGTTTAAACCATGAGACTTAAATACTATCCTGAAACTGATTCGCTCTATATTGATCTTTCAGAAAAGCCCAGCACCGAGAGCAAGGAGATTTCTGAGGGGGTGGTGCTGGATTATGATGACAGCGGGAATCTGGTGGGTATTGATATTGACAATGCCAGTAAAAAGATAGAACTCAAAGAATTGACATTAAGTCATCTCCCCTCCATTGTCCACACAGTCGCTGCTTGATACTACGTTTGAAGGAGATTGGAGGGAGGCGGGGTTTTTCTTGATCCCATAAACCTCGTCCCGCGAGCGAACCCGTCATGCCGCTGTTCAACTACCAAGGCCGCAGTGCGCGCGGAGAGCTCATCAAGGGCTCCGTGGACGGGATGAGCGCCGACGCGGTCGCCAGCCAGTTGTTCAACAGCGGCATCACCCCGATAGACATCGTCGAGGCGCGGCCGGAGACGGACGTGCTGGTATTGCTGAAGCGCCATCTTGCTCAAGGCAAGGCGGAGTTGTCGGATCTGATTCTGTTCAGTCACCAGATGTACACCCTTACCAAGGCCGGCGTGCCCATTACCCAGGCGCTCGCCGGTCTCGCCGAGTCCACGCGCAAGCACGACTTCAAGGAGGTGCTCAAGGACGTCGCGGACAGCCTGCAAAGCGGACGCGATCTGGCGAGCTCGCTCAACCGCCACCCGCGGGTCTTCAACCGCTTGATTGTGAGCATCGTCCAGGTGGGCGAGAGCAGCGGCAACCTGGATCAGGCGTTTGTGCAACTTTCAAAATATCTGGAAACGGAAAAAGATACGCGCGACCGCATCAAGTCGGCGCTGCGCTACCCCGTCATCGTGATGATTGCGATTGCCGTGGCCGTGGCCATCATCAATATTTTCGTGATCCCGGCCTTCGCCAAGCTCTTCGCCAGCTTCAAGGCCGAACTGCCGTGGGCCACCAAGCTGCTCATCGGTACGTCGGATTTTTTTGTCGCCTACGGACCTTATATACTGGCCGCGCTGCTGATCGGTGGCATCGGCCTGCGCGCATGGATCAAGACCGACGAGGGGCGTTATGCCTGGGACCGCTTCAAGCTGAGAATACCCCTGCTCGGCGACATCCTCAACCGCGCCACTCTGGCGCGCTTCGCGCGCTCCTTCGCCATGGCGCAGCGCGCCGGCGTGCCGCTGGTGCAGGGGCTCACGGTGGTGGCCAACGCGGTGGACAACCGCTACATCGGCGACCACATCCTGGCCATGCGCAACGGCATCGAGCGCGGCGAGAGCATGACCCGCACCGCCGCCCTCTCCGGCATGTTCACCCCCATGGTGTTGCAGATGATGGGCGTGGGCGAGGAAACCGGCGCGCTGGACGACATGATGCAGCAGGTGGCGGAGTTCTACGAGCGCGAGGTGGACTACGACATCAAGAACCTGAGCGCCAACATAGAACCGGTCCTGATCGTGGCCATCGGCATCATGGTGTTGATTCTGGCGCTGGGCGTATTCCTGCCCATGTGGGACCTGGCCCAGGCCGCGCGCCGCGGGGGATAATGGATAAGGCACGCGGATTCTCGCTGATCGAGATGGTGATCGCGGTCATCCTGGTGGGCATACTCTACGTCATCGCCATTGATAAACTTCTGGAGATGCGCGTGGACGCCGAGCGCGTGGCCATGGAAAACGTGGTGGGCGCCCTGAAGAGCGCGCTCAGCATCGAGGTCGCCGCGCATATCGTGCGCGATGACATCAAGGGTCTGTACACCCTGGAAGGAACCAACCCCATGCGGCGTCTGAGTGAAAAACCCAGGAACTATCTGGGCGAGCTGGCCGCTCCGGATCCGGCCGCTATTGAGGGCGGCAACTGGTACTTCGATACGCGCGAGGCGGCGTTGATCTACCGCGTCCAATACGGCGACTTTTTTAAGACAACCCTGCTCGGCCCGCCGCGCGCGCGCTTTGCGGTAAGGCTGGATTACGATGACCTGAACGGCAACCGCGTCTTCGACCAGGGCGTGGAAGAAGTGCACGGTCTGCGCCTTGAGGCTTTGGAGAGCTATGCGTGGAACCTGAGTTAGCAGCAGGTATGGGAATTTCCCTCACAGTATGAGACTATTTCATCATGCAAATACACCTCCTGAATGAGATTCTGCTGGAAACGCTGCTTGCCCTGCTGCTGGGCGGGGCGGCGTTAAGTTTGATCGTCGGCGTGTGGTTGTACTTCCACCCTGAGCGGCTGTTTTCGCTCGGTCAGCGGCTCAATCAATGGTTTTCCACGCAGTCGCTCACCCGGGCCATGGACGCCACCTTCCACATCGAGCGCCCCGTGTACCGCCGGCACCGTTGGATCGGCGCGCTGCTGGCCGTAAGCGCGCTCTACATACTGTACCAGTTGAGTTTCCGCTACGACAAAAGCGCCACCTTGCGCATGCTGGAGAATCACAACCTCCAGCTTGCCGGCTGGCTGCTGGATTCGGCCGCTTTTTTAATCGCGCTCACCAGCGTACTGACGCTGGCGATCGGCATTTGCCTGCTGATCAGGCCCAGCCTGCTGCGGGCGTTTGAAACATGGAGCAACCGCTGGTACCGCGGTGGCGACAAGGTGGCGCAGCTTCTGGACGACATGCATCATCACCCCGACCGCCTGGCCGTTCGCCACTCACGTTTTATTGCGGTTTTGATCGTGCTGGGCAGCCTGTACGTGTTGACCAACCTGGGCTTTGTCGCGTTCACGCACGGCTGGGGTGTATTGTCGGTGCTCTACCGGTAGCCGGATGCACTATATATCCTACCTTTACAGTAGGTTAAAAAGGTGAAGACGGGCAGGGACACTTGTTATGAAACAGCCAGTGCATTATAGTAAACCTGTTTTTTATGGGGAAATAATATTGAAATAGTATTACTTTAAGCTTGGTTCCGCACGGAGGGCGTTCAAGCGCGCGCTGCGGCGCACGCGCGGACCGGAACTTGAGCATGGCGGATAGAAATCCGCGCAGTAGATTTATGGTGCTAGGGTAAGACAATGGGCTGCGGCCCCTTATACTTGACATTCTGGAGAAAAATATGGATATCAGAAAACAACCCGGCTTCACCCTCATCGAACTGGTGCTGGTCATCACCATCCTCGGTATCCTCGCCGCCTTCGCGGTGCCGCGCTTTATCAGCATAAGCGCAGACGCCCGCCTGGCGACGGTGAACAGCCTGGCCGGCAGCCTGCGCAGCGCCGCGGCGCTGGCGCATAGCGTCGCCCTGGTGCAGGCCGCGGGGGCAAGCTCCTCCATCAGCGTGGACGGAGCGACAGTAACCATGGTGCAACACTATCCCGCGGGCACCGCCGATGGTATCGTTGCCGCACTTCAGGATTTGACAGGATTCACCTCCTCCGCTTCAGCCGGCATCGTCACTTTCCAGGTCAAAGGCGTAGCCACGCCGGCTTCGTGTCAGGTGCAGTACACACAGGCAAGCGGGACAGGAGGGGCGCCCACGATCACCGTGACGGCGAGCACTTCGGGTTGTAGTTAAGCACGCGACGGTTACAGATTACGGTATGGGCTGCGGCCCTTGACTTTGAAAGGAGAACAAACATGAAAAAGCAAACCGGCTTCACCCTCATTGAGCTTGTATTGGTCATCACCATCCTCGGCATCCTCGCCGCCTTCGCGGTGCCGCGTTTTATCAACATCACCGGAGACGCCCGCCTGGCGACGGTGAATGCCTTGGCCGGCAGCATGCGCAGCGCCGCGGCGCTGGCGCACAGCATGGCGCTGGCCACCGCTGCGGGCGCTGCTTCTTCAATCAGCATGGAAGGGGCCACCGTCACCATGGCGTTCCACTATCCTACCGGCGACGCAGCCGGGATAGGGACGGCGCTGCAGGATACGGGCGGCTTTTTTTCAAACGCGTCGGGGAGCACCATCACTTTCAGCCCTGGTGCGGCTATTGATAGCGACTGTCAGGTGACCTACACCTCCTCCACCGGCACGGGGCTGTCTCCGACCATCACAGTAACCGCCAGCGCGGCAAACTGCGCCTAAGCCTGAACGGGGCTCCGCCCTCCGGTCTTAGGCGGCGGGCGCGGCCCTCAAGTTCACCGGTGCCGGATAGCTAAGGAAGCTCTGATTAATTCGATTCGTCATTCCGGGCGGACCCCGCACTTGATGCGGGGGAGACCCGGAATCCAGTGCTTACATTTCAGCGACTTACTGGGTTCCCGCTCCCCGCTTTCGCGGGGACAAGCTTCGCGGGAACGACGTTTATTGAATTATTCAGAGCTTCCCTAATGCCGGCGGCGTCTTTGTTGTTGCGCTCTCAGACGGCATCGTGGGCCGCGGCCGCGCTGTTTGCGGCCGCGCTGGTTCCCGCGCTGCTGTTCAACGGCGTCCGGGTCGAGTTTTTCGCGCTTTATCACATCCTGCTGTTTCTGGGTCTCGCGCTGTTTGCCGCTCAGTGGCGCCTGGCCGGGGCGCGTATCCCCAATACGGCCATCAGCCTTAGTCTCGTCTTGCTCTGGACCTGGCTCGGCGTGTCGCTGCTCTGGCATCCCGTCCCCCAGGTGGGGTTCAATTATTTCTGGATCGTGGGCACCCTGCCGCTCGCGTTCTTGATATATACGGCGGCGGTTGACCAGGACGCGCTCTGGCGCAGAACCGCTCCGGCCATCTTTATCACCGGTCTCGCTCTTGCGCTGTGGGCGATTTATCAATGGGGGCTGGTGGGAGAGGCCCCACGCTCGGTATTTCTCGACATCAATTCCCACGCCGCGTTTTTGAATCTGATCGCGCTTCCGGCCTCGGCCTATTTCCTGCTGCAACCGGCGGACCAGCGCTGGCCCTTGCGCCTCCTGGGCGCGGCGCTGTTCGTGCTGTTCTTCGCCATCATGCTCACCAAGGGGCGCGGGGCGATCGCCAGCTTCTTCATCAGTTTCTTGCTGTTGTTATGGCTGGTGCGCGGCTGCGTTCCGGTTCAGCGCAGCCGTTTGCTGCTGCTGCTGGCGCTCCTCGCCCTGCTGTTGGCCAATCTGCTCTGGCAGGGCGGCGTGCTGGAGCGGCTCGGAACCCTGGCCAATCCGGCGCGCGCCGATCTGGGACGGCTGCAAATCTGGGCGCAGGCCTGGAAGATGCTGCAGGATGCGCCGTGGTATGGTTTGGGGATAGGCACTTTCTGGCTGGCCTGGCCGCCCTACCGCCACCCGGCGGACGGCAGCGCCGGCTACTTCGCGCACAACGATTATCTGCAAATATGGATCGAGGCCGGCTGGCCGGGTTTGCTGTTGTTGCTGATACTGCTTGGCGCCGTGGCCTGGACGCTGGTGCGCGTGTTGAGAAATGTTTCTACTATGCCACCCCTCATCCCTGAAGGGAGGGGTACTCCCACTTCCCCTCTCCCCCTTGCGGGGGGAGAGGGCAGGGAGAGGGGGCGGGTAGAAATGGCCGGCCTGTGCGCTGGCCTGCTGGCCATCGCCGCGCACAGCTTTTTCAACTTTAATCTCTACATTTCCCCCACGCTGCTGGTGGCGGGCCTGGTGCTGGCGCGCTTCAACCAGCTCAGCGCGCAAACCCTGGGCAGCAGGTGGCTACGTTTTGCTCCCGCGCAATGGGTCAGGCCCAAGGCGTACTACACCCTGATCGCACTGCTGGTTTCTTTTCCTCTGATCTATTTCGCCACCCAGGGCGCTTCGGCGCTGTACTACAAGGCGGCGCTTACGCAGGCGTCACGCGGCCAACTGGAGCAGGCCTACCAATCACTCACCCGCGCCGCGCGCCTTACGCCGTCGTCCGACAGCGTGCTCGCCACCCATGCCGATCTGGTGCGGCATTTGCTGCGCGTTTCGGATAAGACCTCTCTGGGCGATAAAAAGCTGCTGTACCAGTTCGCCATGGAACTGCTGGACAAGACGCAAAAATTAAACCCGCTGCGCCCGCAGGCGTTCATGACGCGCGGGTTGCTCTACGAGGAGAATCAGGAAATCGCGGGTCCGGACTGGATCGAGCGGGCGCAGGCCGCATACCGCCATGCTGTCAAGCTCGACCCGCGCTATCATCAGGCGCGGGTGCGCTACGCCGCCCTGCTGCTCAGGCAGGGCAAGCTTCAGGAGGCCAGGCGCCTGCTGGACCAGGGCATGCTCTACGTATACGTGCAAGCGCCGGATTTGTACACGTATTACGACCTCACGCGCCAGGTGCTCGCGTTGAGCGGTGAGACGGCGCGGGCGGAGTGGCTGAGTGAGCGATTGAAACCACTGGCGCGCGCCCTGAAACTTGACCCGCCACCCGCGCGCGCGGAAGATAAGGGTGTGAAGCTGAACTGAACGGCGATACCGGTGGACCCCCTTTAAGTTTCAAGTGGACGCGATGAATAACATTGTCCTGACCAGCCGGGGTTACAGTATGGTCGAGTTGGTCGTGACGCTGATTCTGGCCGGCATCCTCGCCGCCTTTGTGGCGCCGCGCTTCTTTGATCTGGAGGTCTTCCAGGCGCGGGGGTTCTACGACGAGGCGCTGTCCATCCTGCGCTACGCCCACAAGACCGCCATCGCCCAGCGCCGTTCCGTCTACGTCAATCTCCAGCCTGCCGCCATCAGCGCCTGTTACACCAGCACCTTTCCGTGCAGCGTTGCCGAGGGAGTGCCCGGCCCGTACGGCGAGAAACCTTATTCGGTCCAGGCCGGCGGGGGCACAAGCTCTGACACCGGCAAGATCATCTTCTTCGACGCCCTGGGCCGGCCCTACAATGTTGACGATATCGTGCCCAGCTCGACCTTCAACGCCAACCTGACGCTCACCATCACCGGCGGCGGCAAGGTGCGCACCATTACCGTGGAAAAGGAAACGGGCTATGTGCGCTGAGCACAGGCCGCCGGCGCGCGCATCCCGCCAGGCCGGCGTGACCCTGGTCGAGCTGATCGTGTTCATCGTCATCGTGGGCATAGCCGTGGCCGGCATCCTCATGGTGATGACCACCACCACCCAGCGCAGCGCCGACCCGATGATCCGCCAGCAGGCGCAGCTGATTGCGGAGTCGTACCTGGAAGAGGTCCTGCTCAAGCCGGTCCTCGACCCGAGTTCCGGCACGAACCGCATCTGCCCGGCCCCCGAGACGAGCCGCGGCGCCTACGACAACGTCTGCGACTACTACAATCTGACCAATACCGGCGCCATAGACCAGCTTGGCAATCCCATTTCCGGCCTCGATCGCTACAGCGTCTCCGTGACGGTGGTCCCCAGCCCGGCCAATCCCACGGCTCCGGTCAGCCTGCACACCCTCAGCAACGACTACGTGAACAATCTGATCCGGGTGATGCGCGTCGAGGTCGCGGTTACACCCGAGGACTCGCCCTCGCTCACGGTGCGTCTCGCCGGATACCGCACCAACTACAATTGCAACGCCACCGGTAATGCCGGCTGCCTGGCGCTGTTGCCCTAGATGCGCGCGCCGCTTCCTCAACGCAGCGCCCAGCACGCCTCCGCCGGTTTCACGCTCGTCGAGGCGGTGGTGACCATCGTTCTTCTCGGCCTCCTGGCGGGTATCGCCGCGGTGTTTATCGTGCGTCCGATGCAAGGCTACGTGGACCTGTCCCGGCGCGCGGCGCTGGTCGAGGCCGCCGAGAGCGCGCTGCGGCGCATGGCGCGCGATGCCCGCCTCGCGCTGCCCAACAGCGTGCGCAGGCAGAACCTGGCCAGCGGGTTCGCGCTGGAGATGATCCCGACCCTGGACGGAGCGAAATACAACATCCGTGGCACTGACAACGAGCGGTTACGTTTCAACGGCGACACCGATTTCGACCTTTTAGGTTGCTTCCGCAACCCTGCAACCAAAACCACCCCCGGCATCCGCCTGGCGATCAACAACCGCGGCGTGGCGCCCGAAGAAGTCTACGCCGACGCCCAACGCACCGCGGGCCAGGAAAGCCTCATCACGCCGGCCAGCGGCCTGACCATCAGCATCACCTCCACCACTTGCCCCGCCAGCGGCTGGGACCATATTGCCCTCAGCTCCGCTCACGATTTCCGTGGCGAAAGCCCGAATCAGCGGCTGTTTGTGGTGACCACCGCGGTGAGCTACGTGTGCGACACCAGCGCCGGCATGCTCACGCGCTATGCCGCCTATCCCATCCCGCAGACCCAGCCCGTGACGGCGGTGGACTTCGCTGCGCTCAGCGCCACGAGCGCCGTAGTGGTTGACCGGGTCAAAGAGTGCAGCGTCACGACCACTACCGACGAGGTGCGCAACCGCGGCCTGGTCACGCTCACGCTCACGCTGGAGAGCGAAGGCGAGCGCATCCGCCTGATCCACCAGGCGGCGCTCGACAACAGCCGATGAGGTGCATCGTACATGGACAACGTGGCGCGGCCCTTGTCACCGCCATTTTCCTGCTGGTGGCGTTCGCCGCCCTGGGCGCTTACATGCTCACCGTGGGCGGGGTGTCGCAGGCCACAACGGATCGTGCCCTGCTGGGTGCGCGCGCCTACGCCGGCGCCAAGGGCGGGCTGGAGTGGGGCCTCCACCGCGCGGTATATAACGATGCCGCCGCCTGCGCCGATGCCCCGTCCGTGACCACGACCTCATACTCCCATCCCTCCGCCGACTCCGGTTTATCGGACGTCGCTGTGACCGTGACCTGCACCTATTCCACCCGCACCATCGGCGGCTATACGGTGAGGGTGTCTTATTTGACCAGCACCGCCACCTACGGGGTTCTCGGCAATCCCGATTACGCCGAGCGCAAGCTGGAGGCCACGGTCTGCCGCAGCAATTCGCCGGGCAGCGAATGCTGAGCCGCCGCCGCGTTATGTCTGCTGTTGCGGCGTATCGGCGTCGCTTCTCGCACTATACTATAGTGCGTGAGGTTTCCCGGGCGTTCCGTTTCCTCCCGATATGACGAAGCCAGCGGTTTTGAAAGGCACGTGTTTTCGGTCCCGGCTTCTGCTCGGGATGCTGGCCGTTGTCCTGCTCGGAGTGAACGAGGCGCGCGCGGCAGTAACCTTCCAGGCGGCGGGAACCGTGGTCAACGGCATAGGTGCAGTCAGCCCGGCGTGGCCGACGCACCAGACCGACGACATCGCGCTGCTGTTCATCGAGAGCAGTTGCGGCGAATCCACACCCACGCTTTCCACGGCCGCAGGGTTTGTTCTGGTAGGAACCCAGGATACGACCTGCACCGGAACAACCACGGGAACGCGCCTGACCGCGTACTGGGCACGGGCTGCCTCGGCGGCCATGACCTCGCCTACCATTGCCGACCCGGGTGATCACCTTGTCGCCCAGATTCTGACCTACCGCGGCGCTGTCATCACCGGCGACCCCTGGGACGTCACCGGCGGCGGTGTCAAGACGACCGCCAGCACTTCCGTCAGCGTGAGCAGCGTCACGACCACGGTGGACAGCACGCTCGTCGTCGTTGCCGTGTCGCAGGGCGTCAATACGAACACGACCGCCGCGTTCTCGGGCTGGACGAACGGAAATCTGACGAGCATCGTGGAGCGGTCGGATAACGGCAGTAACTCCGGCAACGGCGGCGGGTTCGGGATTATCGACGGCACCAAGGCTACGGCCGGCGCGACCGGCACGACCACTGCGACCACAGTCAGCAGCTCCAACGCCTTTCTGACAATCGCGTTGAAGCCCGCCGTCACCACCACCCTGGGCAACGGCGCCGACCCGGCGAACGCGAGCCTCGCGCCCGGCGATGTGGCGACCATGGCAGGTGCGTTCACGTTCCAGACGAGTTCCGGCACGGACACGATTACGGCGGTCGTGGTCGGGCTCGGCGCCGGCGCGTCGGCCGGGTTGAGCCTGGTGGCAATCACCAGCGACGACGGCGCCACGGTTTACGGTTCGGCAACCGATCCCGCCAGCGACACGCCGACCGTGACGCTCTCCACGAACACGCTGACGGCGACCACGACCCAGACCCAGTACAAAATCCGCATCACGCCGAAAAGCCACGCGGCCATGCCGGCGCCACCGGGGGCGACCTATACGGTAGCCGCGAAGATAAATTCCTGGACCAGTTCGTCGACGAATCGGAAGTTGGGGTCCGACGCGGCGGGCGCTACGATCACGATAGACAACTTGTCTTCGACGGATGTCGGCGGTTCTCCGACGGGGACGGCGGGGGACGGAGTTGTCAATCTTAGTGGCTGGACCGTTCCTGCGGACGCCAGCCGCGTCATTGTTGTTCGGGACGAGTCCGCGGTCGCGACGCCGGAGGAAGGAAATACGTCGTACAGCACAATACCTCCCAATAATACCATCGGTACAAGCACGGTAGTGTGTGATGGCGCTGCCATCACCACCTGTACCGACAACGGTGTCACCAATGGCAATACCTATTCCTACAAAATTTATACAAGAGA
>QZKM01000025.1 GCA_003599485.1 Gammaproteobacteria bacterium
CTGGCTCTCCGGCCACTCCTGACAGAAAGTATTGCCCAACCCTAAAGCACAATACTGTGCGTTATCTCTCGGCCCAACTTGAAAGGAGCCGTCTCCGTTGTCCGACAGTGACATGGTTGTCCCCAGCAAACACACCCCATCCCCCGCACATTCTGTTATTGAAGTGAGACGGCTTCTTTGGGTCGCCGCACTCTGGTCATAGGCCAGACGGTAGTCTTTGACCAGGGTGGTGCCGGTGTAGGTTTTTACATTGGTCAGCCTGACTGTGGTTTGGATGAGGCTGCCCGCTTCGTAGAGCGGGGTGATGTCGGGCCGGATCTGGTACTGAAACTGGACGCTGTTGTAAGGCGTGAGGCCGGCGTTGCTGTTGCCGGTGTAGTCGATGCGGGTGGGGTAGTAGTCGCCGTTGGGGTTGTCTTCGGTGTAGGTGACGGTGAGGTAGTTGCCGACCCGGTCTTCGATTTTGTTGACGGCCCAGAGGCGGACTTCGGTTTTGCCTTGGGCTTCGATTTTGGAGTCTGTTGTGTTGCCGTATTCGATGATCTGGCCGGATTTGGCCCAGGCTTTGAAGTAGCTGGGGCCGGTGCCTTGGGTGCCGTAGGAGATAATCTTGGTAAAGCTTTCGCGTTCGGTGCGGTATTCGGTGCCGTTGGCGCCATAGGCGCCGCTGACGGCGATGAGGCGTTGGCCGTCTAAACAGTATTTGTCGTTGGCGTCGTAGTTGATGCCGCCGCGGAAGCCGTCTTGCACTTGGGTGGCGGGGCAGCGGTGGATGACAGAGAAACCTCCGAGGCTCCAGCCCATGCCGAGCAGGCCGTTACCGGATTGGCTGTTGTACTGGAGCGAAAGGTTGGGCTGCATGCCCGCGGTTCCAGGCGGGATTTGGATCGGGATGGTGTAATTCGCTGCGCCTTGATCGTCTACGTTGAAGCTGCCGGGGGTGGCGCCAACCGGAGCGGTGGCGGCGTAAAGGGAAGTAAGGGTGAAAAGGCAGGCAAGACCGAGACAGACAACGACAAACCGCCGCTGTGTACGCATTCCCCTTCTCCCTTGAAGATTCTGCTGGAAGGAGCGTAAGGCAAGGCCTTGGGCGGCGTCAAGTGGGATAAGGCGGGTGTAACAAAAAATTCTTTCGAGTGAAGAAGGCTCGGGTGAAGAAGGCTCGGGTTAAGTTGTCATTCCAGGCGAACCCCGGACTTGATCCAGGGGAGTACCCGGAAACCAGCACTTTTATACACAGCGACGGAAATAAAGTACTCATTTGTCGTCATTCCCGCCCGCGCAGGCGCGGGGACAGGCTCCAGCGGGAATCCAGGCGACCCTACTGGGCTCCCGCTCGTCACCCCGGACGTGATCCGGGGGCGGGAGCGACGGTCTTTGTTTCCATTACGAAATGCGGCAATACTTCTGTCGCTATGTTTAGTTCAACGACTTACTGGATTCCGGCTCGCGCTACGCGCGTCCGGAATGACGGTTTCGCTGGTGGGACCGATTTTGCGCTGCTCGCGCCACGCGCTGTCTGCCCCCGCGCAGGCGGGGACTGGAATGACAGGAATGCTGGTAACCATTCCAGGGATGCAGTGTACGGCCCTAATCAAACGGATGACGCAAGATAATGGTCTGGGCGCGGTCGGGGCCGGTAGAGACGATGGCGATGGGGGTTTCGCTGATTTCTTCGACGCGCTTTAAGTAGGCGCGGGCGTTGGCGGGGAGTTTTTTGTAGTCGGTGATGCCGACGGTGGATTCCTGCCAGCCGGGCATCTCGACGTAGACCGGTTCACAATCGGCATAGGCCTCGGCGCCGACCGGGGGGGTGAGGCGTTCCACGCCGTTGCAGCGGTAGCCCACGCACAAGCTCAGGGTGTCGAGGCCGTCCAGCACGTCGAGCTTGGTGATGCACAGGCCGGACACGCTGTTGATGCGGTTGGCGCGGCGCAGGGCGACCGCGTCGAACCAGCCGCAGCGGCGCGCGCGGCCGGTGGTGGAGCCGAATTCGTTGCCGCGTTTGGACAGGTGTTCGCCCAGCTCGTCGAACAGTTCGGTGGGGAACGGGCCGGAGCCGACGCGCGTGGTGTAGGCCTTGGTGATGCCGAGTATGTAATCGAAGCACGCCGGGCCCATGCCGCTGCCGGTGGCCGCCCCGCCCGCGGTGGTGTTGGACGAGGTGACGTAGGGGTAGGTGCCGTGATCCACGTCGAGCAGCGCGCCTTGCGCACCTTCAAACATCACGCTCTTGCCGTCTTTCTGGTGTTGATAAAGCAGTTCCGGCACGTCCGCGATGAGCGGCTCCAGCCAGGCCTTCCAGGACATCGCCTCGTCCAGTACCTGCTGGAATGACACCGGCTCGGCTCGATAATAATTTTTCAGCACGAAGTTGTGATAATCCAGCACCTCGCCCAGCTTGGCGGCGAAGCGCTCGCGGTGCAGCAGATCGCTCACACGCAACGCGCGGCGCGCGATCTTGTCTTCATAGGCCGGGCCGATGCCGCGCCCTGTGGTGCCGATGGCCGCGCTGCCGCGCGCCTGTTCGCGGGCCTGATCGAGCACGATGTGGTATTGCAGTATCAACGGGCAGGCCTCGCTGATTTTCAGCCGCGCGCGCGCCGGCACGCCCTTCTGTTCCAGCATGGTGATCTCTTCCAGCAGCGCCCTGGGCGAAAGCACTACGCCGTTGCCGATCAGGCACTGCACGCCGTCGCGCAAAATGCCGGAGGGGATGAGATGCAACACGGTTTTTTCACCGCCGATGACCAGGGTGTGTCCGGCGTTGTGTCCGCCCTGGAAGCGCACCACGGCGGAGGCGCGGTCGGTGAGCAAATCCACCACCTTGCCCTTGCCCTCATCGCCCCACTGGGTGCCGATGATGACGACGTTCTTGCCCATTCAGTCTCCCGCCGCCGCCACGGCCCAAACGCCGTTTTGTTTCACCAGCACACGGTCGCACTGCATGTCGCGCGCGCCGCCGCTTTGACCGGGCAGTTCCATGACCACGCGCTCGCCCTGCGCGCGCAGTTCGGAAATCTTCGCGTGCAGCGCGGCATCCTCCAGCGTGGGAGCGTAAATCCCGCGCGCGGCGGAAGGCGCCGCGGGCATGAGGCCGAGCAGGGTTTTGATATCGGTGCTGAAGCCGGTGGCGGGGCGTGCGCGTCCGAACACCTTGCCGACGTCGTCATAGCGTCCGCCCTGCGCGACGGCTTGGCCATGACCGGGCACGAAGGCGGCGAACACCACGCCGGTGTGATAAGCGTAGCCGCGCAATTCGGCCAGATCGAAGTACAGCGGCACGCCGCCGAAGCGCTGTTCTGCGGCTTGTGCGATCACCTTGAGCTTGGCGAGCGCGTCACCGACCGCTTGCGGCGCGCCGCGCAGACGCTGTTCCGCATCAATCAGGACTTCGGCGCCGCCGTTCAACTCCGCAAGGCACAGCAGGCGCGCATGTTGTTTTTTATCGAGCTTGAGCCGCACGAGCAATTCTTCGATCTCCGGCAGCGCCTTGCGCTGCAGGGCGTCGAACAGTTCCGACTCCCGTGCGGCGTCGAGGCCGGCGTCGCTGGCCAGCGCGCGGAAGATACCCACGTGGCCGAGGTCTACATGAAAATCCCTGATGCCGGTGAGACGCAGTGTTTCCACCATCAGCGCCAGCACCTCGGCGTCGCTCTCGATGCCAGCGTGGCCGAATAGTTCCGCGCCGGCTTGCAAAGGGTTGCGCGTGCGCGCGAATCCATCGGGCCGCGTGTGCAGCACGCCGCCGAAATAACACAAGCGCGTGGGGGTGTTGCGTTTCAGGTAATGCGCGTCTATGCGCGCCACCTGCGGCGTCATGTCGGCGCTCACCCCCATCAGACGCCCGCTGAGCGGATCGGTAAGCTTGAAGGTTTGCAGGTCGAGATCGTTGCCGGTTCCGGTGAGCAGCGCTTCCAGATATTCGATCAAGGGCGGCACGACCAACTCATAGCCCCAGCACTGGAATAAATCCAGCAGCCGACGGCGCAACTGCTCCAGACGCCGCGCCTGCGGCGGCAACACTTCTTCGATACCTTCGGGCAGCAGCCAGCGGTCGTGAGTGGGCATGGAGGGAATGATAAAGCGGTTAGTGCACGATATAAAGCAAGGTCAGGCCCAGCAGCATGCTCACCAGACCCGCCATGCGCAGCGCCATATCATCCATTTGGTTAATCATGAGCAACAGGCGCCGCACCCCGGCGGGATTCAGAAACGGCGCGATGCCTTCTATCACCAGCAGCAGCGCAAAGGCGCTCAGCAGTGTTTCCCACATACTCAGGCGCAGCGCATCACGGTTTGCCTTTTCCGTACTGGTCCTTGAAGTATTTAAAGAACTCCGAATCGGGATCTATCACCAGCACATCGCTCTTGTCGCGGAAGGTGTTTTTATACGCATTCAGGCTGCGGTACAGCGAGTAGAATTCCGCATCGCTGCCGAAGGCCTTGGCGTAAATACCCGACGCCTGCGCATCGCCTTCACCGCGGATGCGCTCCGCCTCCCGGTAAGCCTCGGCGAGGATCACCGTGCGCTGCCGGTCGGCGTCCGCCCTGATGAGTTCCGCCGCCTCGGCGCCGCGGGCGCGGAATTCGCGCGCCGCGCGCGCGCGTTCCGCGCGCATGCGGTCATACACCGAACTGCTCACCTCCTTGGGCAAGTCCACGCGGCGCAGGCGCACGTCTACCACCTCGATGCCCAATTCCTTGGCCTGCTCGGTAGCCTCTCTCTTGACGATATCTATGATTTGCGCGCGGTCGCCGGATACCACGTCCTGCAAGGTGCGCTTGGCGAACTCGCCGCGCAGGCCCTTTTTGATGATCTGGAACAGGTTCGCGCCCGCGCGCGCCGGATCGCCGCCGGTGGCCGTGTAGTAACGCGCCACGTCCACGATACGCCACTTGACGTAGGAATCCACCAGCACGCTCTTCTTTTCCACCGTGAGATAGTCTTCCGGCTCGGCGTCCAGCGTCTGGATGCGCGCGTCGAATTTTTTTACGTTGTAAAAAACCGGAAGCAGGGCGTACAGGCCAGGCTTGAAATCGGTGCGCACGATTTCGCCCAGGCGGAACAGAATGGCGCGCTCGCGCTGGTGCACGGTAAACAGCGAAGCATAAAGGATTAACAGTGCGCCCAACCCGATAATCAGGGCCAATGTCTTCTTGTCCGTCATCAGCGTTCTCCTCTTTCACGCCCGCGCTCACGCGCATCGCCGCGCTGAGCGGCGGACGCGGCCGAGTCCTGGCCCTCCTGGGTCTGGGCGGCGGCCGGCGGCAACAGGCGCTCCAGCGCCTTGTCGGCGGGCTGGGCCGGCGCGCCGCTCATGCGGTCAAGCGGCAGGTACAGCAGGTTGCCGCTGCCTTTAACGTCCACCATCACCTTCCCCGCGCTGGCGAGCACGGATTCCATCGCCTCCAGATATAAGCGCTCGCGCGTCACCGCGGGCGCTTTGCGGTACTCGGCGAGCACCTGCATGAAGCGGTTCGCCTCGCCCGAGGCCTGGGAAATCACCCTGGATTTGTAGGCTTCGGCTTCCTGCAACTGGCGCGACGCCGCGCCGCGCGCCACCGGCACAATGCCGTTGGCGTAGGTCTGCGCCTCATTGATTAAGCGCTGTTCATCTTCGCGCGAACGCACCACGTCCAGAAACGCATCGCGCACCTCCACCGGGGCGGTGGCCTGCTGCATATTGACGCTGGTTATCTGTAACCCGGTGCCGTAGCGGTCCAGAATATCCTGGATCAGCTTCTCAAGCTGCGGCTCGATCTCCTTGCGGCCCTCGGCGATAATCAAATCCATGTTGTTCTTGCCGACGATCTCACGCACCGCGCTCTCCGTGACCTGGATGAGGGTAGCGTCCGGATCACGCACATTGAACAGATAGTCGGTCGCATCCTTGATTTTATATTGCACGGCGAGCTTGAGGTCTACGATGTTTTCGTCCTTGGTCAGAATCAGCGACCCCCCGCCGGCGCCGTCAGCCGCCGCGCGCATGCCGATTTCCACGCGGCCAATCTGATCCACGTTGACCACCTCGACCCTTTCGATGGGATAAGGCCAGTGCCAATGCGGACCGGGCAAGGTAGTCACCGTGTATCTTCCGAAGCGCAGTTCCACGCCGCGTTCGGCGGGATCAATGATGTATATGCCGGAGAGCAGCCAGACAACCGCGATCACCCCGCCTATCAGCCAGGCGCCGCGCGCATTCACGGGGGCCCCGTTACCCCCGCCCTTGTCTCCGCCAAGCAGGCCGCTCAGTTTTTTCTGGAAACGGCGCAGCATTTCGTCCAGGTCGGGCGGACCGCTCTCGCCGCCGCGCCTGCCCCAAGGGTCTTTGCCGCCGCCACCCGGTTCATTCCAAGCCATGATTCACTCCTAGTTCACCCGGCACCTGCCGGTTATAGTGCTTCGGCCAGTCGATGATCTTCAAGCTCGACCGTCTCGCGTTCATCCCGGTTTGCGTTGCATTGTCCGGCGGCGTGTTCAGCCAGCGCCAGGCGCAGTAGATCCAGCCCCACGCCGGTTGCGGCCGAAAGCCAGATGCGCTTTACGCTTCCGTCATGATGGCGCTCCAGGCGCGGAGCACCATTTTCCAGCAGATCAATCTTGTTGTACACCTCAATCTGGGGAATATCCTGCGCGCCGATCTCCTGCAACACCTGGTTGACCTGCTCGCTGCGTTCCCGATGCCGGGGGTCGCCTGCGTCCACCACGTGCAACAGCAGACACGCCAGGCGCGTTTCCTCCAGCGTGGCGCGAAACGCCGCCACCAGATCGTGCGGCAGGTCGCGGATAAAGCCCACGGTGTCGGCGAGGATGACGGACGCGGCGCCCGGCAGCTCAACGCGGCGCAAGGTGGGGTCGAGCGTGGCAAAGAGTTGATCGGCGGCGTAAACCCTGGCGCCGGTGAGGACGTTAAACAGGGTGGATTTTCCGGCATTGGTGTAACCCACCAGCGACACCGTGGGCAGCGCGGCCTTGCTGCGCCGCTTTCTTCCCTGCGCGCGCTGTTGCTGCACCTTGTGCAGACGCTTTTGCACCTGCTTGATGCACCCGGCGATCAGGCGCCGGTCGCTTTCGAGCTGGGTTTCACCGGGACCGCCGCGCAAGCCGATACCACCCTTTTGCCGCTCCAGGTGAGTCCAGCCGCGCACCAGGCGCGTCGAGATGTGCTGTAACTGGGCAAGCTCCACTTGCAGTTTTCCTTCGTGGGTCTGGGCGCGGCGCGCGAAGATGTCCAGTATCAATCCGGTGCGATCCAGCACGCGGCAGTTGAGCAGGCGTTGCAGGTTGCGTTCCTGTGACGGGCTGAGTTCATGGTTGAATACCGCCACCGCGGCCTGCTCGCGCGCGACCGCGTTGCGTATCTCTTCGGCCTTGCCGCTGCCGACGTAATATTGCGGATCGGGTTTCCTGCGCGTCCCGCCGACTGCGGCCACCGGGATCACGCCCGCCGAGCGCGCCAGTTCGCGCAGTTCGGCGAGTTCAGCGGCTTGGTCCTGTCCCTGCCGTTCCATCTGCACCAGCACCGCCCGTTCCGCTCCCGGCGGGCGGGTACGCGCACGGTCAAACAATCACGCACCTCTCAATCACCGGCATCCGGCTTGTCCATCTCGGCAAGAGGCAGCTTGATATTGCGCGCGGGCACCACCGTGGAGATGGCGTGCTTGTAAACCATCTGGCTTACGGTATTTTTGAGCAGCACCACAAACTGGTCGAACGATTCGATCTGGCCCTGCAGCTTGATGCCGTTGGTAAGATAAATGGAGACCGGTACGCCTTCTTTGCGCAGGGCGTTTAAAAAGGGGTCCTGCAGTGATTTGCCTTTGGTCATCTTCACCCTCCTTTTGTCGTTTTCATGTCAGGGTCGCCTTGCAACAGCCACTACACGCCCATCGCCAAACCTTTAGTTGGCGGCGGCGGCGCAATAGTTCAATACCTTGGCGGTAATATCTGTATCCAGGCTGTCAAACCACGTCACGCCCGGCTCCGAACGCAGCCAGGTAAGTTGGCGTTTTGCCAATTGGCGTGTCGCTATAATAGCGCGTTTTACCATCTCCTCGCAATTGAACTCCCCGTGCAGATGCCGCCAGACCTGGCGGTAGCCGACCGCGCGCAGGGCCGGTGTATCCAGGCCCAAATCCCCACGCTGTTTAAGGGTTTTCACCTCTTCGATCAGGCCGCGCCGCAACATGTCATGAAACCGTGCGCCGATGCGTTCGTGCAGCACGGCGCGCTCTGCGGGCGCGAGGGCGATTTTCTGGATGCGGTACGGCAACGGCGCACGCGGCGCGGCGCGGTAAAGTTCGCTCATCGGCACGCCACGCAACTCGCACACCTCCAGTGCGCGCTGGATGCGTTGCGCGTCGTTAGGGTGAATGCGTGCGGCGGATACAGGGTCAAGCTGCGCCAAACGCGCGTGCAGAGCCGCCCAGCCGTGCTGTTCCGCTTCGGCGGCGAGGCGCGCGCGCAGCGCGGGATCGGCGCCCGGCAGTTCTGAAAGACCGTGCTCCAGCGCGCGAAAGTACAGCAGGGTGCCGCCCGCCAGCAGCGGAATGCGCCCGCGCCGCGCGGTCTCCTCCATCTCGCGCAGCGCGTCAAGACTGAACTGCGCCGCCGAATACGGCTCGGCCGGATCGCGGATATCTATCAGCCGGTGCGGCGCGCGCGCCAGCACTTCGGGCGGCGGTTTCGCCGTGCCGATGTCCATGCCGCGGTACACCATGCCGGAGTCCACGCTGATGATGTCGCATGGCAACGCCTCGGCCAGACGCAACGCAAGATCGGTCTTGCCGGAGGCGGTCGGTCCCATCAGAAAAATGGCGGGAGGCAACATAACATCAAGGTGCGAATTCATTCGCAAACAGACAGCCGAATTTGCCGGCCCTACCGCCCCCTCATAAACAGTTTGTCCAGCGCCGTCATATCGAGCTGCACCCAGGTGGGGCGGCCGTGATTGCACTGGTTGCTGCGCGAGGTAGCCTCCATGTCGCGCAGCAGGGCGTTCATCTCCGCGAGACTGAGCTTGCGCCGCGCGCGCACCGCGGCGTGACAGGCCATGCCGCCCAGAATTTCATTCATTCTTTCATCCAGGCGCGCGCTGGTCCCGTGGGTCACAATATCCGCCAGCGCGTCTCGCACCAGCGCGGCGGCATCCACCTCGCCGAGCAGAGCGGGGACTTGCCGGATCAGCACCGTTTCCGGCCCGGCACGGCTGATTTCAAAACCCAGCTTGTTTAAAAGTTCGCCATGCCGTTCGGCGGCCTGCGCCTCATGCTCGCTTACGCTCACGCTGACCGGCGCCAGCAGCGGCTGCGCGCGCACGCCTTCGTCTTGCAGCGCGTCTTTCATGCGTTCATAAAGTATGCGCTCGTGCGCGGCGTGCATATCCACCAGCACCAGGCCGCTCTGGTTCCCGGCCAGGATATAAACGCCCTGTAGCTGGGCCAGGGCGTAACCCAGAGGCGGCATGTCTTGCGCGGAGGCGGCTTCCGGCATGGGTGCGCCGTGCAGGGCGTGATAGGCGCCAATCTGCTCGCGCACCTGCAAAACATCGGGACGCGTTCGCAGCGGCGGAGGTGAAGATTCCGCAGCGGGCAACGGCATGGCCTGTTGCGTGTGTGCCGCCGCCGGTGGCCGGGCGGCGGAACCGGTCTGGCCCGCGCGCGTTCCGGCCAGGGCCTGCTGCACCGCGCGATACAGAAAATCATGCGCCAGACGCCCGGTGCGGAAACGCACTTCATGTTTGGCCGGGTGCACGTTCACGTCCACCTCTTCCGGCGGCAGAGTGAAGTACAGCACATAGGCCGGATGGCGTCCGTGATACAGCACATCCTGGTAAGCCTGGCGCAGCGCGTGGCTCACCAGCTTGTCGCGCACCAGGCGCCCGTTGAGATAAAAATACTGCATATCGGCCTGGCTGCGCGAGAAGGTGGGCAGGCCTATCCAGCCGCTCACGTGCAGCGGCCCGGCCTCAAATTCCATATTGAGCGCCTGCATCATGAAATTTTCGCCGCACAGCGCGGCCACGCGCCGCTCCTGCCCTTCATCGCCGCGCAGCGCGAACACCGTGCGCTCATGATGGCGCAGCGTGAAACCGGCGCCGGCGCGCGACAGGGCCAGGCGCTTGACCGTCTCGTGCAGGTGATCGAACTCGGTCTGTTCGCTCCGCAGAAACTTGCGCCGCGCGGGAATGTTGTGAAACAGGTCGCGCACCTCCACCGTGGTGCCGACGGGGTGCGGCGTGGGGCGCGGCGCGCCGGACTCATCGCCCGTGATGATCCAGCCATGGGTGTCTTCCGCGCTGCGCGAGGCGAGGCTGAGGCGCGCCACGGAACCGATGCTGGGCAGCGCCTCGCCGCGAAAACCGAGGCTCTGCACCCGCTCCAGATCGCCCAGGTTTTGTATCTTGCTGGTGGCGTGGCGGCTCAGGGCTAGCGCGAGGTCTTCCTTGCGGATGCCGCAGCCATCATCGCGCACCCGCATCAGGCGCACGCCGCCCTGCTCCACTTCGATTTCAATCTGGCGCGCGCCCGCGTCCAGGCTGTTTTCCACCAGTTCCTTGATGACCGAAGCGGGCCGCTCCACCACCTCACCGGCGGCGATCTGGCTGATGAGTACATCGGGCAGGCGCTGAATGCGCGGCGCTTCGGACAACGGAAACCTCTCGGACAGGGTTGTTTGACCCGTATAGTATAAGGTCAAAAGCTCCAGCCCAACTCTCTGTGCATGCCCCCCTTTTACAAAGAGGGGATACGCTGAAGAGCGGAGGATTATCTTGATTTATTTAGAGCCGGCGCGCCGAGGGGTTCGCCCCCTCATCCTGCGCCACGGTACGTTTACGCCGGGCTTCCTCGGCCAGCACGGTGCCGGGCGGAGCTTTGCGGGTGAAATACTCGCGCACGCCTTTCATTACCGCCTGGGCGAGTTTTTCCTGATGACGCGCGTCGCGCAGTTTTTGTTCCTCGCGCGGATTGGAGATGAACGCGGTCTCGATCAGGATGGAAGGCACATCCGGCGACTTCAGCACCATGAATCCGGCCTGTTGCACCTCCGATTTATGCAAATCGCCCACGCCGTCCAGTTCGGACAGCACGCTGGAGGCGACGTCGTGGCTCGCTTCTATGGTTGCGGTCTGCGACAGGTCGAGCAGCACCGAGGCGAGCAGGTCATCCTTGTCATTGAGGCTCACGCCGCCCACCAGGTCGGCGGCGTTCTCGCGCTCCGCCAGCCAGCGCGCGGCCTCGCTGGAGGCGCCGCGCGGCGACAGGGTGAACACCGAGGAGCCGCGCGCTTCGGGACGTAGAAAGGCATCGGCGTGTATGGATACGAACAGGTCCGCTTTGTGCTCGCGCGCCTTGTTGATGCGTCCCCGCAGGCTCACATAGTAATCGCCGTCGCGCGTCAACACGGCCTTCATGCCGTGCTCCTTATTGATGAGCGCGGCGAGCTTGCGCGCGATGGCGAGAGTGATGGTTTTTTCATGGGTGCCGCGCTTGCCGAGCGCGCCGGGGTCTTCGCCGCCGTGACCGGCGTCTATCGCCACCACCACATCGCGCAATGGAACAGCGGGTTTGGCCTCACGCGGTTGTTCCACGGCGGCCTTGGCCGCCGCAGCGGGATACAAGTCCACTACCAGACGGTGGCCGTATTGTTCGTAAGGCTTGAGGGTAAAGCTTTTGGCCTCGACGCCGGGTTTGATTTGCAGCGTAAGGCTGGCGCCGTCCAGGGCGGGCAGGCTTTCGATTTTGCCGAGCAAGCCCTTCTTGCCGTCGTAGGCGGGCAGCGGACTCACCAGGCGCGCATCGCTGATCTGGATTTCAATCCGGCCCGCCTGCCGGGTGAGCTGATACTGCACCGGCCCGCTCAAGTCCAGCACCAAACGGGTGTTGTCCGGGGCGGGCCAGATGCGCACGCCTTGAATATCCACTGGCGCGGCGGCAAGCGGCATCGCCATCGCCGTCAGTATCAGCATTAGCGCTGCGCCCAGGCGTCTCATCATTCACTTCTCCCGCAGGGGTTTTCCATAAATTTACTCTATAAAAATTTATTTTGCAAGTATTTTATGGAGTTACAGTTTAAACTTCGACTAATTTAACGACTGTGGGCGCCAATCCGCCATCGCACGCCGTATTTCCTCGCCCCGCGCTGTTTTTGCATTCAAATTCAAGGACCTGCCATGATTATCCGGGCTTAGCGTGAGCGCGATATCCGGTTCCGGCAGCACACCGGCTCCTCGCTCGGGCCATTCAATCAGGCAAACAGCGTGCGCGGTAAAATAATCCTCCAGCCCCAGGCTCACTAACTCGGACGTGGAATTAATTCTATATAAATCAAAATGATATAGAGTAAGGCCGGCGAGATCATAGGGCTCGACCAAGGTAAAGGTCGGGCTCTTCACCGCGCCCTGGTGTCCCAAACCGCGCAGCACGCCGCGCACCAGGGTCGTCTTGCCTGCGCCGAGTTCGCCGCTGAGATACATCCTGTCCCCGGCGCGCAGATGCCGCGCCAGTTCCGCGCCGAAGGCCAGCATCGCGGCCTCGTCCGGTATCGCGTAGCCTGTCTCAGGCACGGTTCACCAGCGCGCGCAAAGGCGCAAACAAATCGCTTGCCAGCAGGCCGCGCTCGCCGCGCTGCGCGGCTTCATCACCTGCCTGAGCGTGCAGAGACACGCCCAGCCGCGCGGCGTCGGCCAGCGTCATGCCCTGCGCGCTCAATCCCGCCATCACACCGGTCAACACATCGCCCATGCCCGCGCTCGCCATGCCGGGGTTGCCCGCCGTGCACACGCCGACCGGCGCACTCTCGGCGGCGATCAATGTGCCCGCGCCTTTCAGCACTGCGACGCCGCCATGTTTCGCTTGCAGTTCCCGCACGGCGTGATAACGATCACGCTGAATCACGCTGCCCGCGCAATTCAGCAAACGCCCGGCCTCGCCGGGATGCGGCGTCAGTATCCAGTTAGCCCGCGCGCATGGATGCTGCGCGAGCAGTGTCAGTGCATCGGCATCCACGATCAGCGGCAAAGAAGTCCGCAGCGCGGCATTGAACAATTCCAGCGCCCAGGGCGACTGGCCAAGTCCGGGACCGATGGCGATTACATCCGCCTTTTCCAGCAAGGGCTGCAATTGTTCCGCGTTCTCCACGCCGTAGCACAACAATTCCGGGCGCTGCGCGCTGATATATGACGCATGCGCCGCGCGCGTGGCGACATAAACCAATCCGGCCCCAACACGCGCCGCCGCCTCGGCCGCGAGACGCGCCGCACCCGCCATGCCGTGATCGCCGCCGATCACCAGCACGCGGCCATAATCGCCCTTGTGCGAATCGCGCGCGCGCAGCTTGAGCCGTGGCAGATTTTCCCGCGTAAGCCGCACGGCGGCAGGCACAGCGCGCTGAGTAATCTCCTGCGGCACGCCCAGATCATCAAACACCACCTTGCCGCTGTAGTCCAACGCCGCGCCGGTGAACACACCCTGCTTGAGGGCGAGAAAACTGATAGTGACGCTCGCGCGCACCGCCGCGCCGAGCACCGCGCCGCTGTCCGCATCCAGCCCGGAAGGAATGTCGAGCGCCAGCACGTGTTTATGCGCATGATTGACCGCCTCTATCACGTCGCGCCACACGCCGCTCACCTCCCGGTCCAGCCCGATGCCAAACAACGCATCCACAATCAACTCAGTGTCTTTAAGCCGCGCCGCGGAAAACGGCACTACCTCCACGCCCGCCGCACGTACCGCCTCAAGCGCCGCCCGCGCATCCGCGCGTAAAGCGCCTTCCTCCCCCATCCGCAATACGCACACCTCCAGCCCGGCATGTTGCGACAACCGCGCCACCACAAATCCGTCGCCGCCGTTATTGCCCGTCCCGCACACCACCACCACGCGCCGCGCCTGCGGCCAATGCGCACGCAGCACCTCGAACGCCGCCCGCCCCGCCCGTTCCATCAGCGTCGCGCCGGGAATGCCGCACTCCTCGATGGCGACGCGATCGAACTCCCGCACCTGCGCGGCGCGATACAGATTGACAGGGAGGGTGGACATGAAGGCTATGGTAAGGCATACGGCCTGTGCACACTACAGGGCG
This sequence comes from Gammaproteobacteria bacterium, assembly GCA_003599485.1. Lineage (GTDB taxonomy): Bacteria > Pseudomonadota > Gammaproteobacteria > SURF-13 > SURF-13 > SURF-13. The sequence goes on from QZKM01000025.1 coordinate 14,084, forward strand.
CAGGACACAGCTTGATGCCGGAACAGTGAACTACACTCGCTAACTTTTAAGCTTTGCGCTGTACCGCTCGCGGAATTTTTTGACTTTGGGCGTGATGATTAACTGGCAATACGGTTGATTGCCGTTTCTTGCGTAGTAATCCTGATGATAGTCTTCGGCGCGGTAGAACGCATTGAACGGCGTGACTTCGGTGACGACGGAGGCAGGCCAATCGCCTGAGGCGTTGACCTCTTTAATCACGCGCCCGGCGGTCTCTTTTTGCGCGGAGTTGTGGTAGAAAACCACCGAGCGGTATTGGGTGCCGGCGTCATTGCCCTGGCGGTTGAGCGTGGTGGGATCGTGTATGGAGAAAAATATCTCCAGAAGCTCTTGATAGCTGATGACGCCGGGGTCAAATGTGATGTGAACCACTTCAGCGTGGCCGGTAGTCCCAGCGCAGACTTCACGGTAAGCGGGATTTTTTACCTTGCCGCCGGAGTAACCGGACTCGACTTTTGACACGCCCCTCAGGGCGGCGAACAAGGGCTCCAGGCACCAGAAACAGCCGCCGCCCAGCGTGGCAAGCTCCGCGTTCGCGGGCATCAGGGGAGCTCGCGGTGCATGCCGATCAGGGTGAACAACTCCATGCGCGAGGAGGGATTGTTGAGAAACACGCCGTGCAGTTTGCTGGTGGTGGTCCAGGAGCCTGGTTTTTTCGCGCCGCGGTAGCACATGCAGAAATGCTGGCACTGCATGATCACCGCCACGCCCTGCGGCTGCAACACTTCTTCGATGGTATCCGCGATCTGCGCGGTGAGCTTTTCCTGCACTTGCAGGCGCTTGGAATAAATATCCACCACGCGCGCGAGCTTGGACAAGCCGACGATGCGCCCGTTCGGGATATAGGCGACGTGCGCCTTGCCCACGAACGGCACCATGTGGTGCTCGCAGTGGCTGTGCAACTCGATGTCGGACACCAGCACCAGTTCATCATAGCCCACCGCCGGCTCAAAGGTCTTGAGCAGGTGTTCCTTGGGGTCCTGTTGATAGCCCTGGAAGTGTTCCTGCAATACGCCGATCACGCGCCCGGGCGTATCGCGCAATCCGTCGCGGTCCGGATTTTCGCCGATGTACTCCAGCAGCCCGCGTATGTGCGCCATGGCTTGCTGGTCTTTTTTATTGGATGATGAAGAATCAGACATGATTAGGCGTCCAGTGTTGCCGGATAAACGATAGGTCAGGTTGATCGTGATTGGAATACGGCGTGCGCCACACCCGCACGGCTCAAGATGACACCGTGTCTTTGCCGGCCGTGAGGTTTATATATTTCTGCTGCAATTGTTCCCTGGTTTCCACGTAATCCGGATTGAGCGGGATGCAGTCCACCGGACACACCTCCACGCACTGCGGCGTGTCGAAATGCCCCACGCATTCGGTGCACAGCCTGGGGTCTATGACGTAAATCTCAGCCCCCTGCGAGATCGCGCCGTTGGGACATTCCGGCTCGCACACGTCGCAATTGATGCAATCCTGGGTAATCATTAGCGCCATACTTCACCTGCCACTTTTCCAGCGCTGATTAAATTACTATATCCTACTAAAATAGTCAATTATTGCAGGCGCTGCGCCATCTCAGCGATGCGCTTGCCCAAGGCGCGGCACAGGCGCTTTTCTTCCTCGCTCAGCGGCCGCTTGTCGTCCTGCCCCGCCCAATGACTCGCTCCGTATGGCGTGCCGCCGCTGGACGTGGTGGTCAAGTCCGGCTCGCTGTACGGCAGGCCTACGATCACCATGCCGTGATGCAGCAGCGGCAACATCATGCTGACGAGCGTGGTTTCCTGCCCGCCGTGCAGACTGGCGGTGGAGGTAAACGCCGCCGCGGGCTTGCCGGTCAGCGCGCCGGACAGCCACAGGCCGCCGGTTCCATCCAGAAAATATTTGAGCGGCGCGGCCATGTTGCCAAAGCGCGTCGGGCTGCCCAGTATCAGGCCCGCGCATTGCTTGAGATCCTCCGGCGTGGCGTAGGGCGGCCCGGCTGCGGGGATACTGTCCTCCACCGCTTCGCATACCGCCGACACGCGCGGCACGGTGCGCACGCGCGCCTGCATGCCGCTCACCTCCTCCACGCCGCGCGCGACGTGCTGCGCCATCTGCGCCACACTGCCGCCGCTGCTGTAGTACAATACCAAAATATCGGCCATAACGGATTCATGGATTCAGCAGCGCATGTTAGCCCAATTTAACTGTAATGCACAGGGCTTGAGTCATCTTGCCGGATACTGACGTCTTCATGACCCGCAAAAAACTGTTACCGCTGTTCGCTCTGCTCGCCGGGCTGAGCGCCGCTTGCGCAAGCATCCCCTCGCAGGAGATGAGCGACGCGCGCCAGGCGGTGCAGGCCGCCCAGGAAGCCGATGCCGGTACACTCGCCCCGGAGCAGTTCAGCGAGGCGCAGAAGCTGTTGGAGGAGGCGCGCGGCGCGCTCAGCCTCGGCAATTACAGCGAGGCGCGCGCCAGCGCCCTGCGCGCCAAAGAAGCCGCCATCCGCGCGCGCGAGCAGGCGCTCGATGCACAAACCAAATAAAAACACCCTCAACCCCCCGATTTTTTTATTCTCCGGATGCGCACCTCGCAATTATTACTGCCCACGCTCAAGGAAACCCCCTCGGACGCCGAAGTCATCAGCCACCAGTTGATGCTGCGCGCAGGGCTCATCCGCAAACTCGCCGCCGGCATCTATAACTGGCTGCCCCTCGGACTGCGCGTGCTGCGCAAGGTGGAAGCCGTCGTGCGCGAGGAAATGAACCGCGCCGGCGCGCAAGAGGTGCTGATGCCCGCCGTGCAGCCCGCCGAATTGTGGCAGGAGTCCGGCCGCTGGGGCATGTACGGCCCGGAGCTGCTGCGTTTGCAAGACCGCCACCAGCGCGACTTCTGTTTCGGCCCGACGCATGAGGAAGTCATCACCGATCTGGTGCGCAATGAGATCCGCAGCTACAAGCAATTGCCCGCAATCTTTTACCAGATACAGACCAAATTCCGCGACGAGCCGCGTCCGCGCTTCGGTGTGATGCGCGCGCGCGAATTCCTGATGAAAGACGCCTATTCCTTTCACGCCGATAAAACCAGCCTGGAAAAAACCTATCAGGTGATGCACGAGGTGTACACACGCATCTTCACCCGCCTGGGATTGAAATTCCGCGCCGTGTACGCCGACACCGGCGCCATCGGCGGCACCGGCTCGCAGGAGTTCCACGTGCTCGCCGACTCCGGCGAAGACGCCATCGCCTTTTGCCCGGACTCGGACTACGCCGCCAACGTGGAGCTGGCCGAGGCCGTCGCGCCCGTGGGCAAGCGCCTTGCTCCCCAACAGACGATGCAAATCGTGGACACACCCGGCCAGCACAGCATTGAAGAGGTCAGCGCGTTTCTGAAAATCGCTCCGCAACGGTGTTTAAAAACGCTGCTGGTGCAGGGTAAGGATAGCGTCGTCGCGCTGGTGTTGCGTGGAGATCATGAGCTGAACACGGTGAAGGCCGCCAAGCTCGCGCAGGTGTTCGCTCCTCTGACCCTGGCCACACCGCAACAGGTGCAGGACGCGGCGGGCTGTGCGCCGGGCTCGGTGGGCCCCGTTGGATTGAAAATCCCCGTCATCGCCGACCGCGCCGCGATGTCTATCGCCGACTTCGTGTGCGGCGCGAACCGGGATGGCAAGCACTTGACCGGCGTCAACTGGGGCCGTGACCTGCCTGAACCGTTGGTGGCGGACATCCGCAACGTGGTGGAAGGCGATCCTTCACCCGACAACAAAGGAAAACTGTCCATTGCGCGCGGCATCGAGGTAGGGCACATCTTCCAGCTTGGCAGCAAGTATTCCAGCGCGATGGGCGCGAACTATCTGGATGAAAACGGCCAGTCGCAGGTGATGGAGATGGGCTGCTACGGCATCGGCGTATCGCGCGTGGTGGCTGCCGCCATCGAACAGAATCACGACGCGCGCGGCATCATCTGGCCCGCGCCCATCGCGCCGTTTCACGTCGCGCTGCTGCCCATGAACATGCACAAATCGCCTCGTACTCAAGAGGCAGCGGAGAAGCTCTATAGGGAGCTAACTGACGCAGGCATAGAGGTGCTGTTCGACGACCGCCCCTTGCGAGCGGGCGTGATGTTCGCCGACATGGAGCTGATCGGCATCCCGCATCGCGTCGTCATCGGCGAGCGCGGCCTCGACGCCGGAACGGTGGAATATCAAGGCCGCCGCGACACGCAAAGCCAGAACGTGCCGCTGCGCGGAATCGTCAGCCTCTTAAAAACATACAATATATAACGAGGCCTGAGCTTCTCCCTGTTTTCCGTCTTCCAAGGGGCGGGGTTCATGCTGCCAAATCGTGCCCATGCTGAGCGCTGATCCAGTACGCGCCAGCTCCCGCTCCCGCGCCACCCTGTCAATCGCTTCATCGCCACCCGCAGGATTGGCCGCCAGTGCCTTGATCCGGCGGAAAGCGCCTGCGGCGCTCCTTCGCCTAGGCCACCTTGGCGGCATTAAGCGAGATCACCTTGGTCTTGGTGATGCGATGCCTGTATACCTCACGCAGGTAGCGGATTGCCTTCTTGACGTTCGTGGTGCTGAGCCGGATTTCATTGATGGAAATGAATTTGTTGTCATCCTTGATCAGTTCCCGGTATTTCTTCTCGTACATCGGCTTGATGGCATACCAGTTGGTGTCGAGGATCTTGGCCGGGTTTTCGTGCACATTGAGGTATTTATCAATGAGCGACTCATCGAAAACATCGCCCTGGATGAAGCTCAGCATCGCCTTGTCCAGGTCATCCGTGAAGCGGTACTGGTCGTTGCCGAAGCAGCGCTTGATATAGGCCGCCAGCAACGTGACGCACTCGTCGCTCAGGCACGGGCTCTTGGCGATGATGGTCGTCAGCGAAAGATTGGCGGAGGTGCCGATCACCAGGGCATAGCGCTTCAGGGTGGTGTTCGGAAACAAATTGTTGAGGTGCAGCTTGAGGCGATTCAAGTTGCTATAGGGAAGCTTGAAATCCTTTGGCATCGAGATGATGGTCACCGTCGATGAGCAGTTCTGGAAGAAATGCAGATCGTTAAGCTGATTTGCATCATATTTTCCTCCCTGATAGTCCTTTAATACCTCCCTGTACCTGTCCGAGGCAATCGGCAGAATACTGATGCCCTCAATGGTCTTGGTTTCCTTATTGAAGTGCGGCAGATCGATGGAGCGGAAGAACAGATCGTCCATGTCGATGTCAGGCTTGCTTTGCACCGCCGGCACAAGCGACTCCGCATAGGCCACTGCCGTGGGGCCAGCCAGGCTCATGAAGAGATCATTGGCATCCAGCCGGACCGTTTCGCCGATGTCGATGCCCGCGCTGTGGAAGTAATTCTCGTCATAATCGGCGGTTACCGCCTGCGCCGTCAGGATGTTGAATATCTGCTGCGAAATATACTGGTTCGCATGCTTCTCCATGGTATTGACATCCACATTGCGGATGCCGGATGTATCATCGCTGGTTTCATCCACATACCTCATGATGTCATTGGAAATCAGCATCATCGAATTCCAGGGGCGGATGGTGAGCGGCATGACATCCTCGGGCTTTTCGTTCTCGCCGCTGTAGGAGAAATCCCATTCCTCCGAAAGATACTTGCAGAGCAGGCGGCCGGCGTTGATGTGCAGCGCCTCGGACACCTCTTCCTTTTTCTTGGAGGTAATATTGGGAAGAATGCAAATGCCACAAGTGAAGATAGGCTCGAAAATAAAGGATTGGCGGGCGTTATCACCGGGGGTGTCCGTCTTGATCTGATCCAGGGTCTTGCTCATATAGGCATACTGCTGGGCCAGCCCAAACTCCGACGCCATGCCTGATCCGGTACCGCCGCCGGCGCTGAAGATATAAAAGTAAAGCCGGGACTGGTTGGCCTTGATGCCGCAGGAGTCAATCAGGTACGCGTGATTCCGTTTCCACGCCGGATCGGTAAAGGATTCGATATTCCTGTTCAGGATGGTCTTGGCCAGATACTGGCCGAGAATAGGGGCATTACCGGCCCCTCCCGCGTGCACCTCGGACAGATCAAGAATCACGAGCTTGGAATACTCGGAAAGGAAGCGGGTATCCTCGATGCCGGAGGAGTAGCGGATACGCCCAATTATGTCCTTGTCCAGATCGCCGACCACCACGATAGGCTCTATGAGAAAAACCGGTGCATTTGCCTTCTCGGCCTCCGTCTTGAGGCTGTTGCGCACCCATGACATGAAGGCGTAATCATTCTTGTGCTGATCGTGTGACCTTGACTCCATCGCATCGAAGTAGGCGGTTTTGGCCCGGTACACCATGGTGACCACATCAAGGGCGATATTGGAACCACAACGTCCCAGACCGATGAGGCAGACGGAAGGAAACTCACTGACTTTGCTTTTTTCGCCATGGGCGGTAGCGGAAAAGATACCTTTACGGAAGGCATCCAGATTATCCAGGATTTTCTCCGGATTCTTTTCGCTATAATATTGATATTGCTTGCGAATTAAGCTCTCGTCTGCCATGATTTCCTTCCGTTTTTAGATTTTAAGGAGGAGGCTGATCGCCATAGCACTTGAATGGTCAAAAGCTGTGCGACAGGCATTTGTAAGACTAAACTGGCCTCTATAAACAATATTATTGCTATCTTGAAGATACTGATACTAAGGGGAAGTATGAGGAAAATGCAATCGGGTGACAGCCGGTGTCCGTGCGTATCGCTGTGAATCCTGCCCCTTCCGCCAAGCTCACTGTCACCCCGCTTATTATTCTGTAACCGGCTGTTTGACCATAACACAGGAAAACAGACGGCGCCATGCTTCGCGCCCACGGCCTGCGGGCGGGTACAGCCCGGCTGCTAATGTCATGCCCGGACTCCCCTGTCCGGGCAGACGATAATCCGGAGGTTTCTGAGCTTTTGTCTTTGCGGCCGCCTGCGGACCGGTAACGGAAATACCAAGAGCATCGTCAGCAGAAGGCTGTATAACCGCTTTTTTGTTATAACCGCTTTCTTGTTGGTTGTTAGCCTGCTCCCTCCCCGCGGAAGTGCGTAGCATAACCTCGGCCTTAAGACTAGGAGGGGGGGCTTAGGTTGTCAAGGGTCTTCGAGTGATATTATCTATTTGATTGATTTTAAAAATATTTTATAACCCGCTCTTGTTCCAGTCGGCCAGAAATTGCTCCAGACCGAGGGTGGTGAGGGGATGTTTGTACATCTGTTCCAACACCTTGAACGGCATAGTGGCGACGTGGGCGCCGATGTGGGCGGCTTCGATCACATGCGTAACATGACGGATGGAGGCCACCAGCACCTGCGTCTTCCATTCGTAATTGCGGTAAATGTCCACGATTTCCCGGATGAGGCCCATGCCGTGCTCGCCGACGTCATCCATTCTGCCCACAAAAGGTGACACAAACGTCGCGCCCGCCTTGGCGGCGAGGATGGCTTGCGCGGCGGAGAAGCACAAGGTGGCGTTGACCATCACGCCCTCCTTGCTCAACACGCCGCAGGCGCGAATGCCATCGGGCGTAAGCGGCAGTTTGACCGTGACATTGGGCGCAATTTTGGCCAGCTCCCGGCCTTGCTTTAACATGCCCTCGTAATCCGTCGCCACCACTTCGGCGCTGACCGGGCCCTTGACCATCTCGCAGATCAGCGCAATCTGCTTGTGGAAGCTGATGCCGGTTTCCTTGGCCAGCAACGAAGGATTAGTGGTCACGCCGTCGGCCATGCCCAGCTCCACGGCTTTGCGTATATCTTCAAGATGTCCTGTGTCTATAAAAAATTTCATCACCGCCTCCTGACCTCAACGAAGCCAGCCAATTCCCATGCCGGACGCCAAATGATGCTAGAATTTCAAGTCTGTCAGCGCCACGGAGCATGCATGTATAACAAAATCGTCGTGCCGGGGGACGGCCAGCCGATACGCGTCAACCAAGACAATTCGCTCAACGTCCCTGCCCGCCCCATCATTCCCTTCATCGAAGGCGACGGCATAGGTATAGATATTACGCCGGTGATGCGGCGCGTGGTAGATGCGGCGCTGGTCAAGGCGTATGGTGATAAAAAGTCCATCGCCTGGATGGAGGTGTACGCCGGAGAAAAGGCCGTGAAGATTTACGGCGGCGACACCTGGCTGCCGGATGAAACGATGCAGGCGCTGCGCGACTATGTAGTTTCGATCAAGGGCCCGCTTACCACGCCGGTCGGCGGCGGCATGCGCTCGCTCAACGTCACGCTGCGCCAGGAGCTGGATTTATACGTGTGCCTGCGCCCGGTGCGTTATTTCACCGGCACGCCGAGTCCGCTCAAAAACCCGGAAAAGACCGACATGGTGATTTTCCGCGAGAACTCCGAGGATATCTACGCCGGCATCGAGTGGGCCGCGGGCACGCCGGAAGTGAAAAAGGTAATTGATTTCCTGCAACGCGAGATGGGCGTAAAAAAGATCCGTTTCCCGGAAACCTCCAGCATCGGCATCAAGCCCGTGTCGCGCGAGGGCACGGAGCGCCTGGTGCGCAAGGCGATACGCTACGCCATCGCCAATAACCGTGACTCCGTCACCCTGGTGCACAAGGGCAACATCATGAAATTCACCGAGGGTGGATTCCGCAACTGGGGCTATGAACTGGCCGGGCGCGAATTCGGCGCGACTGAAATAGATAAAGGTCCGTGGCGCCGCATGAGAAATCCAAAAACCGGCGCGGAGATCGTCATCAAGGATGTGATCGCGGACGCCTTCTTGCAGGAAATTCTGTTGAAGCCGGAGGAGTTCAGCGTGATCGCCACGCTCAATCTCAACGGCGACTATATTTCCGACGCGCTCGCCGCGCAGGTGGGTGGCATCGGCATGGCGCCGGGGGCGAACCTGTCCGACACGGTGGCGATGTTCGAGGCCACGCACGGCACTGCGCCGAAATACGCCGGCAAAAACGAACTCAACCCCGCCTCGATCATTTTGTCCGCGGAAATGATGCTGCGCCACCTGGGCTGGTGCGAGGCCGCCGATTTAATTACAAAGGGTATCTGCGGCGCCATTTCCGCCAAGACCGTAACCAGTGATCTTGCGCGTCTCCTGCCCGGCGCGACGCAGGTAAGCACCAGCGGCTTTGGCGAGGCTGTAATCGCACATATGTGACACAAAATCCTTTTCGCTTCCCGCATGACCCTGTCACACCACCGCTATCTTCTTGCGCTCGCCATTCTGTTTTTTGCCGAATGGACGCTGCTCGCCATCTCGCCCTTTGACCGCAAGGATTGGGCGCTGGAGAACGCGCTGGTGGCCGTGGCTGTTCTGATTTTGGCGTTCAGTTATCAGCGTTTTCTGCTCTCGCGTGTGTCCTATACGCTGATTTTTCTGTTCCTGTCGCTGCACGCCGTCGGCGCCCACTATACCTATGCTCAAGTACCTTATGATGCCTGGCTGCGCGACCTCACCGGCGGCACGTTGAACGATGTCATGGGCTGGGAACGCAACCATTTTGACCGCCTGGTGCATTTTTCCTACGGCCTGCTGCTCGCCTATCCCATCCGCGAGGTGTTTCTGCGCATCGCCAACGTGCGCGGATTCTGGGGTTATTTCCTGCCGCTCGATCTCACCATGTCCACGTCCATGATTTTCGAACTGTTCGAATGGGGCGCGGCGGAGTTTTTCGGCGGAGATCTGGGCATCGCCTATCTCGGCACCCAGGGCGACGTATGGGACGCGCACAAGGACATGGCGCTGGCGAGCATGGGGGCGCTCACCGCCATCGGCTTCACCGGACTCCTGAACAGCTATTTGCAGCGCGACTTTGCCCGGGAATGGGCCGACAGCCTGAGAATCAAGCACCCAAGGCCGCTGGGCGAGAACGAAATCGCCCGCTTGTGGCGCGAGAGATAACCCGTTACACGCTCAGCAGCGCGCCGATTTTGGCCGCGCAGATAAAATCGTTTTCCGACAGGCCCTTGATGGCGTGCGTGGTGTAGCGTACGCGGCATTTGTTATAGCTCACTTCCAGATCGGGGTGGTGGTCTTCCTGGTGCGCGATCCAGGCCAGGGCGTTTACGAAGGCCATGGTTTGATAGTAGTTCTTGAACTGGAAGGTGCGGCTGATTTCGGTGGCGGTTTCATTCAGTGACCAGCCGGTGACTTGGTTCAACAAGTCGCGGGCCTGCGCAGTGTTGAGCGGTTGGGCACCGCCTTCGCAGACTTTGCAGTGTTTGCCGGTTAAATCGGTCGTCATGGCTTTTACCCTCCTCTACCCTCTCCCCAACCCTCTCCCTGCAAGGGAGAGGGGGAGCTTATTTGAATTTGTAAAACGTCTGGTTGAGCCAGGCGGTCACGTCCTCGATCTGCTCGTCCGACCATTTCAGGCGCGCATTGGTTTCGCAGAAGCGCACGCGCTTTTTCAACGCATCCAGCGAATGGATGATGCTGTTGGGGCGCGTGTGCACCGACGTATCGTGGCAGCGCGTGCAGTTGGCCTGATACAGCGCCTCGCCGCGCTTGGCGTCGGCGGCCTGCGTCAGGCCGCAGAGCATGAACGCGGCGCTCAGTATGATTAAAGCCGCGGATTTCTTCATTACACACCTCCGTAATTCATGTTGCAACCTTGGACAACAGATGGCTCACCCTCGCCGATGCGGGCGGGTGCGAGTCGTGGAACGCGGAATACACCGGATCGGGGGTGAGCGTGTTGGCGTTTTCCTTATACAGCTTGACCAGCGCCTCGGCCAGGGCGCGCGCGTCGCTCTGTTCGGCGGCGAAGTCGTCCGCCTCGAATTCATCCTTGCGCGAAAGCCAGGCGAACACCGGTTGCAGGAACAGGCTGAACACGGGCGCGACCAGCAGGAACAACATCAGCGCGGTGTAGAGCGACGGCTGTTGCACGCCGAGGCCGGTGTAAAACCAGTGCTGATTGATCAGCCAGCCGAGCAGCGCCAGGCCGAGCAGACTGAATACCAGGCCCTGGAGCAAGCGTTTTTGCACGTGCCTGCGCTTGAAGTGCCCCAGTTCATGCGCCAGCACCGCTTCGATCTCGGCGGGCTGCAGTTGACTCATCAGGGTGTCGAAAAACACAATGCGTTTATTGGCGCCCAGGCCGGTGAAGTAGGCGTTGCCGTGTCCGCTGCGGCGCGAGCCGTCCATGACGAAGACGCCGTTGCTGGTGAAACCGCATTTTTCCAGCAGAGACTGGATGCGCTGGTTTAGGGCCTCGTCGGTCAAGGGACTGAATTTGTTGAACAACGGCGCGATGAAGGCGGGATAGGCCCACATCATGAGCAGGCCGAAACCCGACCATGCCAGCCAGACATAAAGCCACCATAGCCCGCCCGATGTTTGCATCAGCCACAGCACCAGCGCGCTGAGCGGCGCACCCAGGGCGAGCAACAGCAGTGCCTGCTTGAACAGATCGGCAACAAACAGGCGCGGCGTGGTGCGGTTGAAGCCGAAGCGCTGCTCGATGACAAAGGTGCGATACAGCGAGAACGGCAAATCCAGCAGCGCCATGATGGCCACGGTGCTGAGGATAAAGGCGACGCCGGTCGCGAGCGGCCCCCAGGCGAGCGAGCGCCAGAACTGGTCGAGCATGTTAAGCCCGCCGCCCAGCGTCCACAAGCCGAGCCACAGCGCCCCCGCCGCCAATTCAATCTGGCCCAGGCTCAGCTTGGCGGCGGTATAGTCGGCGGCCTTGTGGTGCGTCTCCAGCGGAATCTGCGCGCAGAAGGCGGGCGGCACTTCGGTCCGGTGCGCCATGACATGAACACGCTGGCGCCGGATCAACCAAAGCTCCACAACCAGTCCCGCCGCCAGTGCTGCAATAAAAATCCAGGTAAAGCTGTTCATCCGCGCACCTTAAATCCAGGTGAGTCAGCATAGCGTCTGGTACAATGCGCGGCAAGTCCTCTTACAATTAGGAACAACATGGCGCAAAACCCCAATAACCTGATCTGGATAGACCTGGAGATGACCGGACTGAACACCGACACCGACCGGATCATTGAAATCGCCACCGTCGTCACCGACGGCGAGTTGAATATCCTTGAAGAAGGGCCTGTGTTCGCCATTCATCAAAGCGAGGAGATACTCGCCGGCATGGACGACTGGAATACGCAGCAACATAACCAGTCCGGACTGGTGGAGCGCGTGCGCGCCAGCCGGGTCAATGAAATCGAGGCTGAACAAAAGACCCTGGAATTCCTGCAAAAACACGTGCCGCGCAACAAGTCGCCCATGTGCGGCAACAGCATCTGCCAGGACCGGCGCTTTTTATACCGCGCCATGCCAGACCTGGAAAAATACTTCCACTACCGTAATCTGGACGTGAGCACGGTCAAGGAATTGGTCAAGCGCTGGGCGCCTGCGCTTGCCGACGGCTTTGTGAAAACTCCCGCGCACCTCGCCCTTGAAGACGTGCACGATTCGATACGCGAGCTTAAATATTACCGCGACCTGTTCTTCAAGCTCCCCGGAGCGCAGCAATAAATCCGCCTTCCTCATGACGTGAGCCGGCAAACAGATCAGCCCCTGCGTGTCATGTTTGGCGGCGATGTCATGCTGGGACGCATCGTGGCGCAATACATCGGCACTCACGGCGCGGACTATCCTCTCGGCGGAATCGCCGCGCTGATGCGCGCGGCGGACGTGACCGTGGTCAATCTGGAGTGCGCCATCACGTCGTCCACACAGCCATGGCGCGGCGCGCCCAAGGCGTTTTATTTCGGCGCCCCGCCCGAGGCCGCGCAGTCCCTTGAAAATGCTGGGGTGGACCTTGTGAGCCTCGCCAATAACCACACCCTGGATTTCAACACCGAGGGTCTGCATGACACACTGCGCCATCTGGACGCGCACGGCATTGCCCACGCCGGGGCCGGGGCAGATAAACACGCGGCGCAGGCGCCGGCCTGCGTTGAGCGCGGGGGCGTCAAGTTCGGCATGGTGGCCTACTGTGACCATCAGGAAGACTTCGCCGCCGGAGACAATCAGCCGGGCATCGCCTATCTGGACCTGACGGATGAACAGCGCACGCTGGCGGAGATAGGCAAGGCGTGCAGCGCGCTGCGCGATAACGGCGTGCACTGGCCCATCCTGTCGCTGCACTGGGGATCGAACTGGGCGGAGCGCCCTTCAAGATATTTCGTAAAGCTGGCGCGCGCTGCGATAGACATGGGCTATGGCGTTGTCTTCGGCCATAGCGCTCATCTATTTCAGGGCATCGAGATTTACCGCGGCCGTCCGATCCTTTACGCCGCGGGTGATCTGGTGGACGATTATTATGTTGACCCCGGCTTTCGCAACGACCACCAACTGCTGTTCGAATTAGAACTCACGCGCGCCTCGCTCCTGCGCATCAACCTTTATCCGGTCTTTATCGGCCAGTGCCGAACCGAGCACGCCGCGGGAGAGCAGTTTGACTACATCGCGCGGCGCATCATGCGCCTGTGCGCGGAGTTCGGCACGGAAGTGCAGCGCACGGAGCACAAACTTTGGATACACTGCGCCGCATGAATCCAGCCGGCGCCTGACGGCGGGCGTCAGCCGGCAAGGTGGTGCTTGCCGACGGTCACCAATTTCGCTTGCGGCCCTTCCTCGCCCTGTTCTTCGATATACAACACCTCGGCGCCGATCTTCAGGTGGTCGAACGGCGGATGCACCGCGCTGTTGCGATGAAAATAAATCTGCTCGCCGTCCAGCGTTTCGATAAAACCGTAGCCCTCCTCCGGGAACAGTTTGATAACGCGCCCGTGGTGATGCTCCTCATGCGTCTTCACGTCGCTGCGCTGCTGGCGCGCGTAATCCTCCAATTGGCGGCCGGCGGCGTTAAACGCATCGCGCAGCGCCACGTACACATCCTCATCCGGCTGGCGGTTCACCGCGATCTCGCCGCCCGGCACGGTAATGTCAATGCGTACATTGTAGAGCTTGCCTTGATGATGATGTTTCTGGGGGATATCCACCACCACCCGGCAGCCCATGATGCGGTCATAAAACGATTCCAGTTTTTGCACCTTTTGCCGGATACGCGCCTCCACGGCCGGTGAAGGGGGCATGTCGCGAAAGGTAATTTGCAGCGGAATCTGCATGGCGTCACTCCTTGTTCTTGACGCGTTCACTTTAAGACGAAAAGACCTCGCCAATCTTTGATCTAGCGCAAGGTTTGCATTTGGGTATTTTTTAAAATCCACTATGCATGAGATTGACGGTTCTTACGGGGAAGGCGGGGGACAGTTGGTCCGCACGGCGGTGGCGCTCTCCGCCATGACCGGCAAGGCGATTGCGCTGCATAATATCCGCGCGCGGCGTCCCAGGCCCGGGCTCGCCGCCCAGCACCTCACCGCGGTGCGCGCGGTGGCGGCCTTGTGCCGCGCGGAAATCACCGGCCTGGAATTGGGCGCGCGCGAGTTCACCTTCCGCCCCGGCGGACTGCAGGGGGGGCATTTCGACTTCAACGTGGGTACGGCGGGGAGCGTAATCCTGGTTTTACAAGCGGCGCTGCCGGCCGCCTTTGCCTGCGGCGCGCCGATACACCTGCGCCTTACCGGCGGCACCGACGTCAAGGCCGCTCCACCCCTGGATTATTTCCGTTACGTGCTGTTGCCGCTGCTGGCGAAGATGGGGCTGTCCGTGAACGTCACCGTGCTGCGCCGCGGCTACTATCCGCGGGGCGGCGGCGAAATCGAGGTGTCACTGCCGCCGGTGAAAGAGTTGCGCCCGCTGTGTATGGACACGGCGGGCGCCGCGTATGAAATCGAGGGCATTATTCATACCGCCAATCTGCCCGGGCATATCGCCGAACGCATGCGGCAAGCGGCGCTACGCAAGCTGCAGGATTTTGGGAATACCCACATTGACTGCCAACGGCTGGGCCGCAACGAGGCCATGGGACAAGGCGGCGCCATTGTCCTCTGGGCGCGCACGCCTTGGGTGCTGCTGGGCGCGGCTGCCACCGCCGAGCGTGGCGTGCCCGCGGAACGCATCGGGGAGGAAGCCGCTCAGGCCCTGAGTGATGAAATCAGCGCCGGCGCGACGCTGGATATTCACGCCTCCGACCAGTTACTGATCTATCTCGCCCTGGCGCAGGGGGCGTCGCGCCTGCTGCTGCGCAACTTCACCCCGCACGCGCAAACCACGCTGTGGCTGCTGCGGCAATTTCTGCCGCTGCGCTTTCAAACCACGCAAAGAGGAGAGCTTACATGCCTGGACCTCATTCCGCGCTGATTGCCATCATTACGCGGCCGCACTACAATACAATCATCTGCGCCGCATGTGAGGTTAATGTCATGTCTGGTTTAGCGCGGCTCCCCGTTCAGGACAAATTTGTTCCTTGCCCTCTGTACAAAGTCTTGGAGATTTAAGAGAGGATGGCCATGAAAAAAACCAAAGCCACGGCATTTCATATTCCCAGTGTGACGCATGGTATTCCGGCTTACGAACCCGCCGGCCAGGACTCTCCTCCCACCACGCCGGAACGCTGGCTTGCGCGTAAATTATTGGTGCTCGCCGGCAGCCCGCCACTGCGCTTGGTGCTGTGGAATGGCGAGGAAATAACCGCATCCAGCGCGCGCATCCTTGCCACCATGCGCATCCGTCACCGCACGGCGCTTTACAAGCTGTTCATCAATCCCAATCTCCATTTCGGCGACCTCTACACGGCTGGCAGCATCGAGGTGGAAGGCGATTTCGTTGAGTTCCTGGAGGCCGTCTATCGCGCGTCGGCCTCGAAATTCCCCCTGCTCAGGAAAATTCAGACATCTTTGTTCAATCGCCCGCGCTCCAACACGCTGTCCGGTTCCTCCACCAACATTCATCATCACTACGACCTGAGCAATGAGTTTTACCAACTGTGGCTGGACAAGGAGATGCAGTACACCTGCGCCTACTTTCCCTCTCCCGCCATGACGCTGGAACAGGCCCAATTCGCCAAGATGGATCACGTGTGCCGCAAGCTGCGCCTGCGGCCCGGCGAGCGTGTGGTTGAGGCCGGCTGCGGCTGGGGCGGATTGGCGCGCCACATGGCGCGCCATTATGGGGTGACGGTGCGCTCCTATAACATTTCCAGGGAGCAAATCCGCTACGCGCGCGAGCGCGCCAGGGCCGAGGGCTTGAGCGGGGTCGAGTACATCGAGGACGATTACCGCAATATCTCCGGCAAGTACGATGCGTTCGTGTCAGTGGGCATGCTGGAACACGTCGGCTTGAATCATTACCGCGGGCTGGGAGGCGTCATTCACCGCTCGCTTACGGATCACGGGCGTGGCCTGATTCACTCCATCGGACGCAACCACCCGGAATTGATGAACGCCTGGATTGAAAAACGCATCTTCCCAGGCGCCTATCCGCCCACGCTTGGTGAAATGATGGATATTTTCGAGCCGCACGACTTTTCCGTGCTCGACGTGGAAAACCTGCGTTTACATTACGCCAAGACGCTTGAGCATTGGCTGTTGCGTTTCGAACAGCACACTGCGACCGTGGAAAACATGTTCGACAGGCATTTCGTGCGTGCCTGGCGGCTTTATCTCGCCGGCTCGCTGGCCGCCTTCAGCACCGGCTGCCTGCAGCTTTTTCAGGTGGTCTTTACGCGCGGCGCCGACAACCAAATTCCCTGGTCGCGCGCCCATCTTTATGAAACCAACCCTCCCAGCCAGTCCGTCAAGGCAGCTTGAGCCCCATGCGATGTCATGATGCAGTCATCCTGGGCGGCGGTCCGGGCGGCTCCACCGCGGCCTGGAAGCTCAAGCGCGCCGGCCTGGACGTAGTGGTGCTGGATAAAAAAACCTTCCCGCGCGACAAGGTGTGCGCAGGCTGGATCACGCCCAAGGTGGTGGATGCGCTGGAACTTGATCTGGATGATTATCGCACGGGCCGCGTACTGCAATCCTTCACCGGTTTCCGCACCAGTTGCCTGGATCAGGACGAGGTAGAAACAGTCTATGGCGAACCGGTGAGCTACGGCATACGCCGCTGCGAGTTCGACCACTACCTGCTGCAACGTTCCGGCGCGCAACTCAAACTCGGCGAACCGTTGCAATCACTGCGGCGCGAAAACGGCGAATGGGTTATCAATGAATCGCTGCGCGCGCCTCTCCTGATCGGCGCGGGCGGGCACTTCTGTCCGGTGGCGCGCCACCTGGGCGCCAGGCTGGGCAGCGCTGAATCCGTAGTCGCCGCGCAGGAAATCGAGTTCGCCATGAACGAGCGCCAGATGCAGCAGTGCCGCGTGGCGCAGGAAACGCCGGAGTTATTTTTCTGCGCCGACCTCAAGGGTTACGGGTGGGCGGTGCGCAAGGGAAACTATCTCAATATAGGCCTGGGGCGCGAAGACAACCACAAGCTATCCACGCATGTGGAGGCGTTCTGCGCATTCCTTAAACAGCAGGGCAAGATTCCGCACGATATCCCGGATCATTTCAACGGTCACGCCTATCTGCTGTACGCCCACACGCCAAGAAAAATCGTCGCGGACGGCGCGCTGCTCATCGGTGACGCCGCCGGGCTTGCCTATCCGCAGAGCGGCGAAGGCATACTGCCCGCGATCGAGTCCGCCCTGCTGGCTGCGGATGTTATCCTCGCTGCCCACGGCGACTACCGGCTCGACAGGCTGGCGCCCTATGAAACAAGGCTCACGGCGCGTTTCGGCGAGCGTAAAGATCAAGCCACGCCCGGCGCCGTCATTGAAAAACTGAAACAGGCGATTGGGCGCAGGCTCCTCACCACACGGTGGTTTGCGCGCCACGTGGTGCTGGATCGCTGGTTCCTGCACAGCAGCCTGCCTCCTCTATATCCCTGACAGATTCAGGCCGTAGCGAACAGCGCCGCATCGCCTTGCAGGCTGTTTTTGTTATTACGCGCGCGCAGCATGGTCCAGTAATCGAAGAGATTGACCGGCGTTTGCTCAACAACATCGAGGCCGGTCTGATCCAGAAAATTTTCCAGGGAAAAATCCGGGCGGAAGCCCAGCAACCTGGACAGCGGCGCGATCAGCCGCTCCACGCCCCCTACCACGGGGTTGCTGTGCTGGAAGTGATTCACGATATACAGTTCGCCCTCCGGCCTGCATACGCGGCGCATTTCATCCACCAGGCGCGCGGGATGGGGCACCACGGAAGCCACATACATCGCCACCACCTTGTCGAAACTGTCATCGGCAAAACGCATCTGTTCCGCGTTCATCTTGTGCAATGCCGTGACATGATGCAAACCCTCTCCTTCGACACGCGCCCTGGCGCGCGCCAGCATCTCGTCAGAAACGTCTATGCCGGTGACATGCACATCGCGCGGGTAAAGCGGCAGGGACAGCCCCGTTCCGACGCCCACTTCCAGGATGCGCTCTCCGGGCCGGCAGTTCATCTGCTCGATGACTGCGCGCCGCCCCGGCTCGAACAACGCGCCGAAATAAAAATCGTAACGCTGTGCGTAGCGCCGGTACACCTTCTCGACGGACTGTATATCCATGCAGGATACCTCACGGTTGCAGCTTCAAATACATTTTGCGCAAAAGCCGTTGCGCAGGCAAGCACATATTCATGCTTTAACGCACGGCACATTCGCCCACGTCGTTTTTTAACATTCCGCACAGGCGGCGCAGATAGTCTTCCTCATACGTGGTGCGGTCAAGAAAGGAAGCGTCGAGCACTTTGTCCGGTAGAAACTTTTGCAGCACGTAACGCCGGGCCCCTTTTATCAGTTTTCCTATCGCCAGAATGTCCTGTTCGTCGAGTTGTGATTTAACCACGGTGGTCCTGAATTCACAGGGTACGCCGGAACCCATGATTAATGCAATGCTGGCGGCGATTCTGCGCGTATCAATGTTTATATTGATGACGTCCCGGTATTTTTCAAGCGGGGCCTTTATGTCCATGGCGATATAGTCCACCCGCTTCCGGTCAATTATTTCCTTCAGCATCTCCGGATTGACGCCGTTGGTATCAAGCTTCACCAGGAAACCGAGTTCCTTCACCTTGCGGATGAACCCCGGCAGATCGGCTTGCCAGGTCGGCTCGCCTCCAGTGATGGTGACGGCGTCCAGCCTGCCGCGGCGTCCGCGCAAAAAGGCGAGAACCTCCTGCTCCGGAATCAGTTCCGCATAACGCTCAGGCAGCACGAGCTCCGCATTGTAGCAATAGCCGCAGCGGAAATCACACCCGCGCGTAAATATTACGGCGCAGATTTCGCCGGGGTAATCTATCAAGGAAACTTTCTGCAATCCCCCGATGTTCATCGTTATATCTTGTACGTCTTTCTGCGCGCGAATTCCTCTTGTTTGCCCTTGTTCCATTGATCGGTCGGGCGCAAATAGCCCACGATACGCGAATATACCTCGCAGCGGGCGCCGCATTGCGGGCAATGAGTGAATTGTCCCGCGACATAACCATGCGCGGGACAGACACTGAAAGTGGGAGTAAAGGTGAAATAAGGCAGACGATAGCGCTCGCAAATCCTGCGCACAAGTTTTTTTATCACCTGCGGCGATTCAATCTTCTCCCCCGCGAAGATATGCAGCACGGTGCCTCCCGTGTATTTCGTCTGCAACTCGTCCTGCAAATCCAGGGCCTCAAAAAAGTCATCGGTGTAATGCACCGGCAGGTGCGTGGAATTGGTATAAAACGGCTGCGCGCCCTTCCTGTAATGTTCCTCGTTGGCGCAAATAATATCCGGAAATTTCTTTTTGTCCTTTTGCGCCAGACGATAGGCCGTGGACTCCGCCGGCGTGGCCTCAAGGTTGTAGTTGTTACCCGTTTCCCGCTGAAACTCGATGAGTGTGGCGCGCATGAAGTCGAGCATCCTGACCGCGAAGGCGTGTCCGGCCGGGCTCGCGATAGTCTCGCCCAGCAGATTCAGACAGGCCTCGTTCATGCCTACCAGGCCGATGGTGGAAAAGTGATTCTTCCAGTAGGCGCCGAAGCGTTGCTTGATGTCGCGCAAATAGTATTTGACGTACGGATAAAGCGATTTCTCCGTAAGCCGCTCCAGGGTCTTGCGTTTGACCTCCAGGCTGTCCCTGGCGAATCGCATCAGCCTGAGCAGGCGTTGCCTGAAATCCTCTTCATCAGCGGCGAGATAGCCGAGGCGCGGCATGTTGATGGTGACCACGCCGATCGAACCGGTGAGCGGGTTGGCGCCGAAGAAGCCCCCGCCTCTGCGCTCCAGCTGGCGCGTGTCAATTCTCAGCCGGCAGCACATCGAACGCGCGTCTTCCGGCTTCATGTCGGAATTGATAAAGTTGGAAAAGTAGGGCACGCCGTATTTTGCCGTCATGCGCCACAGGCCCTCCAAGTCCGGGTTGTCCCAATCGAAATCCCCGGTGATATTGTAGGTGGGTATCGGGAAGGTGAATACGCGCCCTGCGGCATCGCCTTCCTGCATGACTTCGCAAAACGCCCGGTTGAACAAATTCATCTCATTCTGGAAATCCTTGTACGGCTTATCCTGCGCCACCCCGCCGATGATGACGCCTTGTCCGGCAAGATAGCCGGGGGGGCGCAAGTCCAGCGTGACATTGGTGAACGGGGTCTGAAATCCGACGCGGGTTGGCACGTTGATATTGAAGATGAATTCCTGCATCGCCTGCTTCACTTCCGCGTAGTCCAGGCTGTCATAGCGGATGAACGGGGCAAGCAAGGTGTCGAAATTGGAAAAGGCCTGCGCCCCCGCCGCCTCGCCCTGCAGGGTATAAAAGAAATTCACCACCTGCCCCAGCGCGCTGCGGAAATGCCTGGCGGGACGGCTTTCTATTTTTCCCTGCACGCCTTTGAAGCCCTGCGTCAGCAGGTCGGTGAGGTCCCATCCCACGCAGTAAACCGAGATGGCGTTGAGGTTATGGATGTGAAAGTCTCCGTCCACATAGGCCTGCCTGATCTCCGGACTGTAGACTTTATTGAGCCAATAGACCTTGCTGACTTCAGATGAAATATAGTTGTTGAGTCCCTGCAGGGAATAGGTCATGTTGCTGTTTTCGCTCACCTGCCAATCGAGCTGCTGCAGATAATGGTCCACCAGCTCAACGTCAGCCTTGGCGATGATTTCGCGCAGCGCCGCGTGTTGCGCGCGATAGAGGATGTAGGCCTTGGCGGTGGCGTGATAGGGCGAGGACAACAGCACCTCTTCCACTGCATCCTGGATTTCCTCCACGCTCGGCGTCCCGGCGCCCAGCTTCCGGCGTGCGGCATCCACTACCTCGGTGGTCAACGCCTCGGCGACGTCCGGACCGAATTCTCCCGTGGCCGTTCCCGCGCGCGCGATGGCGTGAGTAATTCTGGCGGAGTCAAAGGCCGTTACCGTCCCATCGCGCTTGATGACGGCTTCAAACATCGCTCCAGTTCACTCCTTGCGGCAACACGGCATTAACCGCTCACAGGCGCGGCGTCGCCTCGTGCGCGTAGGTCTTTTCACGCTGGCTTTGACAGGTGAAGCAGCGTTTGGCGGTGGGATAGACGCTGAGCCGTTCGTAGCCGATGTCGCCGCCGCAATCAATACAGGCGCCGTAGCTCAAGTCGGCCAGGCGAAGCCATGCCGCCTCAATATCGCGTATTTCCTGTATCTGCCGGTCGAAAAGGGCGGCATCCATGTCCGCCAGCATGTCCGCGACGGATTCATCGCCGATATCCAATACGCCGGAAACCAGATCGGCATAGTGTTTCTCTCCGGAGCGAATCAATTCCGCGCGTACTTCGTCACGCAGTTTGGTGAAATTGTTGTTCAACAGTTGGCGCAGATTCTTCAACTGTGCGTTGGTCAAATTTGCCATGGCTCAATATCTCCTGGTATAGACGCAGTTAAGATACCTCAAGCGCGCACAGAGCAGGTTTGATGTAGATCAACTTCCCTCCTGCAAATGTTTTATACACTGTCTTGGTCTTGTCCCAAGCGCAAAAGGAGGCCGTCATGCCGCATATACTGAAAGTGATAGAAGTGCTCGCCGAGTCGGATAAGAGCTGGGAGGACGCCGCCGCACAGGCCGTCACCCGCGCGGCCAAAACCCTGCACGGCATCAAATCCATCTACATCAAGAATTTCGAGGCCAAGGTGGAAGGCGGCAAGATCATCGGCTACCGCATCAACGCGAATATTTCATTCGTGCTGGATTAGCGCGAATATCCCACCGTGACCGGTCAGCGGCCTTGCTTGCCCTCGCGCAGAATGGCGACCACCTCCTCGTCCTCCACCTGGGGAAAGTCGAGATAAAACTGCCCCACCGCCTGGAAATACTCCGGCGTGTGCAGGCAGATCACCTCGTCGGCGTAGCCGGCAACCCTGCGCAACGTACCGGGCGGCGCCACCGGCACGGCGGCGATCAATTTCTTCGGCTTCCTGGCGCGCAGCGCGTGCAGGGCTGAAATCATCGTCGCGCCCGTAGCCAGCCCGTCGTCCACCACGATTACGATACGGCCGTGCGGGTCCGCGGGGGGATGCACCGGGGTATATTGGGCACGGCGTTTGCGCATGGTCGCAAGCTGCGCCTGCTTCTCGCGTTCGATATATTCAGGAGTGGCGCCCGCGCTTTCGGCGTAGTCCGCGATATAGGTCCAGCCGCTTTCATCCACCGATCCGATGGCGAATTCGGGACTGCCCGGCGCACTGATTTTCCTGACCAGCACCACGTCCATCTCGCCGCCCAACTCATCGGCGATCAGTTTCGCCATAGGCCCCGCGCCGCGCGGGATGGCGAGTATTAAAGGGTTCATGCCCCGGTAATGAGCGAGTTTCTCGGCAAGAAGCCGCGCGGCTTCACTGCGGTTTTTAAATATCATGTTATCCTCCTGTCAGGCTGACAAGGCGCACATCGTTACAGCACGCTGGCAAGCTGGCGGGTGATGCTGACCACACGCACCGCGCGTGGAACCGGAGTATCGAGTGTGTCGCTCACCAAAATCCCGTCTATCGGGGCCTTGGCCAGAATGGCGCGGCTCGGTGCAGAGAAGATCGCGTGCGTCGCGGCCACCGTAATAGACTTGGCGCCCTGTCGTTTCAACAGCGCCGCGGCGGAGGCGATGGTGCGTCCGGTGTCTATCATGTCATCCACCATCAGCACCCTTTTCCCCGCTACCGGATAGCACGCCTCGCCGCGCGCGACGATATCGTGCCCAGGTCTCCGCTTGGGGATGGTGATGACGGGCAGGCCTTGCGCCACACTCTCCGCGCGCCGCCGCGCACCTTCATCGGGCGCGGCAACGATATCCGCTTTTTGCGCAACGCCGCGCCGCACCATGTCCGGCAGGCAAGTCAGCTCCGCATGGGGAGCCAGCACGGCGCGCAGCGCGGCGCTGTGCAGGTCCACAAACACCCTGCGCCGCGCGGGAATGCGGTTGACGATCCCAGCCATCATGCGCGCCAGCACCGCCTCGCCTTTTTCCGATTGACGATCCTGGCGGCTGTAGCCGAGATAGGGAATGCACAGCGTGGCGATGGCGATACCGCTGTCCTGCAGGGCCTGCGCCAGCGCCAGCAGCTCAAACAACGAGTAAGGCGCGGGCGTGATGTTGCCCAGCAATATGACCGGGGCGGGTTTTTTTGAAAATTCAAGCCGGAAATAATATTCACCGTCGGCGAATTGCCTGACTTCATAGTTCAACAGCCGGCAACGCTTATGGCGCGCGATTTTACGCGCCAGGCGCAGGCAATTTTTTGCCGCCAGTATCACCGTTTGAACGCCTCAGCCTTTGACGCACGCCCTAGGGCGCAGGAAAGCGACGCGCCGGGCGAGACCGGCCTTTTCCGTCGCCTCGGCCACCAGGTCCACGTCCTTATACGCGCCCGGCGCCTCTTCCGCCGCGCCGCGCATGGAACGGGTGCGGATCAGGATGCCGCGCTCTGCCAGCTCGTCAATCAGCTCGCGTCCGCGCCAATGACGCAGCGCCTGATGGCGGCTCATGGAACGCCCCGCCCCGTGGCTGGCGGAAGAGTAGGCCTTGATCTCGCTCTCCGCCGTGCCCGCCAGCACGTAGGAGCCGGTGCCCATGCTGCCGCCGATGATGACCGGCTGCCCTGTGTTGCGATAGCGTTCGGGAATGGCGGGGTGCCCGGGGCCGAAGGCGCGCGTCGCGCCCTTGCGGTGCACGTGCAGCATGCGCTGCCTGCCGTTCACTTTATGCTGCTCCACCTTGCAGGTGTTGTGCGATATATCAAACAGCGTTTCCAGCATGGCATCGGGCAGCACGCGCGCGAATACCTCGCGCGTGAGGTGCGTAAGGATTTGGCGGTTGGCGAGCGCGCAATTGATGGCGGCGTTCATGGCGCCGATGTACTCTTGCCCTTCGGGCGACAGGATCGGCGCGCAGGCCAGTTCGCGATCCGGCAGGGAAATTCCCAGACGCGCGGCGGCCTTGGCGAGCGAAACCAGATATTCGGTGCCGATCTGATGCCCCAGTCCGCGCGAGCCGCAGTGGATGGACACCACGATCTGGCCTTCGCGCAGACCAAAAGCCTGCGCGGCCGGCTGGTCGTAAACACGTTCCACCACCTGCACCTCCAGATAGTGGTTGCCCGACCCCAGCGTGCCCATCTCGCCGCGCTGGCGCTTCTTGGCGTGATCCGAGACATTCTCCGCCACGGCGCCCGCCACGCAGCCGTTTTCTTCCACATAGTCCAGGTCTTCCGGCACGCCATAGCCCTGATTGACCGCCCATTGCGCGCCGCCTTGCAACACTTTATCCAGCTGCGCCGGGGCGAGCTTGAGCCGCCCTTCTTCGCCCACGCCCGCCGGGATAGTGTGATACAGGGCGTCGGCCAGGTCCTTTAACCTGGGCGTGACCGCGGGCAGATCGAGATTGGTGCGCAGACAACGGATGCCGCAGGAAATGTCGAAACCCACGCCGCCCGCGGAGATGATGCCGCCCTGCTCGGCGTCAAACGCCGCCACGCCGCCGATGGGGAAGCCATAACCCCAGTGCGCGTCCGGCATGGTCATCGCGGCGCCCACCAGACCGGGCAGCTTGGCGACGTTGGTGATCTGCTCCAGCACCTTATCGTCCATGCTGGCCAGCAGCGGCTCGCTGCCATACAGACATACCGGCGCGCGCTGCTCGCCGGCGGCGAGCGGCACGCTCCAGCGGTAGTCGTCTATTTTCTCCAAGCGCCGTATATCCATATGCGTTTTTCAAACATCCACCACGCAGCGCGCCTCCCAGCGTCCGTTGTTGCGCGTAACCGAGAGCATGGTGAGCGTCGCTCCTTTTACCTCCACGCCCCGCTCCAAATCCTCGCGCCACGGCTCGCCCCAGGCCTGCGCCTGCCATTGCTCGCCCTGCTTGTGCAATTCAAAACGCCCCAATGCCAGACCCTGAGTCTGCGCCTCAGTGAGCAGGCGATTCAGCCAGGTGACCAACGCCAGCTCGGTGTCGGACTCGGTGAAGCTGAATTCGATGCGCTGCGCATCGCGTACCAAGGCGGTGTCCGCCATGACGGCAAACATCGCTTGCGCGGCCGCGACAAAGGCTTCTTCCACCGTTTCCCCGTAACCGGTAATGCCGATATCGGCCTCGTGGTCAAAATAGGCGTAATTCATTCCAAGATTAACCCTAGCACAGCCACGCCCGGTATTTGTTTGATCTAGCGCAAAGCAGGGCAACAATGACTGGCGAGACAGACAAACGCGCTATAGAATTGAAAGCACGCGCCCTACTGGAGAGCCGCATGTGCCTGGCGATTCCCATGCAGATCATGGACATTCACGCGCACACCGCGCGTTGCAACGCCAACGGCGTGGAGCGTTCAGTGAACCTTTTTCTGATGCAGGAAACACCGCTCGCGGCGGGCGATTTCGTGATGGTGCACGTGGGCTACGCCATCCAGAAAATCACTCCGCATGAGGCGCGCTCGGCGTGGCAGCTTTACGATGAGATGCAGTCCGCGGAGCGGGAGGGCGGTTCTCATGCATGAACTGTCCATCTGCCAATCACTCATCAGGCAAGTCGAGACGCTGGCGAAACAGCACCGGGCGCGGGCGATTGCGCGCGTCACCGTGCAAATCGGCCCGCTCTCAGGCGTGGCGCCTGAACTGCTGGAACAGGCCTTTTACGCGGCGCGCGCGGGCACGCTGGCTGAAGCGGCGCGCCTGACAACGCTGCACGCGCCGGTCCGCGTGCGCTGCGAGCAGTGCGGCGCGGAAAGCGCGGCGGCGATCCAGCATCTCACCTGCGCCCGGTGCGGCGGCTGGCGCACACAACTCATCAGCGGTAACGAAATGCAATTGGTGAGCGTGGAACTCGTGGGCGGCGATCACGCCCCCTCAAAACAGGAGGAAACGGCTTATGTGTAATACCTGCGGATGCGCCGTCACGCCAGCCGGTCGAGGCCTCATCTATCGGCCCATCGAGACGGAGACTCATGTCCTTTCCACACTCAATCATCTGCTCGCGGAGAACAACACGCAAGCCGCGCACAACCGCGCGCATTTCGGCGCTCACGGCGTGCTGGCCGTGAATCTGATGTCCTCACCCGGCGCGGGCAAGACGGCGCTGCTGGAAGCGACCATCGAAGCGCTGCGCGATCAAATGCGGCTTGCCGTGATCGAGGGCGACCTGGAAACGGAAAACGACGCCGAACGCATCCGCGCTCGGGGCGTACCGGCGGTGCAGATCACCACCGGCGCCGCTTGTCACCTGGACGCGCACATGGTGCATCGCGCACTGCATCAAATTGATCTGGCCGGGATTGACATCGTATTCATCGAAAACGTCGGCAACCTGGTGTGCCCGGCGGGCTTTGATCTGGGCCAGCACCGCAACGTGGTGTTGCTCTCGGTCACCGAGGGAGACGACAAACCGGCCAAGTATCCGGTGATGTTCCGCGCCGCGGACCTGGTGCTGCTGACCAAAACCGATCTGCTGCCGCATCTGGATGATTTCGACCCGGCGCAGGCGGAGCGGCGCCTGCGCCAGCTCGCCAATCCCGCGCCGCTGTGGCCGCTCTCCTCCAAAAAAATGACCGGCCTCGAACCCTGGCTTGATTGGCTGCGCGGACATGCGCGCAAAGCGTCCGCTCCGGCTCATTCCGGCGTTGAGTTTTCCGCCGCGCTCAACCACGCATGACCCCCCTCTCCGCCCAGGCCTGGCTGGAAAAAATCCGCGCACTGCCGCTGCACCGTAAGGTGCGCATCATGAACGTATGCGGCGGACATGAGCGCACCATCACGCTGAGCGGATTGCGTCACGCGCTTCCCTCCGACATCGAACTTATCCCTGGCCCGGGTTGCCCGGTGTGCGTATGTCCCGAGGAAGACGTGTACGAGGCCATCCAGCTTGCGCGCAAGAAAAATGTCATCGTGTGCGCCTTCGGCGACATGCTGCGCGTGCCGGTAAACGCGCCCAAGGGAGACATCCGTTCCCTGGAACAGGCCAGGGCCGCGGGCGCCGACGTCCGCCCCGTTGCCTCGCCCGCCGAGGTGGTGCAAATCGCCTGTGACAATCCACGGCGCGCGGTCGTGTTCTTCGCCGCTGGATTCGAGACCACCATGGCGCCGGTGGCCGCGATGCTGGCGCAGGGCACGCCGGACAATCTGTTCCTGTTGCTCTCCGGACGGCTGACCTGGCCCGCGGTGGCGATGCTGCTTGCCGGAGGCAGACCCGGCTTCGACGCGCTCATCGCGCCCGGCCACGTATCCACCATCATGGGGCCTGAGGAATGGCGCTTCGTGGCGGATAAACATCGTATCCCCGCCGCGATTGGCGGCTTCACGCCCGAAACGCTGCTCGCCGCGATTTATTCCACGCTGCGCCAGATCGGCGAGGGTGAATGTTTTCTCGACAATTGTTATCCCGAAGTGGTGTTGCCGGGCGGCAACAGCGGCGCGCAAAGATATATTGCCGAAACCATGCACGTGACTGACGCCATGTGGCGCGGAATCGACATGATTCCCGCATCGGGATTTGCGCTTAAAGAGCACCTTCTGGAAAAAGACGCGCGCCGGCGTTTTTCCTCCCGTTCCGACACCACCCGCAAACGCATGGGTGAAATGCCGCCCGGCTGCGACTGCGCCAAGGTGGTGCTGGGCAGGATTTATCCGAACGCGTGCAAACTCTACGGCCGCGCCTGCACGCCGCGCACCCCCGTCGGCCCGTGCATGGTCTCCGACGAAGGGGCCTGCCGCATCTGGTGGGCGGGCGGCGCGCGCACTGAAACCGAAACGGTGTAAGGGCATGCGCCCGATTTTTCATCCGCAACTGGTGAATGATCCATTCGGCGACCCTGGTCTGTACGTGGAATTCTTGTTTGAAAAGCACGCGCTGCTGTTTGATCTGGGCGACCTGCGTGCGCTTGCGCCACGCAAGATTCTGCGCCTGAGCCATGTGTTTGTTTCACACACCCATATGGATCACTTCATGGGTTTCGACCAATTGTTGCGCATTTGCCTGGGCAGGGACAAAAAACTCAGCCTGTACGGACCGCCCGGATTCATCGAGCAGGTCCATCACAAGCTCGCCGCCTATACCTGGAATCTGGTGCAGAATTATCCCGCTGATTTTACACTGGAGGTTTTTGAAGCCCACCCCGGTGGGCGGCTCGATGCCATTGAATTTCACTGCCGACACGGTTTCCAGCGTGAGCGAACACGCTCGTCCGCCATCGCCGGCAATGTGCTGGTTGATGATCCCGCTTTTCGCGTGCTTGTGGCGTTTTTGGATCACAAGACCGCGTGTCTCGCCTTTGCCCTGGAGGAAAAGCAGCACGTCAACGTGTGGAAAAACCGCTTGCAGGCGCAGGGGCTGGCCGTCGGGCCGTGGCTCAAGGATTTAAAGCATGCGGTGCTGAGCGGCGCGGCGGACGATACGCCGCTCGCCGTGCAGTGGCGCGGGGCGGACGGCAAACGGGAAAAATACCTGCCGCTCGGCCTGCTCAAAACCAACATTCTGCGCATCGTGCCGGGACAGAAAGTGGCTTACGTCACCGATGTCATCTATCATCCGGAAAACGCAAGGCGCATCGTGGAGCTGGCGCGAGACGCCGACCTGCTGTTCATCGAATGCGCCTTTCTGGAGGAAGACGCCGCGCACGCGATGGAAAAATATCACCTCACCGCGCGTCAGGCGGGCGCATTGGCGCGCGCGGCCAATGCGAAGAGGGTCATCCCGTTTCATTTTTCGCCGAAATACGCAGATCAGCCGGAGCGGCTCATGCAGGAGCTGGAACAGGCGTTTTCCCCGGCGCGAGTGGAAACACCCGCGCGCAGCGCGCTACCGCTCTTCTGATTTCGCATGATTCCACAAGGCATCCATCTCCTCCAGCGTGGACTCGTGCGGTTTGCGGCCGCGCCCGGCGAGCAGCGCCTCGATGCGCCGGAAGCGGCGCTCGAATTTGGCGTTGGCCCGTTGCAGCGCGGCTTCCGGGTCAACATCGAGATGCCGCGCCAGATTCACGCACACGAACAGCAGGTCGCCGATCTCGTCCTCCAGCCGGTCATGGCCGGCGCGTTGCGCGATTTCATGGCGGATCTCGCGCAATTCTTCCTCGATCTTGCCCAGCACCTGTTCCACCTGCGGCCAATCGAAACCCACTCGCGCCACGCGCCTTTGAAACTCCAGCGCGTGGGCCAGGGCCGTCAAGGAGGACTGGATGTTATCGAGCACGCTCTCAGGTTTGATCTTCATGATCCGGTTTATGTGAGTTTTCGGACACCCTGCCGCGCATCATAAATGCACACACCCCTCATGTCATCCCCGCCGCCGTTTGCGCCCTCGCGTCAGTCTAGGCGCTGGCTGCTCGGCGGACGCGTGCAAGGCGTGGGCTTCCGCCCTTTTGTGTACCGCCTTGCACAGCGTTATAACCTATCCGGCTGGGTAAGAAATCTCTCCGGCCGGGTGGAGATTGTAGCAGAGGGCCATAGCGCCGGATTAGAGCGCTTCGCTCACGCACTGCTGAGTGAAGCGCCGCCCCTCGCCAAAGCTGAAATCCTCTCTTGTGAACATCTCGCTCTGACACAGGATTCTGCGACCTTCCGCATTCTGCCCAGCCTTACCGGCGCAGCCGATTCCATCCATCTGCCGCCGGATTATTTTCTGTGCGCGGATTGCCTGGCCGAATTGCAAGACCCCGCCGACCGGCGCTATCGCTATCCCTTCATCAATTGTACGCAGTGCGGACCGCGTTATACGGTGATCCACGCGCTGCCCTACGACCGCGTCAATACCACGCTCGCGGCCTTTACATTATGCGCGGAGTGCAGGAAAGAATACGACAACCCCCGCGACCGGCGTTTTCACGCCGAGCCGCTGGCCTGCCCCGCGTGCGGGCCACAACTATCTTTCCATGCGCCCAGTGAAACACCGGTTGATGAAACGCCAGCCGCGCTGGCTGCATGCGTGGCCGCATTGCGTGAGGGCAGGATTGTGGCCGTCAAAGGCATCGGCGGCTACCATCTGATGTGCGATGCGCGCAGCGACTCCGCCGTGCAGCGGCTGCGCGCCAGCAAGCCGCGGCCGCATAAGCCGCTCGCGGTGATGTTTCCGCTGGGGGGCGAAGACGGATTGGACGGCGTGCGCAACCACGCGCGCATCGGCGCCGCCGAATCACAAGCCTTGCTTGACCAGGCGCGCCCCATCGTGCTGGTAAAAAAACATTCACAGTCCGGATTGTCCCGGTACATCGCGCCGGGGCTGAATGAAACCGGCGCGCTGCTGCCGTACAGTCCGCTGCATCACATCCTTCTGGAGGATTTCGGCGCGCCGCTGGTGGCCACGTCGGCCAATGTCAGCGGCGAGCCGGTGCTCACGGATAACGGCGAAGCGCAGGCGCGTCTCGCGCACGTGGCTGATACGTTCCTGCACCACAACCGCCCCATCGCCCGCCCCGCCGATGATGCCGTAGTGCGCGTCATCGCCGGCAAACCACGTGTGCTGCGCCCTGGCAGAGGGCTGGCCCCGCTGGAACTCCCCTTGCCCTTTACCCTGCCCCACCCCATCCTGGCCTGCGGCGCGCATATCAAAAACACCGTCGCGCTGGCGTGGAATGATCGCGTGGTGATCTCGCCTCACATCGGCGATCTCGGCAGTGCCCGCAGCCTGGACGTATTTGAACAGGTCATCGCCGATCTGCAAGCGCTTTACGGCATACGCGCAGAAATATTGATCTGCGACGCGCACCCCGGTTATGCCAACACGCGCTGGGCGAAGCGCACGAACCTGCCCGTCATCCCGGTATGGCATCATCACGCGCACGCCTCCGTGCTGGCAGGTGAATTCCCCGAGGTCGAAAACTGGCTGCTGTTCACCTGGGATGGCGCAGGATTGGGTGAAGACGGGACCCTGTGGGGCGGCGAGGCCCTGCTGGGGGCGCCTGGAAACTGGCGGCGCGCGGCGACCCTGCGTCCGTTTCATTTGCCGGGCGGAGACAAGGCCGCGCGCGAACCGTGGCGCAGCGCGTTGGCGTTGTGCTGGGAAACAGGCTACACCTGGCGCGCTTGCCCTGAAGACACAGCGCTGCTACAACACGCCTGGCAGCGGCGGATCAACAGCCCGCAAACCAGCGCGGCAGGACGATTGTTTGACGGAGCGGCGGCCCTGCTCGGCTTGGCTATCGAGACCAGCTTTGAAGGACAAGGACCGATGTATCTGGAGGCCATCAGCGGTGAAATCGCGCAACCCGTCACGCTGCCGTTGCAGCGTAATGCGCGCGGAATTTGGCAAACCGACTGGGCGCCGCTGATGCCTTATCTGCTTGATGATACGCTCAGCGCCAGTCAACGCAGCGCGATTTTTCACGCCAGTCTCGCCCAGACCCTGTTACAGCAGGCGCGCGTGTTGCGTGGCGAGCATGATATCAATCACGTAGGTTTAAGCGGCGGCGTGTTTCAAAACCGCATGCTTACGGAGCAGGCGATGGCGCTACTCCAAAATGACGGCTTTGAGGTTCATCTTCCACAACGCGTGCCGTGCAATGACGGTAGCATCAGCTACGGCCAGATTATCGAAGCATGCGCCCGATTGAACAACTGATGCAAGACACCCACATCAGCCTCGCCCACGGCAACGGCGGGCGCTACATGCGCGAGATCATCGAACACCTGTTCGCGCATCACCTGGCCAATCCGCTGCT
Organism: Gammaproteobacteria bacterium; assembly: GCA_003599485.1. Classification (GTDB taxonomy): domain Bacteria; phylum Pseudomonadota; class Gammaproteobacteria; order SURF-13; family SURF-13; genus SURF-13. The sequence goes on from QZKM01000025.1 coordinate 46,114, forward strand.
CGACATTGACGCCGATGCCGTGCCGATGCCGATGCCGGAGGGCGAGATCATGCTCACCACGGACGGTTTCACCGTGCAGCCGCTGGAATTTCCAGGCGGCGACATCGGGGCGCTCGCCGTGCACGGTACGGTGAACGACCTGGCGGTGGCTGGCGCAACGCCGCTCTATCTCACCCTCAACGCGCTGATTGAAGAAGGCATGGAAGTTGCGCAACTCCAGCGCATTATCGCCAGCCTCGCGCGCAGCGCGCGGGAAACCGGGGTGCGCGTGGTGGCGGGCGACACCAAGGTCGTGCCGCGCGGCGCGGGCGGCGGCCTGTATCTTTCCACCAGCGGCGTGGGCGTGCGCGCGCCGGGCGTGCGGCTGGGCATGAAGCAGATCAGTGAGGGTGATGCGATACTGGTCAGCGGCCCGGTGGGCGATCACGCCGTGGCCGTGCTGCTCGCGCGTGAACAGTTCGGGCTGCGCGGCAATATCCAGTCCGACATGGCCTGCGTGCTCCCCCTCACCCGCGCCCTGCTCGCCTTTTCAGGGTTACGCTTCATGCGCGACCCCACGCGCGGCGGACTCGCCACCGTGCTGCATGACATTCGCCGCGCAACCCACCTGGGCATCCAGCTTGAAGAAGCCGCCATCCCCGTCAATCCCGCCGTGCGTTCGGTGTGCGACATGCTCGGCTACGACCCGCTCTATCTCGCCTGCGAAGGCCGCGTGGTGGCAGTCATCGCCCCCGATCAGGCACAAGCGGCGCTCGCTGCCTGGCGCGCCCTGCCGTTAGGCAAGCAGGCAACCATCATCGGACGCGTAACCGGCAACCCGCCACGTGTAACCCTGGAAACCGCCATCAGCGGCAGACGCACCCTGGAAGAACTGGAAGACGACCCCCTGCCGCGCATTTGCTGAAAACCTTACATTCAAGGCCCCTATCAATATCCCACTCGATTATTCTTCGCGCTTTAGGCATCCCGCATGTTCTTGAGTTTAAAATCGTGGCGGCGTCGCCGTATTTTGCAGCGCCGCTCGTTGCCGGATGGAATATGGCGGCGCGTGCTGGAGCGGTTTGTCTTTCTGCAAGACTTGACTCAAGACGAGCTTGGCCGGTTGCGCGCCTGGGTTGTGCTGTTTTTGCATGATAAGAAATTCAGTACGGCGGGCGAACTGGCGCTCACCGATGAAATGCGCGTGATGATCGCTGCGCAGGCCTGCATCCTTATTCTGAATCTCGATCTTGACTATTACGACGACTGGGTGGAAATCATCGTTTACCCGGATGAATTTGTTCCCGACCATGAATACGAGGACGAGACGGGCGTTGTACATCGTGTGCACGATCCGCTCAGTGGTGAATCGTGGCCTCATGGGCCGGTCATTCTGTCGTGGGCGGACGCCGCCGGCCGCGAGACGGCGCCGGGCTACAGCGTGGTGATTCACGAATTCGCCCACAAGCTCGATATGCGCAACGGCGAGGCCAATGGCTTTCCGCAGTTGCATGCGGAGATGAGCCGGCCGGCCTGGAGCGCTGCATTCGGCGCGGCTTACGCCGATTTTTGCATGCGGCTGGATGCAGGCGACGAGACGGAGATTGACTCCTACGCCGCGGAAAGTCCGGCGGAGTTCTTCGCAGTCGTGAGTGAAGCGTTCTTCACCATGCCGCACAAAGTGCAGCAGATGTATCCGGCGGTTTACCGGCAATTGGCGCTCTTTTACCGCCAAGATACTCTGGCGAGGCGCGGCAAACAATAAGCGAATGAGGCCAATCAGCCGCACTACTCTTCGCGCGCACCGACCATACGGCGCACCGCCAAGGTCACGGCGTCAGCGTCGGGGATGGAAGCGGCTTCGAGATCGCCGTTATAGGGTGTGGGCACGTCCGCACCCGCGACGCGCGCGATGGGCGCGTCGAGCTCGTAAAACGCCGCTTCTTGCAGCGCCGCCACGATTTCCGCGCCTGCGCCGGCGAATTTGCAGTCTTCTTCCACCACGATGGCGCGGTGGGTTTTTTTGAGGGAGGCGGTGAGCAGCGGCAAGTCTATGGGCTTCAGGCTTCTCAAATCTATCACCTCGGCGGCGATGTCGTCTTCGCTGGCGAGCTTGTCGGCGGCTTGCAGGCACACGTCCACCATGCGGTGCCAGGCGATGAGGGTGACGTGCGCGCCCGCTCGGCGCACGGCGGCGCCGTGCATGGGCGGAGCCTCGGCGTGAATATCAAACGGCCCCTTTTTGAAATAGAGCAGCTCATGCTCCAGCACGATGATGGGGTCGTCGTCGCGCACGGCTTGAGTCAGTTGCCAGTAGGAGTCCTGCGCCGTGCCGGGCGCGACGATGCGCAGGCCGGGCACGTTCATCAGGGTGTGCTCCAGGCGTTGCGAGTGCTGTGCGGCGAGCTGTCTGGCGACGCCGCCCGGCATGCGCACCACCAGCGGCACGCGCAGTTTCCCGCCGGACATGTAGCGCAGCTTGGCCGCCATGTTGATGATGGCGTCCAGGGCGAGCAGCGCGAAGTTGACGGTCATGATTTCGATGACCGGGCGGCCGCCTACCAATGCCGCGCCCACGCCGAGGCCGGTAAAACTGTTTTCTGAAATCGGCGTATCGCGCACGCGCCATTCGCCGTACTTGGCGTACAGACCTTGCGTGACGCGATAGCTGCCGCCGTACAGCCCTACGTCTTCGCCCATGATGAACACCGCGTCGTCCGCGGCCAAGGCCTGATCGAGCGCGATATTGAGCGCCTCCCACACCATGAGTTCGGAGCGCGCCTTGGCGGGGGCGATAAGACCGGCGTTTTCCTGCGGCGCGGCGCGTTTCACGGGCGGCCCGCGTAGAGATCGAGCGGCCGCCGGTAAACGCCCTGGTAGAGATCATCCGGCGCGGGGCTTTGCCCGGCGAAGCGTATCGCCTCCTCGACTACGCCGTGCGCCTTCTGATGCAGGGCTTCGATGTCCTCTTCGTTCAACCAGCCGTTTTCCAGCGCCCGGTTGCGCAGATTGAGCAGCGGGTCGCGCGCCTTGAGTTCGGCGACTTCCAGCGCTGAACGGTAGGCGCCGCCGTCGGCCATGGAATGGCCGCGGAAGCGGTAGGTGTCGCACTCCAGAAGAAACGGGCCGTTGCCGCCGCGCACCTGTTCCAGGGCGTCGCGCGCGGCTTGATGCACCGCGAGCACGTCCATCCCGTCCACGCGCCTGCCGGGCACGCCGTTGCCGCAACCGCGCTTGTATACCTCCACCACTGCGGCCTGGCGGTGCACCTCGGTGCCGATCTGATAGTGATTGTTTTCGCAGATGAACAGCACCGGCAATTTCCACAGCGCCGCCATGTTGAGCGACTCGTGAAACGTGCCCTGGTTGGCCGCGCCCTCGCCGAAAAAGCACAGCACCACATCCGGAGAGCGGTTCATCGCCAGCCAGTAGCCGGCGCCGATGGCCACCGGAAACGTCTCGCCCACAATGGCGTAGCCGCCGAGGAAGCGATGCTCGGCGCTGAATAGATGCATGGAGCCTCCGTAACCGCCGGAACAACCGGTGGCGCGCCCGAACATCTCCGCCATGACGGCGCCGGGTGGAACGTCGCGCATCAAGGCATGCACGTGCTCGCGGTAGGTGCTGACCACGTAGTCGCCCGGTTCAGCGGCGCGCAGGCTGCCCACCGCCACCGCCTCTTCGCCGGGATAGAGGTGCAGGAAGCCGGCGACCTTGCCCTGGGTATACTGCTCCGCCGCGGCCTCCTCGAAGCGGCGCGCCAGAAGCATGTCGTAGAGAAGCTGCTTGACCAGATCCCTCTGCATGGCGCCCGCCCTGTTTTATCCGAAACAGGAGGAGCGCGCTGATTCCGCGCTCCTCCTCATTTCGCCCAAGTTCAATTACTGTATCGTGATGCTGTGGCGCTTGGCCTTTTCCCGTTTGGGGATGGTCAACTCCAGCAATCCGTCCTTGAATACCGCCTTGGCCCTGGCGTCGTCCACTTCCGCCGGCAAGGCTATCGTGCGCGTAAACGCCCCGTGCATAATCTCGCAGCGGCAATACTCGCCCTTTTCCTCTTTTTCCTCGCGCCGGGCGCTGCCCTTGATGGTGACGCTGTTTTCCGTCATGGACACATCCAGGTCCTTCTTATCCACGCCGGGAAGCTCGGCGCGCACCAGGATTTCATCATCCCGATCCACGACGTCCACGCGCGGCATGAACTCGCCCGTCAAATCGCCCCACAGCGGCCGCGCCCAGCTTAAGGGACGCATCCAGCCGCGCGGAAACATTCTTTCAAATATCTGCTCCATTTCCTCGAACGGGCTCATGATATGCATGGGGGCGGCCTTTTGAACCTCCTGCCCCTTGGCGGCAACTTGTTTCGTTTCGTTAGCCATGGTCTGTTCCTCCTTCATTTAGCGGGAAAATACCCGGTTACAACGCAACCTAACAGGGTGTTGATAAAGTCCGTCCAGGACTTTATCAACCACGCAAGGCAAAAAATGTGATTTTTGCTTTGCTTCATTTTTCAAATATTTCGTATTTGAAAAATGGCGGTACATCCATCTACCACGCGCAGCTTTATATAAAGTATTAAAAGGCTGCGTCTTTCGCGCCTTGATATAGATCAATTTTCAGCGTCTCCGCCCCGCCGGCAAGAACCATTAGTCATTCCATATGGCCGCCGTCTCCAGTGCAGCGCTGCGCGGACGGGGGTCGCGTAACCATGCTGTTATCTTGGCGCAGGCGGCTTCGGTCCATTGGGGAAGATAGCGCTCCACCATGAAGGTGGTATCCTCCGGCCGGATAGGGCCGATCTCCAGGCCCAGCAGACACAAACGCTCCGGCATGGCGTCGAGCGACCGCGCCAGCGCCACGCATTCCGCCACGCCCAGGTTGTGGCTCGACAAGGCGGCGTCCGCCAGGCGCGCGATCCCGTCTCCTTCCAGGTAATAGAGGCTGCCCTCCTCGCCCGCGCCGCGCACGGCGTCGAGCAGCAACACGCTGTCCTCCTTGCGCCAGTGTTCGAGCAGCGCCGGGCCGGGGCGGTCCAGCACGCTCACCTCGACGAGTTGATCATCAAACAAGCCGCGCAAGGCCCGCGCCACCAGCCAGCCTGTCTGATCGTCACCCCACGGTGAACCGAGACCGATGACGCGGATCATGTGCGCTTCAGTGTGAGATTTAAAAAGTGTGTGGAACAGGAAATACACGGGTCATAATTGCGTATCCCTGCTTCCAGCCGCGCGCGCAGTTCATCATCATGCAAACACAGGTTTTCCTCGACGGAGGCGCGCAAATCGGCCTCCATCTGCGCCTGATTCTGGCTGGTGGGAGGCACGATGCGTGATTTTTTCACCAGCCCCCCATCATCCATCTCATAGCGCTGCCATAAAATTCCGCGCGGCGCCTCGGTGCACCACGCGCCCACACCCGCGCGCGGGATGATCTCCACAAACGGTTTATCGGGCGGCGTGTACTGTTCCAGAATGGCAACGGCTTCGTGCAGGGCGAAATGAATTTCCAGCGCACGCGCCACGATGCTGTGATAGGGATTGGTGCTCGGCCAGTGGATGCCTGTACCCTCGGCCAGCCGCAAGGTGCGCGGCGGCAGATGATCCAGATTATTGTTGACGCGCGCCAGCGGCCCCACCCAATACGGTTTGCCGTTGATCAGCGCGTGCAACGCGGTGGAGTGCGGCACCTGGTGCTCCACCATATGCGCATCAAATTCCGCCGCGGAAATATTCAATCCCTCGCTGGAAACGATGGCGCCCTCGTTCATGGGGTAGTCCGATTCGTGGCGCAGCGACACGAAAGGCGCCTGACGCGCAACGGCCGGCAGCTTGAGATCCGCCGTCCAGCGCACCAGATCTTCCGCATCCTGCGCCGCCGCCCGCAGGCGCGCCAGCAGGGCCGCCGCCTCGGCTTGATCCGGCGCGCGGTAAAAGCCGCCCACGCGCGCGCCGACCGGATGCACCGAGCGTCCGCCCATCATGCCGAGGATGGCGTTGCCCAGGCCTTGCAGTCGCAGCCCGCGGCGCACGATGCCGGGCTGATCCTGCGCCAGCGCCATGGCGTCGGAATAGCCTAAAAAATCCGGCGCGGCCAGAAGATGGATATGCAGGCTGTGGCTCTCCATCCATTCGCCGCAATAATACAGGCGCCGCAGGCGGCGAATGGCCGGCGTAATCCGGGCGCCGAAGGCCGTCTCGATGGCGTGCACCGCGCTCATCTGATAGGCCACTGGACAGATGCCGCAGATGCGCGCCACCATGTCCGGGATTTCCTTCCAGCTCCGGCCCTCCAGGAATTTTTCGAAGAAACGCGGCGGTTCGAAGATATTCAGCCGCAAATCCGCCACGCGCGTTCCGTCAATGTGCACGTGGAGCGCGCCTTCGCCTTCCACGCGCGTCAATACCGGAACTTCAATGCGGCGTTCACTACTCATATAAGGACTGACGGCTTACCCTCCCTCATTTTCCTCATCGTCGTCTTCTCCATTTTTCTGCTTCCCGCCCTTCGCACCTTCGCCGAACTCCTGACGCAGCAGCGCAAGTTCATATAATTTCACCGCGACCAGATAATTGACGGTGCCCGGCGGCAGCTTGCCCTCCTTGTCAGGCGCGCCGGCGGCCACACCCGTCAGCATCTCTATCGCCTGATCTATGGTCTCGACCGGATAAATATGGAACTGCCCCGCCGCCGCAGCCTGCACCACGTCCTCGCGCAGCATCAGGTTTTTCACATTCGAGACGGGTATCAGCACCCCTTGGCTGCCGGCCAGGCCGCGCGCCTTGCAGACATCGAAAAATCCCTCGATCTTGTCGTTCACCGCGCCTATCGCCTGCACCTGGCCGAATTGATTCACCGAGCCGGTCACGGCCAGGGACTGCTTGACCGGAATCCCGGCCAGGCTGGACAGCAGCGCGCACAGTTCGGCGAGTGAAGCGCTGTCGCCCTCGACCATGCCGTACGATTGCTCAAACACCAGGCTCGCAGTGAGCGACAGCGGCCTGTCCTTGGAGTAACGCGCGGCCAGGAACGACGACAGGATCAACACGCCCTTGGAATGGATGGCGCCGGAGAGCTTCACCTCGCGTTCGATGTTGATGAACTCGCCCTCGCCCAGGCGGGTCGTGGCGGTGATGCGCGTCGGCTGGGCGAAGCTGTGCGCGCCAAGCTCCAGCACGGAAAGCCCGTTGACCTGTCCGACTGACGTTCCCTGGGTGTCAATCAGCAGCGTGCCGCGCAGGATTTCTTCCTGCACTTCGGCCTTCAAGCGCCCGCCGCGGTGGCGCTCCGCCTCGATGGCCCGCTGCACATCCGCCACCGCGACGTTTTCGCGCCCCGCCTCGCGCGCCCAGTAATCCGCTTCACGCATCACGTCCGCGACCCGCTGCATGTGGGTGGACAGCTTTTCCGCGTCCTCGACGACGCGCGCGCTGTGCTCGATGACCCGCGCCACCGCGCCGCGCTCAAACGGCAGCATATTTTCCTTGCGCGCCAGGGTGGCGATCATCCTGGCGTAGAGCAGATGATTTTCCGCGCTGCGCTCCAGCGTCTCCTCGAAATCCGCCGCGACCTTGAACAGCTCGCTGAATTCCGGATCATATTCATACAGCAGATAGTAAAACAGCCTGTCGCCGAACAGGACGATCTTTACCTCCAGCGGAATGGGTTCCGGCTCCAGTGACACCGTGCTGATCAGGCTGTACATCTGCCCCAGTGATTCGATGCGGATTTCGCGCGCATAGAGAGCGCGCTTGAGCGATTCCCATACGAAGGGCTGGGATAACACCTTGTGTATGTCGAGCAATAGATAGCCGCCGTTGGCGCGGTGCAGCGAGCCGGGCTTGATCAGGGTAAACTCCGTCACCAGCGCGCCGAATTGCGCGCTGTGCTCGATGCGCCCGATCAGGTTGTTATAGGCGGGATTGTCATCGCTGACCACGGGCGCGCCCTGGGTGGCGCTGTGATCCACCAGCACATTCACCTGGTAACGATGCAGGGAGGGCCGCTCCGTGACGGTCAAGCCCAGCAGCGTGACGGGCGGCTCCTCGCGGCGGCGGAAATCCTCCACGTTCTCGATCACATCCTGTTCCACGGCGGAAAAATATTCCTGCAGCGCGGGCAGCTGCGTGTATTTCTCGCGCAGCTCGTCTATCAGGTGACCCACGGCGTGCATGGTGACTTCCCGGTCCAGGGCCTTGATTTTCTCGCGCCGCTCCCTGCGCCACTGCGTGACCTGGCGGATCACGCCCTGCAAGCGCTCCTGAAAGACGCTCACCAGCTTTTCCACGCGCTCCTTTTCCCGGTCCGGAAGTTTGTCGTATTCCTCCGGGCCGATCACCTCGTTATCGCGCACCGGCGCGAAGGCAAAGCCGCCCGGTGTGCGCAGCAGCGCTATGCCCTGCTGCATCGCCTCATTGCCCAGCCCGTCGAGCGCCTGCTCCTGGCGTTCATTGAACGCCTTTTTTATTTCCTCGACCTTGCGGCGGTATTCCTCGCTGTCAAACGCGGCGGGTATGGCGCTGCGCAGTTCCTCCACCAGCTGCATCATGTCCTGGCGCAGCTTGACGGCCTGCCCCGCGGGCAGACGCAGCGCGCGTGGTTTGTGGGGCTGCTCGAAGTTGTTTACGTAACACCAGTCGGAAGGCGGCGCCTCCTGCCTGGCGCGCGCCTCCAGATGGCCGCGCACAAAGGTGTGTTTGCCCATGCCCGGTGAACCGAGCACGAAAATATTGTAGCCGCTGCGGCGCATGCCGGCGCCGAAACGCACCGCGCCCAGCGCACGCGCCTGGCCGATGATTTCCGCCAAATCCTCAAGTTCGACGGTGGTCTGGAAGGCGAGTTGATCCAGGGCGCAGGGATGGTAAAGCGCCGCGGAGTCGAGGGACTTTATACTGTTCGCCGTCATATCCATACGCGTTGATTTCCTTTCGTTCATTTTTCCCAAGCCTGCGCGCCCGCGCGGAAGGCGGGCGCCCATCCGTTGATGAACCGCAACCGGCGCACGACGTCTTCATCGGAAAGGCCCAGCTCACGGAAGCGCCGCCCCAGCGCCAGCGTGTTGCCATCTTCCTGCGGCCCGAAGCAGCCGTAACAATCTCGCTCATAGCGCGGACACAGCGCGCCGCAACCGGTGCGCGTCACCGGCCCCAGGCACGGTTCGCCCTTGGCCACCAGCACGCACACGTGGCCCGCGCGTTTGCACTCCAGGCACACCGATTCGCCGGGTATGCGCGGAGCCACGCGCGCCAGCAAGTCACTGAGCACGCGCTTTAATTGCCGCTGATCTATGGGGCAACCCCACAGTTCCGCGTCTACCTTGACGTGTTCCGAGACGGGCGTGGAGCGCGCGAGGCTGTCTATATACTCGGGCCGGGCGTAAATCGCGCGCACAAATTCGTCATGATCTTTCCAATTGCGCAACGCCTGCAAACCGCCCGCGGTGGCGCACGCGCCGATGGTGATGAGCAGCCGGCTTGCGGCGCGTATCTCACGGATGCGCTGCAAATCGGCAGACGTTGAGATCGAGCCTTCCACGAAAGATACATCATAAGGGCCCGGCTGCGTCACACTGGAAGCCTCGGTGAAATGCGCGATCTCCGCCCGGCTTGCCAGGGTGAGTAAATCCTGCTCCAGATTCAAAAACTGAATCTGGCAGCCATCGCAGGAGGCGAACTTGTGCACCGCGATGCGCAGTCTCCCGGTCATGTTAAAGCCCCTTTACCGCCAGCAGCGCACTCACTTCTGTGTAGGAAAATACCGGGCCGTCCTTGCAGATGAATTTTCCGCCGAACATGCAATGGCCGCAATGCCCCACGGCGCACTGCATGTTGCGCTCCAGGGACAGATAAATATCCGCCGGCGCCATGCCCCGGCGCAGCAGATTTTCCGCCACCGCGCGCATCATCGGCTCCGGCCCGCACATCATGGCGACGCCCTTAAACATCTCCGGGGCTATGTCCTCCAGCGTCTGCGTCACCTGGCCCACGCGTCCGCGCCACTCCGGCGTGCCCTTGTCGGCGGTCAGCAGCACCTGGGTGTCCGGCGCGGCGCACCAGCTCTGGATGCGCTCGCCGTAAATGAGGTCGCCGGGGTGCTTCACGCCGTGGCACAGCGTGAGCGCGCCGTACGACTCGCGGCGCTGCAACGCGTAATGAATCATGGAAGTGGTGGGCGCGCAGCCCAGGCCGCCGGTGATCAACAGCAGGCTGCGCCCGCGCGCCGCCTCCACCGGCCAGCCGCGTCCGAACGGGCCGCGCAGCCCCAGTGCATCGCCCGCCTTGAGCCGCTGTAACCCTTGAGTGACGCGCCCGACGGCGCGGATGGTATGGTCTATCAGTCCGGGATCGTCGGGGTCGGAAACGATCGAGATCGCCACCTCGCCCACGCCGTACAGATACAGCATGTTGAACTGGCCGGGCTGAAAACGGTACGCTGCGCGCGCGCCAGCATCACTCAGACGCAGGCGCAAGGTGAAAATATCACGCCCCTCCTCCACCCGCTCGACCACCTGCGCCGCATGCGGCAAATAAGGATTGCGGGACCATGCAACGGCGTTCATGTCTTTGCCTCGGGTTGGGCGCCGTGCCTGCGCCGTAGCGCGGCGGGCAGGCGGATGGCGTTCACTTCCTCGATCAAATCTATGCCGGTGGGACACCAGGTAATGCAGCGCCCGCAACCCACACAGCCGCTGACGCCGAACTGCTCGATCCATGCGGCGAGCTTGTGCGTGAGCCATTGACGGTAGCGGTGGCGAATCTGCGGGCGGATCTGCGCGCCATGCAGATAGCCGTGTTCCAGGGTGAAACACGAATCCCACTGACGCTGATGCCCGCTCTCCTTCCCGTCCAGCGAGGCGACATCCGTCTCCCGGTGACAAAAACAGGTGGGACACACCAGGGTGCAGTTGCCGCACGACAGGCAGCGCTCCGCCACATCATCCCAGCGCGGATGCTCAAGATTATTAAACAGCAGCGCCTGGATATTTTCAGTATCCAGGCGGCGCGTTTGGCTGCGCGCGGCGGCATCTATCGCCTGCGCCGCCTGCGTGATCTCTCCCTCATGCGCGGGCTGCAAGGGCAGATCGGCCAGCACCGCCTCGCCCGCCGCGCTGCCTGCCCCCACTAAAAAGGCGTCTTCCAGTTCCGTAAGCGCGATGTCATAACCTTCGCGCGCGCGCGGGCCGGTATTCATCGAGGCGCAAAAACAGGTGGCCGCGGAGCGCGTGCAGTGCACCGCGACGATAAACAGATTTTCACGCCGCGTGGCGTAATAGGGATCGCTGAAATCGTTGTACCGGCCTTTGAGGAAGGTGCGGTCCTGCACCGACACTCCGGCAAGATCGCAGGCGCGCGCGCCGATCACGGCGAGAGGCCTTATCTCCGGCAGCGTCTCTTTAAAACGCACTTCGCCGTTTTGCTCCACCGTCCACAGGGTTTCCTGCGGGGCGAACAGAAAACGCTTCAGCGACTCCGGGCCGTGCACGTAATCGAACAGGCGTCCGTTCCCGGAATCTTCCAGCCGGTAACGGCCCGGCTCCTGCACGCTGACCAGTCCCACGGGCAACTCGTCGGCGCGGCTGACTTCATCATAAACAATGGCCCCGCTCTTCGCGCGCGGGCCCACCACGCGGTAACCGCGCGCGCGCAGTGTTTGGATCAAGACATCAAGCTGGTCCCGCTTCAGCAGCCCCGCCACGGACATGACCGGTTCTCCCTTCGCCGTGCCCAGCATAGCCGACTCCGCGCGGCCTGTCCTGATCTATATCAAATAGTTTCGTCTAAAACAATTATGATTCGCCAACGCCCGCGGCCATGCCGGCCGGCGCCTGCGCGCGTGTGGCGGCAAGCTCTGTAAGAAAGCCGGCGGCCCAGCGGTAGATGTTATGCTCCTCGACAGTCCGGCGCATCCGGCGCATGCGCGCGCGTCTCTGCGCCGTGTCCATTTCCATGCCGTAACGGATGGCATCGGCGAACTGTTCCGTATCATACGGGTTGATGATGATCGCATCGGCGAGCTCGCGCGCCGCGCCCGCGAATTCCGACAAGATCAGCACGCCCTCGGATTCCTGGGCGGCGACATACTCCTTGGCCACCAAGTTCATGCCGTCGTGCAGGGAGCTGACGATGCACATCGAGGCCATGCGCAGGAATGCATGGACTGTCCTGGCGTCATGGTGGGATGCCAGAAAGTGTATGGGTTTCCAGCCGTTGGTCTGATACTTCCAATTGATTTCGTCCGCGAGTGCCTCCAGTTGTGCAATGTGGTCACGATAGCGGCGGAGGTGCGTGCGGCTCGGTGCGCCCAGTTCCACGAACGTGAAGCGCCCGCGATACTGCGGATATTTTTCCAGGAACCGGCCCACGGCGCGGAAGCGCTCCGGCAGACCCTTGGTATAGTCAATGCGGTCCACGCCTACCGCGACGTAAGCGCCATCAAGCTTGTGCTGCGCCTTGAGCGCCGCGATCTGACGCGCCAGTTCCTCGCCGGCCGGAACCTTGCGCTCGGCCCAATCCTGCACGCTGATAGGGAACGGGCGCACCTGTGATACGCGCCCCTTGAACTCGACCGCGAAGTGGTCCCAGTCGAGACGCGACTCGAGCACGCGATCCACCGTGTCCAGGAAGTTGTTGCAGTACTGCTGCAGATGAAACCCCACCAGGTCGGCGCCGAGCATACCGGTGAGAATGTCCGCGCCCCACGGACAGATGCGGAACGCCTCGGGGTTCGGCCAGGGGATGTGCCAGAACAGCCCCACCCGCAAATCCGGGCGCACTGCTTTAAGCATTTGCGGCACCAGGGCAAGCTGATAATCCTGCACCAGCACCACGGCCTTGCCGTCGCCGATCTCCTCAATCACGGCGTCGGCGAAGCGCTGGTTTGCCTGGCGGTAATAGTCCCAATCCGCGGCGCGGAACACCGGGCGCTCGTGCGCCAGGTGGCACAACGGCCACAGTCCCTCGTTGGAGAAGCCGTAGTAGTAGCCCTGCTCCTCCTCGCGCGTGAGCCACACGCGCCGGAGCGTATAGCGCGCGTCATCCGGCGGCACCGTGAGCCGTCCCGATGCGTCCGCGGTCTCGCGGTCGGCATCGCCTCCGCCGTGCGCGATCCATACGCCGCCGCAGGCCTGCAACACCGGATCAAGCGCAGTAACCAGGCCGCCCGCGGGCATAATCATGCGCGGCTCGCCGTCGCGTAACTGGTGCATGTAGGGCTCGCGGTTGCTCACCACGATAAGCTGGCGGTCTTCGCCCAGTGCGGTGATCGCATGGGTGCGCAGCCGGTCACGGGTCCAGACCTGCTCAGCGTGCATCGCCGCCTGCGACAGCCTGCGCCCGGTTGAGCGCGCGGCGCGGAAGGAGGCGGCGAGCCGGTCGGTCTCGCTGTGCAGCAGCGCCGACGGCAGACCGCGCGGCGGCGCTTCGGAAACGTTCTCGGTACGCAGGCGCCGCATCCAGTCCGCCAGCTTGTGCAGCGGGCGCTCGTAGGCAAACCAGGTCATGCCGACCACGAGCATCACCGCAAGCAACGTCACGATCAGTATCCAGAATCCGTAGCGCACCAGCCGGCCGGTGGCGCGTTCGTCTATGTACGAAACATCGTGCGCCACCACCAGCACGCCTTGCCCGGAACCGGCCGCGTCCTTGAGCGGAATTGCGAAGACGTGGATCGGCGCGCCCTGGAAGCGCGTGGTATCGAATGCGTCTGTTCCGGTCTGCGCCGCCAGTATGGCCGTGGGCTGGAGCCGGTCCGCGAATTCCGTCACCGCCTTGCCGGACGCCACCAGTTGGCCGTCCGGCCGGAACACGGCGTAGCCGATCAGGCGGCTATAGCCATCGAGCCGCGCCCGCAAAGCTTCGCGCGCCTGGGCATCGGGCAGCGTCAGAGCCCTTCCCACCGTTCCGGAAAGTTGCTGCGCCAGCACGTGGGCGCGGCGGTTCACATCCTCAAGATCAATCCGGCGTTCATCGCTCACCTGCCGCCAGGCGAACAGGCCGGTGGCGACTCCAATGGTTGCGGCAATCAAAAGCCCCAGGCGCAGGGAGCGTGCAAGTTGCGGTCGTGCTGTCGTTGTCATGAAGCCTCCTTCTCTCTGCCTTATCCGGCGCGGACGGGAGCGCGTCAGAAAACCTCTTCCCAGCTTTTGCTCAACCGCATGGCGGAATTGATAAGCCCCACCATGCTGTAGGTCTGGGGAAAGTTCCCCCACAGCCTGCGGCTGGCGGGGTCAATGTCTTCCGAGAGCAAGCCCAGCGGATTGCGGCAGGCGAGCAGCGTATCGAACAGCGCGCGCGCCTCCTCGCGGCGGCCCAGGGCCGCAAGGGCGTCAATGTACCAGAACGTGCAGACCACGAACGCCGTCTGCGGCTCGCCGAAGTCGTCCTTATGCGTGTAGCGGAAGATGAAATCACCCCGCTTGAGGCGCCGCTCGACCGCCGCTACCGTGCCGGCGAAGCGCGGATCGTCCGCGGCCAGAAACCCGATCTCATGCAACAGCAGCAGGCTCGCGTCGAGCTCTTTGCCGCCGAAACTCTCCACGAAACTCTGCTGCTTCGCATCCCAGGCATTCTCGCACACCGTGCGGTGGATAACGTCCGCATGCCCGCGCCAATAGTGGGCACGGTCGTTGAGGCCGAGGCGCGTGGCGATGCGCGCCAGGCGGTCGCAGGCGACCCAGCACATGACGCTGGAGAAAGTGTGAATGCGCGTGGCGTTGCGCAGTTCCCAAACGCCCGCGTCAGGCTGGCGGTACACCGCGCGCGCCATCTCCCCCAGCGCCTCGAGACGCCGGAACAGGCCTTCGTTGCCGGGGCGGTCAAGACGCTCGTCGAAGAACATGTGGGTTGCGGACAGAATCACCGAGCCGTACACGTCGTTCTGCACCTGCCGGTACGCGGCATTGCCGGTGCGCACCGGCCCCATGCCCAGATAGCCGGGAAGGCTGGCTATGACGGATTCATCGAGATCAACGTGGCCGCTGACGCCGTACACCGGCTGCAGGCGTCCGCCCCTCATGTTCGCGGCGATGTTCACGATGTAGTGCAGGTAACGCTCCATGGTGCGCGTCACACTCAGGCGATTCAGCGCGGCGACCACAAAATAGCTGTCACGCAGCCAGCAATAGCGGTAATCCCAATTGCGCCCGCTGTCCGGCGCCTCCGGCAGCGAGGTCGTCATGGCGGCGACCATGGCCCCGGTGTCATCGAAGGCGGCGAGCTTGATCGTGATCGCCGCGCGAATCACCGCCTCCTGCCACTCAAACGGGATGCCGAGGAATCGCACCCAATCCTGCCAGTAGTTGCGCGTCTCCCCGAAAAACCGCTGGCCGATTTCCCCCGGGGCTTCCGGGACGGTCTCGTCCGGCCCGATCATCAGGGTGGCGTCACGCTCGAGCACAAACGGCGTCTGCTCCAGCACCGCCGTGATCGAAACGTCGGTGGTAAGACGCAGCACCAGCTGGGGTGAAACATAGCGGATGTGATTGCTGCCAAAAGTCAGTATCGGAACCCCCGCCCCGTAGTCGTGGACAGGCTCCAGGCGAATGCGGATCACCGGGCTGCCGGAGAGGGGCCGCACGCGCCGCACGATCATCATGGGACAGAACGTGCGTCCGAACTGGCTGAAGCGCGGGGCGAAATCGGTAATCTCCACCGCTCCACCCGTCTGATCGTAGAGTGTCGTCACCAGAATGGCGGTATTCCGCAGATAATGCTGCTCAGCGCGCGCAAAATCCTGGATCTCAATGGCGAACGCGCCGCGGCCATCCTGCTGGGTGTTTCGAAGCAGGGCGCAAAACACGGGGTCGCCATCGAAGCGCGGCATACAGGACCACACAATCCGCGCCTGCGGATCAACCAGGGCGCTGATGCTGCAATTGCCAATCAGCCCAAGCTCCAGATTGTCCATGGTCCAGTCCTCGTGTCACTGCGTTGCAAACCGCTGTACGTAACAGTCAAGCCAGGTCAGCACCTGTATGGCATCGGCGAGCCGCCAGCGCGCCGCCGTCGGCCCCGCGCCGACCTTGATCGAATGGCCACCCATACGGTTGACGACGGCGAAGCCGTCCTCGTCGGTGATGTCGTCGCCCGCAAAAACCGGTACGCGCCCGGCGAATGGCGGCTCGCGCATGAATTCGGCGATTGCCCGCCCCTTGTCCCAGCCGCGCGGCCGGATCTCGAAAACCATGTTGCCCGATCCCAGCACAAAGCCGTCGCCGAGTTTCCGCAACGCCTCGCGCGATGCCCGTCCGGCCTCGGCTTTCAGGTGCGGCGCGGCGCGATAGTGCAGCGCCAGGGTCAGTCCCTTGTCCTCCAGCAATATCCCGTGGTGATTGCGCGCCCACGCCAGAAGATACGAGCGCGCCTGACCGATCGCTGCCTCGGTGACCACGGCGCGGTGCACCTGTCCGTCAGCGGCGCGGCGCTCGGCGCCGTGCTGACCGGCCGCCGGCAGTTTGAGCGGCGCGAACAGCCGGTCCAGCGCCGCAATCGGCCGTCCGCTGATCAGCGCCACAGGCGCCGTTCGCTGCAACGCGGCCAGCGTACCGGTCAGTCCCGACCTGAGTTTGACGTCATCGGGGTGCTCGGCGATGTCGAGCAGCGTACCGTCAACATCGAGAAAGAAGGCCTCATTCCGATCCAGTACCGGTAGACGGTCCAGCAATGTTTCCACACCTTCAGAAGTGATTTTGAATGGTACCGAGGGTCGGAATCGAACCGACACGGTGTCGCCACCACCGGATTTTGAGTCCGGCGCGTCTACCAGTTCCGCCACCCCGGCTTTTTTGGCATTATAACATGTTGTCCTTTCTCACGGCCACGCCGCCCGTTGATGCAGAAGCCCTTCCATGCGCCGCAGCGACTTTTACTTTGAGCTTCCCCATGAATTGATCGCACACTATCCGGTGGAGCCGCGCAGCGCCAGCCGTCTGATGTGTCTGGAAGGCGGCGCTGTCCTTGACGCGCTGTTCACCGATCTTCCCGGTAAACTCAAGGCCGGCGATCTGCTGGTATTCAACGACACGCGCGTCATCCCGGCGCGCCTGCTGGGCCGCAAGGAGAGCAGCGGCAAGGTGGAGATTTTAATCGAGCGCATCATAGACGGACAACGCGCGCTCGCCCAGGCGCGCGCCAGCAAACCGTTGCGCCCGGGGACACGCCTTATCCTGCACAAGGACGCACAGCAGGCTGCCGCGCGGGTTCTGGCCAGAACAGACGATTTTTATGAAATTGAATTTGAAGATAGCGGCAATCTATATGATATTTTAAATCAGATTGGCCACGTGCCGCTGCCGCCTTACATCGCGCGCGCGGATGAGGCGCGCGACAAGGAGCGCTATCAAACCGTGTACGCGCGCCGACCCGGCGCGGTGGCCGCCCCCACCGCCGGCCTGCACTTTGACCAGCTTCTGCTCGATACCCTGGCTGCAAAAGGCGTGGAGAGCGCCTATGTCACGCTGCATGTCGGAGCAGGCACGTTTCAGCCCGTGCGCGTGGAAAATCTGGCCGAACACAAGATGCACAAGGAATACCTGGAGGTCCCGGCGCGGGTATGCGAACAGGTGCGCGCGGCGCGCTCGCGCAGCGGGCGCGTGATCGCCGTCGGCACTACTGCGGTGCGCGCCCTGGAGAGCGCCTCGCACCACGGAGAAATCAAGCCGTTTCAAGGCGAGACCGGTATTTTCATTTACCCCGGCTACGAATTTAAATCGGTGGACGCGCTCATCACCAACTTCCACCTCCCGGAATCCACGTTACTTATGCTAGTGTGCGCCTTTGGCGGTTATGAGCGGGTGATGGCCGCCTACCGCCATGCCATCACACGGAAATACCGCTTTTACAGTTATGGCGATGCGATGTTTTTAACCCCAGCGGCGAGTAGCGAGTAGCGAGAAAGACATCCCAAACATTCATGACTCGGCACTCGCTACTCGTCACTCGCTACTAAACATTATGAAATTTGAACTGCTCAACAACGACGGTCCGGCGCGGCGCGGGCAAATGCTGTTTGAACGCGGCGCGGTGCAGACTCCGGCCTTCATGCCGGTCGGCACCTATGGCGCGGTGAAAGGGGTCAGCCCCGAAGAATTGCGCGCGTGCGGGGCGGAGATCATTCTCGGCAACACCTTTCATCTGATGCTGCGCCCGGGCACGGAGGTGATTGCGGCGCACGGCGGCTTGCACGGCTTCATGCACTGGGACGGCCCCATTCTCACCGACTCCGGCGGGTTTCAGGTGTTCAGCCTGGGGGCGATGAGAAAGATTACCGAACAGGGCGTAGCCTTCCAGTCGCCTGTCAACGGCGACAAGGTGTTCCTTGATCCCGAACGCTCCATGGAGGTGCAACGCGCGCTGGGCGCGGACATCGTGATGATCTTCGACGAATGCACGCCCTACCCCGCCACGCTGGATGAGGCGCGCGCCTCGATGGAGTTGTCGCTGCGCTGGGCGGCGCGCAGCCGCGACGCGCACGGTGATAATCCCGCCGCGTTGTTCGGCATCATCCAGGGCGGCGTTTATCCCGAACTTCGGGAGATTTCATTGACCGGGCTAAAGGAAATCGGCTTTGCCGGTTACGCGCTGGGCGGGCTGTCGGTGGGCGAGCCCAAAGACGCGCGCATGGAGGTGCTGCAACGCCTGCTGCCGCAGATGCCGGCGGACAAGCCGCGCTATCTGATGGGCGTCGGCACGCCGCAGGACATCGTGGAGACGGTGCGCCTGGGGGTGGACATGTTCGACTGCGTGCTGCCGACGCGCAACGCGCGTAACGGACATCTGTTCGTGCGCGGCGGCGAGATCCGCATCCGCAACAGCCAATACGAATTGGACACCCGCCCTTTGGATGAACAGTGCGGCTGCTACACCTGCCGCCACTACAGCCGCGCCTACCTGCGCCACCTGGATAAAACCCATGAGATGCTGGGTGCGCGGCTCAATACTATTCATAACCTTTATTATTACCAGGAACTGATGCGGGACCTGCGCGAGGCCATCAGCCAGGGGCGGTTGGATGATTTTGTAGCCGATTTCCATGAAAAACGCGCGCAAGCACCGGGGGCTGTGGCATAATTGACTCACCGTTTACAAACAACAATTCAGGTACCCCCATGAGCTTTTTCATTTCCGACGCCTACGCGCAAGCCGCCCCCGCCGGCGGCGAAACCGGGATGCTGACCTTTTTGCCCATCATCATCCTGTTTGTGATTTTTTATTTCCTGCTGATGCGCCCGCAGATGAAGCGCGCCAAGGAGCACAAGTCCATGCTCGCCTCGCTCGCCAAGGGCGATGAAGTGGTGACCAGCGGCGGCCTGCTGGGGCGCATCACCGAAATGGGCGAGGATTTTGTCAGCATCGAAATCGCGCCCGGCGTCATTACCAAGCTGCAAAAACACGCCGTCGCCGCGGTCATGCCCAAGGGTACGCTGAAGGACGTCTGAACGGCGCAATCCCCCGGCCATGAATCAGTATCCCCTGTGGAAGTACGTGCTGATCTTCGCCGTGGTGACGGTGGGCGTGCTGTACAGCCTGCCCAACCTGTACGGTGAAGACCCGGCGCTGCAAATCTCCGCCACGCGCGGCGTCAAGGTGGACGCCGCCGTCCAAGGCAGGGTTGAAGAAACGCTCAAGCAGGCCGGTCTGCCGTTCAAATCGGCCGGCGTCGAAACAGCCACGCTGATGGTGCGCTTTGCCGACACCGACACCCAGCTTAAGGCGCAGGATGCGGTGAAAACCGGCCTCGGCGAAGATTACGTGGTGGCATTGAATCTCGCCCCGCGCACCCCGCGCTGGCTGTTCAAACTCAACGCCCGGCCCATGTACCTTGGCCTCGATCTGCGCGGCGGCGTCCACTTTCTCATGGAGGTGGACATGGATGCAGCGCTGACCCAGGTACAGGAGCGTTACGTGAGCGACATCCGCGCCCTGCTGCGCGACAAAAAGCTGCGCTACGTCACCATATCGCGCGGTGGCCAGGGCGTGGAAATGAAATTCCGCAGCGCTGAAGAACGCGATCAGGCGCGCGACGCGGTGCGCGACGGCTTCCGCAGCCTGCTGCTCGATGAGCGGGACAGCGCGGACAGCTTTTACCTCATCGCCAACCTGAGCGAGGCGGAAATGCGCGACGAGCGCAAGTTCGCGTTGCAGCAAAACATCACCACGCTGCGCAACCGCATCAATGAGCTCGGCGTGGCCGAGCCCGTCATCCAGCAGCAGGGCGACAGCCGCATCGTGGTGCAACTGCCGGGCGTGCAGGACACGGCGCGCGCCAAGGAAATCATCGGCGCCACCGCCACCCTGGAGTTCCGCCTGGTGGATGAAACCCACAGCGTGGCGGAAGCCCTGGCGGGCCAGGCGCCGGCCGGCTCGAAGCTTTACAAGGTGCGCAGCGGCGGCGATACGCTGCTGAAGACTCAGGTGATGCTCACCGGCGACTCGATCATAGACGCCGCCTCCGGCATAGACCAGCAGGGCGGCGGGCCGGCGGTGTTCATCACCCTCGACGGCAAGGGCGCGGCCATGATGAGCAACGCCACCAAGGACAACATCGGCAAACAGATGGCGGTGGTGTTCATCGAGAGCAAGAGCGAAACGCGCATCGTGGACGGCCAGCCGGTAAAAATAAAAGGGACAAGAGAGGAAGTCATCAACCAGGCGGTAATCCGCGACAGGCTGGCCAAGCGGTTCCAGATCACCGGACTGGACAGCACCGAGGAGGCGCGCGACCTGGCGCTGCTGCTGCGCGCCGGCGCGCTCAAGGCGCCGATGGAAATCGTCGAGGAGCGCACCGTCGGTCCCAGCCTGGGCGCGGAAAACATTACCGAGGGCTTCAACTCCACGCTCATCGGCTTCGCCGCCATCGCCCTGTTCATGACCGGTTATTATTATTTCTTCGGTATCCTCGCCAGCGTGGCGCTGGGCGTCAACGTCATCCTGCTGATTGCGGTGATGTCCATGCTGCAGGCCACGCTCACCCTGCCCGGCATCGCCGGCATCGCGCTCACCGTGGGCATGGCGATAGACGCCAACGTGCTGATCTTCGAACGCATCCGCGAGGAACTGCGTAACGGCAACAGCCCCCAGGCCAGCATCGCCGCGGGGTATGAACGCGCCTTCGACACCATCCTCGACTCCAACATCACCACCCTGATCGCGGGCTTCGCCCTGTTCCTGCTTGGCTCCGGCCCGGTACGCGGCTTTGCCGTCACCCTGTGCATCGGCATCCTCACCTCCATGTTCAGCGCAGTGATGGTGTCGCGCGCCATGGTCAACCTGATCTACGGCAGGCGCAGGCTCGCCAGACTGGCCATTTAATCATGGAGTTCTTCCGCCTCAAACGCGACATCCCGTTCATGCGCTCGGCGCGCACGACGATTTTTATTTCCGCGCTGATTTTCGCCGCCGCGATTGTGCTGCTCATCGCGCGCGGACTGAATTTGAGCATCGAGTTCACCGGCGGCACGCTGATCGAGGCGCGCTACGCACAGGCCGCGCGGCTCGACGCCATCCGCGCGGCGCTCACGCAAAGCGGCTTCAAGGAGGTCTCGGCGCAAAGCTTCGGCTCCGCGCGCGATGTGCTGATCCGCCTGCCCGGACAGGAAGGCATGAGCAGTGCGGCGCTCAGCGAAAAAGTCCGTGATACCCTGCGCGCGCAGGACAGTTCCGTGGAAATACGGCGCGTGGAGTTTGTCGGCCCGCAGATCGGCGAGGAGTTGTTGAATGACGGCGCCCTGGCCCTGATCCTGGTGTCCATCGGCATCATGATCTATCTTGCCATGCGCTTCGAATGGCGCTTCTCGATTGGCGCCATCGTCGCCACGGCGCACGATATCATCCTCCTCCTCGGACTGTTCGCCCTGTTTCAATGGGAGTTCTCGCTCGCGGTGCTGGCCGCGCTACTCGCGGTCCTGGGTTACTCGGTGAACGACACCGTGGTGGTATTCGACCGCATCCGGGAAAACTTCCGCAAGATGCGCGCGGGCACGGTGCCGGAGATCATAGACAACGCCATCACGCGCACCTTGAGCCGCACCATCATGACCTCGTTCACCACGCAATTGATGGTGATTGCCATTTTACTTTTGGGTGGAGAAACGCTGTTTTATTTCGCGCTCGCGCTCGCCATCGGCATCGTGGTCGGCACCTATTCGTCCGTGCTGGTGGCCAGCCCCATCTTGATGTGGCTCGGTATCTCGCGCGCCAACCTGCTGCCCCCCAAAAAGGAAGACGAAGGCGGGATGCAGCCGCCGTAGCCTGTTAAACCTTGCGCCAGGCGGTTCCGCCGGGACCATCCTCAATCACAATATTGTATGCGGCCAGCCGCCGGCGGATGCGATCCGATTCGGCCCAATCCTTGCGCTTGCGCGCCGCGTCACGCTCGCTCAGCAGACGCTCGATCTCCTCCTTGCTCAGCGCATCGAAGCCACCCGCGCCCTGCAGATACGCCTCCGCATCGCCTTGCAGCAGCCCCACGATGCCGCCCAGCGCGCGCAAGCGCGCGCCCAGTTGCGCCGCCTGCCTTATATCCTGATTGCGCACGGTGTTGATCTGATGCGCGAGGTCAAACAGCGCCGCGAGCGCCTTGGGGGTGTTGAAATCGTCGTCCATGGCGGCCATGAAGCGTGCACTGTGCTCATCCTGTTCTTCGGCAGGCGCAGCCGGAGGCAGTCCGCGCAAGGCGGTGTAAAAGCGCGTCAGCGCGGCGCGCGCATTGAGCAGGTGTCCTTCGGTGTAGTTCAGCGGGCTGCGGTAGTGGCTGGACAGGATAAAATAACGCACCTCTTCGGGGTGATAATGCTTCAGCACCTCGCGCACGGTGAAAAAATTACCCAGCGATTTTGACATCTTTTCCTCGTCCACCTGCACGAAGCCGTTGTGCATCCACAGGTTGACGAAGGTGTGTCCGGTGGCCGCCTGCGACTGCGCGATCTCATTTTCATGATGCGGAAACTGCAAGTCCAGCCCGCCGCCGTGGATGTCGAAGTGCTCGCCCAGGCAGTGCATGGACATGGCCGAGCACTCGATGTGCCAGCCCGGCCGCCCCGCGCCCCAGGGAGATTCCCAGCTCGGCTCGCCCGGCTTGGCCGTTTTCCATAACACAAAGTCCAGGGGATCATCCTTGGCCTCATCCACTTCAACGCGCGCGCCGGCGCGCAGGTCTTCCAGATGTTTGCCGGACAGCGCGCCATAGGGCTTAAACTTGCTCACGTCGTAATACACGTCGCCGTTCTTCGCCTGGTAGGCGTAACCCTTGTCGAGCAAGGTGCGGATCAGCGCGGTGATCTCGCCGATATGCCGCGTGGCGCGCGGCTCATGCGTAGGCCGTAACACCCCAAGTTTATCGGCGTCCTCGTGCATGGCGGCGATGAAGCGCGCGGTGAGCGCGGTGTAGTCTTCGTGATTTTCCTGCGCGCGGCGGATGATCTTGTCGTCAATATCGGTGATATTGCGCACGTAAGTCACTTTATAGCCGAGTTGGCGCAGGTAGCGCACCACGGCGTCAAACACCACCAGCACGCGCGCGTGGCCGAGATGGCAATAGTCGTACACCGTCATGCCGCACACATACAGGCGCACCTCGCCCGGCGTAATGGGTTTAAACGGCTGTCTGGATCTGGTCAGACTGTTATGGATAGTCAACACGGGCGATGGCTCAAGGAAAAAATCAGTGCGTGGCGGCAAGCAGGCGCCGTGCGGTGCGGCGCGCGCCGATCAAGGACAGGAGATGCGCCATTTCCGGGCCGTCCAGTTCGCCGGTGACGGCGGCGCGCAGCGGCTGGTACAACGCCTTGCCGCTCTTGCCGGTGCGGGCCTTGATTTCGTTCGCCAGCGCCTTGAAGTCATCCGGGTGTTTTTCGTGCGCGGCCGCGGCCTGCTGGAAAAACTCGCGTCCGGCCTGCGCTATCGCCTCGCGCGCGGTCTGGCTCAGTTCCAGATGATCGTCAAACAGGATGTGCGCCCACAGCAGGGCGTGCTCCGGCAACGTGACGTTGTGGCGCACTGCGTTCACAAACGCGACGCGCTGCGCCTGCGGCACCTTTTCGTGCACCTTGCAGCCCATCCATGCCCACAGTTCATCGCTATCGGCGCGCGAGAGCGCCAGTTGCTGCCAGTGCTGCAACTGGGCGTTGTCAAAACGCACCGGCGAACGGCCGAGATGCGCGAGATCAAAACCCGCCGCCAATTGCTCCGGGCTCAATAGTTCATTGCTTTCATAATGATGGCCGAGGCGCGCCAGATAATTATTCACTGCTTCGGGAAGATAACCCGACTCGCGCAGCTCGCACACGCTGCGGCTGCCGTGGCGCTTGGACAAGGGCGCGCCGTCCGGGCCCACAATCATGGACAAATGCGCGTAGCGCGGAACGTCGAGACGCAGGCTTTGCAGCAGCAGTATCTGGCGCGGCGTGTTGCTGAGGTGATCCTCGCCGCGCAGCACGTGGGTCACGCCCATGAGCGCGTCATCCACCGCGTTGCTGAAGAAAAACGCCGGCGTACCGTCGGCCCGGCGGATGATGAAGTCGCCGATGTCGCCGCTGGAGAAACGCTGCGGCCCGCGCACCAGGTCTTCAAATTCCACCGCGGTCCCCGCCGGTATGCGGAACCGCAACGTGGGCCGCAAGCCCTGCTCCAGCCTGGATTGTATTTCCGCCGCGGACAACCTGGCGCACGTTCCGGCATACCGTGGAGGCCGCCCGCCGGCCAACTGCGTCTTGCGCGACAAGGCCAATTCCTGGGCGCTGCAAAAACAGGGATAGGCCAGGTCCCGCTCCCGCAATTCATTAAAATAGCGTTCATAGATGTCCAGACGTTCGGACTGGCGGTAAG
>QZKM01000018.1 GCA_003599485.1 Gammaproteobacteria bacterium
TATATAACTAATAAATTACATCAATTATATAAGCCGGTCACAAGGCATTGACCCAGCTACTTGATGCCCAGCACGTCCTGCATGTCGAACAAGCCTTTGCGCTGCTGCATCAGCCAGCTTGCGGCGCGCAGGGCCCCGCGGGCGAAGTTCATGCGGCTGGTGGCGCGGTGGGTGATTTCGAGCCGCTCACCCTGCCCGGCGAACAGTACCGTGTGATCGCCCACGATGTCGCCGGCGCGGACGGTGGAGAAGCCGATGCTGCCGGGTTTGCGCGCCTCCCCGCTGGCCGTGCTGCGGTCATAGGCGGCGATGTCCTGCAAGTCCTGCCTGAGCGCGGCGGCGATCACCTCGCCCATGCGCAGCGCGGTGCCGGAAGGGGCGTCGAGCTTGTGTTTGTGATGCGCCTCAATGATCTCGATGTCCACGTCGCCGTCCAGCACGCGCGCGGCGGTGTCGAGCAGCTTGAGACAGAGATTGACCCCGACGCTCATGTTGGGGGAAAACACGATGGCGATGTCTTGCGCAGCCGCGCTGATTTGCGCGCGCTGTCCGGGGTTGAAACCCGTGGTGCCGATCACCATGCGCCTGCCGTTTGCCCGACAGAGTTCAAGATGTGCGAGCGTGACCTCCGGCAGGGTGAAGTCTATGAGCACGTCAAAGTCATCCGCCCCGGTGAGCTGGCCGCTGATTGGCACGCCCAGGGACCACACGCCCGCGCATTCGCCAGCGTCCTTGCCGAGCAAGGCGCTGTCCGGGCGGTCAATCGCAGCGGTAAGCTTGACGGCGGGCGTCTGGCTGCACGCCTCGATCAGCGCGCGCCCCATGCGCCCGGCGGCCCCGGCAATGGCGAGCTTAATCATGGCTGCTACTGTAATTAAACCGGCTCATTGACGCAAATCCTCGAAGAATTTCTTGATGCCGTCCAGCCAGGAACTGGCGCGCGGGCTGTGTTTTCTGCCGCCTTCGCTGAGGCTCTGCTCCAGTTCATTGAGCAACGCCTTCTGGCGCGCATTGAGGTTGACCGGTGTTTCCACCGTGACGCGGCATAACAGGTCGCCCGCCTCGCCGCCGCGCACCGAACGCACGCCCTTGCCGCGCAGGCGGAACAGTTTTCCGGACTGCGTCTCCGGCGGGATTTTCAGCTTCACGCGGCCGTCCAATGTCGGCACTTCAAGCTCGCCGCCCAGCGCCGCCGTGATGAACGAGACCGGCACCTCGCACAACAGATCGTTGCCTTCGCGGGCAAAAATGGGATGCTCGCGCACGTTGATGTGCACGTACAGGTCGCCCGGCGGTCCGCCTTTGAAGCCCGCCTCGCCTTCGCCGCTGAGACGAATGCGGTCGCCGTTATCCACGCCCGCGGGTATTTTCACCGACAGGGTTTTAGGCTCCTGGATGCGCCCTTGGCCGTGACAGGCGGCGCAGGGATCGCTGATGAGTTCGCCGCTGCCGCGGCAGCGCGGACAGGTTTGCTGCAAAGAGAAGAAGCCCTGCTGCATACGCACCTGGCCTTGACCGCCGCATGTGGGGCACACGGTGGGCTTGGTGCCGGGCTTGGCGCCGCTGCCGCCGCAGGCGCGGCAGGCGGCTTGCGCCGGAACGCGGATGTTGACGGTGGTGCCGTGCACCGCGTCTTCCAGACTGATGTCCAGGTTATAACGCAGATCGGCGCCGGCGTGCACCGCGCCCGCTCCGGCGCGCCCGGCGCCGAAGATATCGCCGAATACGTCACTGAAGATGTCCGTAAAGGCGGCGCCGCGGCCATGCGCCGCACCCGCCCCGGCCGCGGCGCCGGCGTCCACACCCGCGTGCCCAAACTGGTCGTAGGCGCTGCGTTTGCGCGCGTCGCTGAGGATTTCGTAGGCTTCCTTGGCCTCCTTGAACTTCTCTTCCGCCGTCTTGTCGTTGGGATTACGGTCGGGATGGAGCTTCATGGCCAAGCGGCGGTAGGCCTTCTTGATCTCCTCGTCGCTCGCGTTGCGCACCACGCCCAGCGTTTCGTAGTAATCGCGTTTTGCCATGTTGTTTGCCGGACCCTGAAACGCAAACGCAGAGCACCGTGCTCTGCGTTTGTACTGCCTTGCATTCTAACATCAAAATAACGGCAGTTTATTTCTTGTTGTTATCCTTCACCTCTTCAAATTCCGCGTCCACCACCTCGCCCTGCTCGCTCTTTTTTTCCGTCTCTGGCTGTGCGGTTTCTCCCGCGGCGGACTGTTGCGCGTACAGGCGTTCGCTCATCTTGCCGGAGGCCTCGGCGAGCAGCCTGGTTTTGGTTTCGATCACCGCGGGATCACTCCCCTTCACCGCTTCCTTGAGGTCGCTGATGGCCGCTTCGATCCCGGCGCGCTCGCCGGATTCCAGCTTGTCGCCCAGCTCGGCCATGGACTTGGCGGTGGCGTGTATCAAGTTATCCGCCTGATTGCGCGCCGTCACCAGGACGTGGAATTTCCTGTCTTCTTCCGCGTGCGCCTCGGCGTCCTTCACCATGCGCTTGATTTCGTCCTCCGATAAACCGCTCGACGCCTTGATGACGATGGACTGCTGTTTGCCGGTCGCCTTGTCCTTGGCCGACACGTTCAGGATGCCGTTGGCGTCTATGTCAAATGTCACCTCGATCTGCGGCATGCCGCGCGGCGCGGGCGGGATATCCGCCAGGTCAAACCGCCCCAGCGACTTGTTGGCCGCGGCCTGCTCGCGCTCGCCCTGCAGCACGTGCACCGTGACCGCGGTCTGATTGTCGTCCGCGGTGGAAAACACCTGCGTGGCCTTGGTCGGGATGGTGGTGTTCTTCTCGATCAGCTTGGTCATCACGCCGCCCAGCGTCTCGATGCCGAGCGACAGCGGCGTCACATCCAGCAGCAGCACGTCCTTGACCTCGCCGCCCAGCACGCCGCCCTGTATCGCGGCGCCCACGGCGACGGCCTCGTCCGGGTTCACGTCCTTGCGCGGCTCCTTGCCGAACAGGTTTTTCACCGCCTCCTGCACCTTGGGCATACGCGTCTGGCCGCCCACCAGTATCACCTCGCTGATCTGCCCGGCGGAGAGCCCGGCGTCCTTCAATGCGATTTTGCACGGCTCGATGGTGCGCGCGATCAACTCCTCCACCAGCGACTCGAACTTGGCGCGCGTGACCTTGACGTTGAGGTGCTTGGGACCGCTCGCGTCCGCCGTGATGTACGGCAGGTTGACGTCGGTCTGTTCGCGCGAAGAAAGCTCGATCTTGGCCTTTTCCGCCGCGTCCTTCAAACGCTGCAACGCGAGCGGGTCCTTCTTCAGGTCTATGCCGGTGTCTTTCTTGAATTCCTCGACCAGGTAATCTATCAAGCGCTGATCGAAGTCCTCACCGCCGAGGAAGGTGTCGCCGTTGGTGGAGAGCACCTCGAACTGGTGCTCGCCGTCCACCTCGGCGATCTCGATGATGGAAATGTCGAACGTGCCGCCGCCCAGGTCATATACCGCGATCTTGGCGTTGCCGCGTTTCTTGTCCATGCCGTAGGCCAGCGCCGCGGCGGTAGGTTCGTTGATGATGCGCTTGACTTCCAGCCCCGCGATCTTGCCCGCGGCCTTGGTCGCCTGGCGCTGTGAATCGTCGAAATAGGCGGGCACGGTGATGACGGCCTCCGTGACCGGCTCGCCGAGATAGTCCTCGGCGGTCTTTTTCATTTTCATCAGCACGCGCGCGGAGATTTCGGGCGGGGCCATCTTCTTGCCCTGCACCTCCACCCAGGCGTCGCCGTTGTCGGCGGGCACGATGCCATAAGGCACCAGCTTGATGTCCTTCTGCACCACGGCGTCGGTGAAACGGCGCCCGATGAGGCGCTTTACGGCATAGAGCGTGTTTTTGGGATTGGTGACTGCCTGGCGCTTGGCGGGTTGACCCACCAGCACCTCGCCGTCGTTGGTGAAGGCGACGATGGAAGGCGTGGTGCGGTCGCCCTCGCTGTTTTCAATCACGCGCGGCTTGCCCCCCTCCATCACCGCGACGCAGGAATTCGTGGTGCCCAAATCTATGCCGATAATCTTGCCCATGTTTTAATTCTCCTTGATAAACAATGGCATGTGCGGATTTTGCGCACCTTGCCGAATAGGGGGTATATAAGGCTGGGTAAGCATGGTTTCAAGCCCCGGCGCCGTCCGCGGCGGGCGCCTTGGCCACGATCACCAGCGCCGGGCGGATGACCCGGTCATGCAGCAGGTAGCCCTTTTGACACACGGTAAGCACGGTGTCCGGCGCGGCGTCTGGCGATTCCACGGCCGACATCGCCTGATGCAGTTTGGGGTCGAATTTCTGCCCCGCCGGGTCAAGCGTCTTGACGTTGAACTTTTCCAATACATTACTGAGCAGCTTGCGGGTGAGCGTCATGCCCTCCACCAGTTTATCCGCCGCGGCATGGCCCGCCGCCGCGGCCAGCCCGGACTCCAGACTGTCCATCACCGGCAGCAGTTCGCCGACAATCCTCTCCAGGCCGTATTTGTGCGCGGCCTCGATGTCGCGCTCCGCGCGCTTGCGGAAATTCTCCATCTCGGCGCGCGCGCGCAACACCTGATCCCAGTGCGCGTCCGCCTTGGCGCGTGCGTCTTCCAGCAGCAGATGCAGTTCCTGTGTTCCGGATACGGGCGGCTGTTCACTGGCAGCCGTTACGTTTTCTTCCGTCATGGGTCACTCTAAAATAATTGAAAAACTGACAATACCCAACAATGTGGGCGGTTCAACGCTGAGTCAAGGCCGCCCCGAGCAACCTGGCGGTGATATCCACCAGCGGTATCACGCGCTCATAGCCCATGCGCGTCGGCCCCACCACGCCCAGCACACCCGCCACCTGGCCGCCCGCCTCGTAAGGCGCGGTGATCAGACTGTAATCCTCCAGCGCGTCATAACCCGACTCCGCGCCAATGAAGATTTGCACTCCCTTCGCGTGCAGGCACTGATCCAGCAGATGCAGAATGTCACGTTTCTGGTTAAACACCTCGAACAACTGGCGCAGCTTCTCCACGCTGTCGGTCTCCGCGCGCGACAGCAAATGCGCCTGCCCCTTGACCACGTAATCCGGCTCGGATTCCGGCACGGCAAAGGCCTTGTCCGCCATCTCGATGGCCAGGCGCATCATGTCGTTCATGCGTTCGCGCGTCTCTTGCAGTTCCTTGAGCAGGGTTTCGCGCACGGTATGCAAATCCTGCCCCGCGCACAGGCTGTTAAGATAATTCGCCGCCTGTTGCAGCTCTGACGGACTGTACTGGCGCGCGGTGTGGATGATGCGGTTCTGCACTTCGCGCTCGTTGGTGACGAGTATCACCAGCACGCGATTTTCCGACAGCGGCAGGAATTCCACCTGGCGCAACACCGGCTGGAGGCGGCGCGGCAACAGCACCAGACTGGCCAGCTTGCTCACCTCGGACAGTACGTTGGAAGCGGTCTCCATGAGATCGCCGATATCCTTGTCCGGGTCGAGTTCGCTTTGCAGCCGCCGTACCTCGCCGCTGGCGGGCGGTTGCATGGTGAGCAGGCTGTCCACGAAAAAGCGGTAGCCCTGCGCGGTGGGAATGCGCCCGGCCGAGGTATGCGGTGAAGTGATGAGCCCCATATCCTCCAGGTCGGCCATCACGTTGCGGATGGTCGCCGGGCTCAGTTCGAAGCCCGTGTCGCGCGCCAGCGCGCGCGAACTCACCGGCTGTCCCTCACTGATATAACGCTCCACCAGCACGCGCAACAACTGCCGCGCACGGTCGCCGATGACAGCCGGATTGCTCACCATAACACCCTGACTTTGCTGATAAATCATTGCTATTTTAGCACTCGCACGAAGCGAGCGCCATGCCCGGTGTGCACCCTGCGCGGCCGGCGGGGATGGATGAAGCGCGGGCGATATGTTAAGTTTGCGCTATGTCGCCGCCTGCAAAATCCAAATCCATACAAGCGTTTAAATCCGCCGGCCTGATCGGCAAGTATGGCGATCCCGGCGCGGGCGGCACGCTCAGGGAACTCAGCGGCTATCTCCGGCAGCGCCGCATCGAGGTGTTGCTGGACGAAGGCACGGCGCAGTTGCTGCCCGGCCACGGGCTGGAAACCGGCTCGCGCGAT
The DNA here is from genome assembly GCA_003599485.1 of Gammaproteobacteria bacterium. Classification (GTDB taxonomy): domain Bacteria; phylum Pseudomonadota; class Gammaproteobacteria; order SURF-13; family SURF-13; genus SURF-13. The sequence goes on from QZKM01000018.1 coordinate 6,083, forward strand.
GAGATAGGCAGGCGTTGCGATCTGGTGATTGTGATCGGCGGCGACGGCACCCTGCTCAACGCAGCGCGCTCGCTGGTGAGTTTCGGCATCCCGCTGCTCGGCGTGAATCTGGGCCGGCTCGGTTTTCTGGTGGATATTTCATCGCAGGAAATGACGCAGCGGCTGGATGATATCCTCGCCGGGCATTACCTCGAGGAAAAACGGCTGTTGCTGCACGCCTCGGTGGAACGCGATGGCGAGGTAACCAGCGCGAGCGATGCGTTTAATGACGTGGTGCTGCACAAATGGGACGCCGCGCGCATGATCGAATTCGACGTGCACATCAACGGGCGATTCGTGAACACCTACCGCTCCGACGGCATGATCGTCTCCACCCCCACCGGCTCGACGGCGTATGCCTTGTCCAGCAACGGGCCGATCCTGCATCCCACGCTTGACGCGGTGGCGCTGGTGCCGATTTGCCCGCATACCATGAGCAACCGCCCCATCGTGGTGGAAAGCGGCAGCCGCATCGAGATCAAGGTGGATGAGGCCAGCGCAAAGAACGCGCGCATCACCTGCGACGGCCAGATCAGCCTGAGCTTGACGCCTGGCGCGCGCGTCGTCGTCGGTAAAAAAGATCAATGCGTGCGGCTGATACACCCCGCCAACTACGACTACTACCAGATGCTGCGCGCCAAGCTGCATTGGGGGGAAAATTTCTAGCAAGGGTCATTCATGCTGACGCATCTTGGCATCCGCGATTTCGCCATCATTGAAAATCTGGATCTCGATCTCGGCGAGGGCATGACCGTGCTCACCGGCGAGACCGGCGCGGGCAAGTCCATCATCGTGGACGCGTTGCTGCTCGCCCTGGGCGGGCGCGCCGGGAACGGCATGATCCGCCACGGCGCGACGCGCGCCGAAATCAGCGCCAGTTTCGATCTCGGAAAAATCCCGCGCGCGCGCGCGTGGCTGGATGAGCACGATCTGGAGGACGCGCCGGACTGCGTGCTGCGCCGCATCATCACCCGGGAAGGCCGCTCCAAGGCCTACATCAACGCCTCCAGCGTGCCGCTGCAACTGTTGCAGGAGCTGGGCGATCTGCTGGTAGACATCCACGGCCAGCATGAGCATCAGTCACTGTTGCAGCGCAACGCGCAACGTGAGCATCTGGATGATTACGCCGGTCACGCCCCACTGCTGGCCGATCTCGCGTCCCTGCATAAGCGCTGGATTAACAGCGCGCGCGAACTGGACACCCTGCTGCGAGCCCAGAGCGAGCGCGAAACCCGGCTCACCCTGCTGCGCTATCAGGTGCAGGAACTGGATGCGCTGAAGCTGGAGCCCGGTGAGTGGCCGGCGCTGAATGCCGAACATGCGCGGCTTGCCAACGTAAACCGTCTGCTGGAAACCGCGCAGGGCGCGCTGTCCGCATTATATGAAAATGAACAGGGCTCGGCCTTGGGGCTGCTCACACGCAGCGCGAACGAGCTGCAGAAGCTGCATGAATATGACGCCAAGCTGATAAAGCTGAGCGAACTGCTCGACGGCGCCGCCATTCAACTGCACGAGGCGGTGAATGAACTGCGTCATTATCTCGATCACCTGGAAGGCGATCCTGAGCGCCTGCACAAGGTGGAGCAGCGTCTGGCCGATATTCATGACCTGGCGCGCAAGCATCGCGTATCGCCGGATGAATTACCCGGCCTGCATCAACGCCTGGCGGAGGAATTGGCCAATATCGAAGGCGCTGACGCGCGCCTGGAACAACTGCAAAAGGAAACTGCCGCGTCACGCGCGGCCTACCTCGCGCTGGCGGAAAAATTGAGCACCGCGCGCGCGAGACAGGCCGGGGAATTGCAAAAGCTGGTGACGGCGCGCATGCAACAGCTCGGTATGCCGGGCGGACGGTTTGAAATTCAGCTCGAGCGCGTGGCGGAAGATCAATACGCGGTGCATGGTCTGGATCGGGTGGAGTTTCTGGTGAGCGCCAATCCCGGCCAGCCGCTCAAGCCCCTGAACAAGGTCGCCTCCGGCGGCGAGTTGTCGCGCATCAGCCTCGCCATACAGGTCATCAGCGCGCAGAGCGGTCGCATCCCGACCTTGATCTTCGATGAGGTGGACGTCGGCGTCGGTGGCGGCGTGGCGGAGATCGTGGGACAGCAGTTACGCGCCTTGAGCGGACAGCGCCAGGTGTTGTGCGTGACGCACCTGCCGCAGGTGGCGGCGCAAGGGCGGCATCACATCCAGGTGAGCAAGGAGACCAGAAAAGAGGCCACAAACATCACGCTGCGGCCGCTTGACGTCGAGGAACGGCGGGATGAGATCGCGCGCATGCTGGGCGGGGTGAAAATCACCGAACAGACACTGGCCCACGCCGGCGAGATGCTGGACAACGCTCAGATCAAGGAGTCAAAAGTCAAAAGAGCCAAGGGCTGATCCACGCGCGTTACCAGTAACGCACGCGGCCTGTATCCAAGTGCACGAAATTGGGGCCGCGGTAATAGCCCACACCGCCGCCTTGCAACGCCATCGCCGCCTTGCGCACCTGCGCGAGGTCGCGCCCCGGCACGCGGACGTCTATCGCCATGCCGTGCATATGCAAACTGCGTTTGGCCACGCCGCCACTGCGTTCCGCCAGCCGGGCGTTGGTTTCCGGTGAACGGTAGGCCGAAATGATGTGAAACGGCTCGCGTGTGCGCAGCTTCAGCTTCAATTCGTACAGCAAATCGAGCACGCGCGCGTCCATCTCGCCCACGGCATCGCTGTAATGATCGCGCAGCACGTAGTTAATCTCGCTCAGCGCTTCGGGAATATACGCCCCCTCCATGCTGTACACCAGCTTGAGCTTCTCGCCGGTATGCGTGTTGTAGAAGGCGATCTCGCGCGCGGACTCCACGGCGCGGTTTGGCTTGGCCCAGGCGGTCGCGGGCAACAGCCCAGCCACGCCTGCCGCCACGCCGAACTTTAAAAAGCCGCGCCGGTTCAGGCTTTTCTGTCCAGTGCGGCCATTTCCCCCGGCCTGCTCGTCGAATCTGTCATCATTCATGTTCTGTCTCCTGCTTCTCCCTATTTTGTTCGACCTGCGAAGCGCCGACCTCGCGCGCCAGCCCTTCCTTCTGTTTGAGTACTTGCGCCGCCTTTTCCCAGGCTATCATCTCTGTGATTCCGGCCTCGGCGGCCAGATGCTGCACCCTTTTTAACGGATTGCCCCCTCGTTTGTAAACATCCGGGTGTGCTTCAAGAAAGATACGCCCACCCGGAAGCTGCGCCAGCAAAACAGGCTGATATATAATTTTACCAGCAAGATTAACGGAGATGTGGGGAAATAACTCGAAAATGTCATCCGGATGTAAACGGATGCAACCGTGGCTTTGAAACCGGTATACACTGGTAGGTGCAATGGTGCCGTGTATGCCGATACTCGGCAGGCTGAGCCCCAGCCAGTACTTTCCCAAGGGATTGTCGGGACCGGGCGGAACCCTGGTTACCACTTCCTTCCCTTCCCGGCGCATCTCCTCCTGAATGGAGAGCGGCACATCCCAAGTGGGGTTTTCCTCCAGAGTGAGCACCGTGAACTTGCCCGTGGGCGTAGGCCAGTCGGGGCGCCCCAGACCGACCGGATACGAGGCGAACAGCGCTTCATCCTTGAAGAAAAACAACATGCGCTGCGGCAGGTTGATGAGGATGCCCGTGCTCAGGCCTTCCGGCACGATGTGCCGGTTCTCCACGCGCAGTTCTTGCCCGGGCTGGAGACGCGCGTTGGACTCCAGGCCATTGAGTCGCGCGAGCAGCGCCGCGTCCACGCCAAAACGCGAGCCAATCTTGCCGAGCGAGTCGTCCTTTTGCACCGTATAGGTAAACTCGCCGCCGGTGAGGATGTCCGGCAGGCGCGGCGTGTCGTTTGCGGCGGCGGCGATGCTGACCGCAGCCAGCAGACAGGAGAATATCCGGCTTTTCATTATTTTTTAAACCCGTCCAGTCAGGTTTAATTCATGCCGGATAGCGGCTGTACGATCCGCCGATTATGCTCCCTTAACGCGCTGGCAAGCCGCGCAGATGCCGTAGATGTAGAGCGAATGATCGGTCATGGAAAAACCGGCCTTTTTGGCGATGGCGCGCTGGCGCTCTTCGATCATTTCGTCCATGAATTCTTCCACCTTGCCGCACTTCACGCACAGGATATGATCGTGATGCTTGCCTTCGTTGAGCTCGAACACCGAGTGGCCGCCCTCGAAGTGATGGCGCGACACCAGCCCGGCGGATTCAAACTGGGTCAGCACGCGGTACACGGTGGCAAGACCCACGTCCTCGCCGCCTTCGAGCAGGCTCTTGTAGATATCCTCGGCGCTCAGGTGGCGCTCCGGACTGCTTTCCAGCATCTGCAGAATCTTGATGCGCGGCAGCGTGGCCTTGAGCCCGGCGTTTTTCAAATCGCGGCTTTCAGCCTGGGTTCCCGTTTCCGTAGTCCGTTTCACTTAAAAGCGCCCTTGCGTTATCATGCAACAATCATTAAACATCAACCGTCCGGCCCCGTTCATGCATAAGCTTCGCATTGTTTCGCTCTTGAGCGCAAGTCTCGCGCTCGCGGGCTGCCCTTCCGTGCCCATCCCCGGCGTCCATAAGATAGACATCCAGCAGGGCAACATCATCACCCAGGAGATGGTGAGCAAACTCAAGCCCGGCATGACCAAAAATCAGGTCAAGTTCGTGCTCGGCACCCCGCCCATCACCGACGCCTTCCACCAGGACCGCTGGGACTATGTGTACAGCCTGCAACAGGGCGGCGGCGAGCGCCAGCAGCGGCGTCTCACGCTGTTTTTTGACGGCGACAAGCTCACCCGCATCGAAGGCGACATCAAGCCCGCGTCCACTCCTCCAAACCAGCCGGACAGTGCGACTCAGAGCGAGAGCCCTGACCCGGCGGAAAACTAACCCCCGGCCTTGACCTGCTGCCCGGCGCGCTGCTTACGCGCCTGCCTGGGGTCGGCGATGAGCGGCCGGTTGATCTCCACCCGGTCGCGCGCGCGCAGAATCTGGTCGAGTTTGGCGAGCTTGCCGTACACGCTCACCTTGTTCACGTTGAGATCAATCTCCGGGAAACGCTCCAGAATACCGGAGGCGTGGATCGCCTGCTCCAATGTGCTGCCCGCGGGCAATTCCAGCGGCAGAATGACCTGCACATCCGGCCGCGCATAGGCGACCTCCACGTTAATCGTGCGCGCCCCAGCCTGCGCCGCGGCAGGCAGGTCAGCGTTTGCCATACACCTGCCTTGCGCGTTCGCAAAAGGCGTCCACCAGGCTGTTGCTGATCTGGTTGAACACCGGGCCGAACGCCAGCCCGACCAATTTGTTGTGAAACTCAAAATCAAGATCGAGACTCACCTTGCAGGCCTCTTCGCCCAGCGTGTCGAAACGCCAGAAACCCTCCAGGTGACGGAACGGCCCCTGCACCAGGCGCATCTCGATCATCTTGTTTTTTTGCAGCCGGTTGCAGGTGGTGAAGGACTTGTGCACCCCCCCATAGGCGATTTCCATCTCACCGTGCACCTCGTCTTCGTTGCGGCTCAGCTCGCGCGAAGCACGGCACCAGGGCAGGAATTTGTAATAAGAAGCGACATCATCCACCAGGGCGTACATATCGCCTGCCGCGTAGGGCACCAGCGCGCTTTTGCTGATCATGGCGCTATTATCGCCGACTTCCTGAAGCGGCTCAACGCGACCTTGAATCTCTGTTATTCCGGTAGCGCGGGCACTATATAATGCCTCTATGAGCAAAGAGAAACCCGCGCCGCGCACCGTCGCCGTCAACAAGAAGGCGCGCCATGACTACTTTCTGGAAGGCCGGGTCGAGGCCGGCATGGCCCTGCAAGGCTGGGAAGTCAAAAGCCTGCGCGCCGGGCGCATTCAACTGAAGGAAAGCTACGTGCTGCTGAAAAACGGCGAAGCTTGGCTGTTCGGCGCCCACCTCTCCCCTCTCCCCACCGCCTCCACTCACGTCCACCCCGACCCCTTGCGCACGCGCAAACTGCTGCTGCACAAGGACGAACTGAACAAGCTCATCGGCGCGGTGGAGCGCAAGGGCTACACCCTGGTGCCGCTTTCGATTTACTGGAAAAACGGCCGCGCCAAACTGGAAATCTCCCTCGCCAAGGGCAAGCAGACGCACGACAAGCGCAATGCCGAACGCGACCGCGACTGGCAGCGCGAGAAGCAGCGCTTGCTGAAAACACGCTGACGTGGCATGGAACCCGGCATAGGGGTATACTGTCTTATCTGTAACTCATTGGGGGCGACCCGGTTTCGACGTGGGTCACAAAACCTGAGGGGCATGCCGAGGTGCAGTTCACCTCGTAAATCAAACTGCACAAATATAGTTGCCAACGACGACAACTACGCCTTAGCGGCCTAATCCCCGCTAACCTCTGACTGAAGCCGTGCTTGTGCGTTCAGGTCCGCAAGGACATTCAGGGGACGACGCTCACAAGATCGCGCTGCGGCCCGTCCGTGGTCAACGCGCTAAAGCTCTGACGGACTCGCCTGCTGTGTTCCCTGCCTGTCGGGTAACGGCCGGTTAAACTCAAAGATGAGGCTACGCATGTAGAACCAAGGGCGGCGGACTTGCGGACGTGGGTTCGATTCCCACCGCCTCCACCATCCAACCAAGGCCGGGCATCTCCGGCCTTATTTTTTCATCCATCTGCCAATTATCGAAGCATAACAAACAGCAACAGCAAATTTAGGATCAGTGACACAATAAACAGCGCTTTCCAGTGTTGAGGGCGGATGCGCTCAAGCAAAGGCGCTTTGCGTTGCGGGTGGCTGGTTGGCGGAGGACTGCTCAGCGCCGCGGCAAAATCTGCGGCGTGGGGGTAGCGTTGGCTTGGGTCGGGGGCGCAGGCCTGGCGCAGGATTTCGGACAGCCAGTGCGGCACGTCGGGGTTGTAGCGCTCAGGCGGGATGAAGCGGCTGTAGGAAGGATGGGTGAAGGGTTCGATTTCACCATAGGGGTATTTTCCGGTGAGCATCTCGTATATCGTCACCGCCGCGGAGTAGACGTCTGCACGCTCATCGGCCTCTCCGCCCGCCATCACCTCGGGCGCAATGTAGCTCGGCGTGCCGACGGGCGTGAGCGATTGACTGCCCGCGTCCATGCGCTCGATGCGGCTTACTCCGAGATCGAGCAGGCGCACCCGGTGTTCGGCGTCTATCAGAATATTTTCCGGTTTCACGTCGCGGTGGATCACGCCCTTGCGATGCAGATGGTCGAGGCCGGTTAGGATCTGCTGCGCCAGCGACAGCGTTTCGTGCACGGACAGTCCGCTTTTCCGTTTGATGCGCGCGGCCAGAGTCTCGCCGTGGTGGAACACCATCACCGTGTAGAGCGCGCTGCGCCGTCCCGGGGTAAGCATGATGGTCTTTACCACGTGCGGGCTGTCCAGGCGCCGGCCCAGCCATTCCTCGCGCAGAAAATAACTCACGAACGCGGCGTCATCGGCGTAACGCGGGTTGGGAAATTTTAGCGCCACGCGCTGGCCGGTTTCACTGTCCACCGCGGCATACAAGGTGGACAAACGTCCGCTGTGCAGGCGCTCGCCGATGACGAAGCCGTCCACCGTGTCGCCCGGTTTCGGCAGCGCACGGATGGGCAGCGCGGTGATGCTGAGACTGATATCGGATGCGGTCTCGGGCGGGAGCTTTTCCACGCGCGCCACGCACGCGCTGACGTTATCCATGCTGCCCGCCTTGAGCGCTTGCAGCACCAGAGTCTCGGCAATGTCCTGCGCGCCGTGATTTTCCCGGGCAAGCACCTCGGTTATTGTCTGGACATCCAGCGTTTCGTGCACGCCGTCGCTGGTGATGAGAAACACGTCGCCTTCCTGCAGTTCCCCGCTTTGCACGTCGGCGTTGAGTTGTACATCCAACCCGCACGCGCGCGTAATCATGGAACCGATGTGCGCGTAGGGACGGCTGTGATCGGTGGTGACCTGCGTGAGCAGCCGGTTGCGGTACAACCAGACGCGCGTGTCGCCCACGTGGCCGACGGCCCAGCGGCGATTGCGCAGCACCAGGGCGGAGAGCGTGGTGGCCCGGCCCGCTGGCGGTTCGGCCAGCACGGCGCGGTTGGCAGCAATGAAGCAATCCCTGAGCGTGTGCTCCAGGGTCAGGGTTTCGGGAGCGGCGTAGTATTCATCGCGCAAGGTGCGAATCGCGCACTCGGCGGCCTCTTTCCCTCCCGCCATGCCGCCCACGCCGTCGGCCACGGCGAACAGCGCGCCGTAGTCGAGATATTGGCCCGTGCTCGGCGTGATGACGAGACAACTGTCTTCATTGGCCTTGCGTTTCCCCCCTTGCGACGAGCAACCGGCATCCAGAGTCAAGCTCATGCGTCATTATACTTTGGCGGTCGTCACCGTGGACGAACCCCAGGTGGTGCGCCAACGGGTTTTGACCAGGACAAGGCCAACCAGACCGAATAGCGCCAGCCCCGCGAACAGCCAGAAGCCGGCGGCGAAATCGCCGGTGATGCCCTTGGACCAGCCCAGTGTCTTGGCAAGAAAAAAGCCGCCTAGCCCGCCCGCGGCGCCGACCAGACCGGTGATAATGCCCATCTCGCGCCGGAAGCGCAGCGGCACCAGTTGAAACACCGAACCGTTGCCCATGCCGAGCGCCATCGCGCCGATGAAAAAAAGAGTCACCGCCAGCCAGGCGACGGGCGGCAGGCCGGACAAACTCCAGCCCGCGACCTTGGCGGTGCTCGCCGCCAGTGCTTCCGGCGCCGGGCCTTCCGGCAGAAAGGCGATGCTGAAATAGCTCAGCGCCACCACTACGAATAATATCTGCAAGGCGCGGATGCCGCCGATGCGGTCGGCGAGCCATCCGCCGACGGGGCGGAACATCGAGCCGGCGGCGACCACCAGGGCCGCCATCATGCCCGCCGTGATGCCCGAGGCGTGATACCAGGTGGAAAAATACAGCGGCAGCGCGTTGCCCAGCCCGACGAATCCGCCGAAGGTGATGGAGTAGAAAAACATGAACCACCAGGTGTCGGGATCGCCCAGCACCAGGCCGTAGTTTTTCAAGGTCACGGGGGCGCGCTGGTCCGGCGCGTCCCTGGCCATGAGGCTGTACAGGATAAACACCAGCACCACCGGGATCAGCAAAAAGCCGAACACGTTTTGCCAGCCGAAGGTTTCGGCAAACCAGGGAACCAGCAGCGAATCGAACACCACCCCGACGTTGCCCGCCCCGGCGATGCCGAGCACGATGCCCTGATAATGCGGCGGATACCAGCGGCTGGCCTGCGGGATGGCCACTGCGAAGCTCGCCCCGGCAAAGCCCAGCACCATGCCGAAGAGTTGCACCGCCAACTTGGAGTGCAGACCGAATAGCCAGACGTAGAGCAAGGCGGCAATGATGATGAGCTGCCCTATTTGCCCCGCGCGCTTGGGCCCGATGTGGTCGGCGAACATGCCCATGGGCACGCGCAGCAGCGCGCCGGACAGGATCGGTATCGCCACCAGGCCAAACTTTTCTTCGATACTGAGGTTTAAATCCTGCATCAAGTACAGCGCCAGCGGCCCCAGCACGACCCAGACCATGAAGCTGACGTCGAAATATAAAAAGGCTGACAGCAGCGTCGGCCAGTGTCCGGTCTTGAGAAAGTCCTTTAGATTCACTCAGTCTCACTCCTTATAGGGATAATCATGGCGTCAAGCACATTGCTTTACGGTCTGCGCAATCAGCGCCTTCAACTCGGGGATACAGGAACCGCAGTTGGTGCCCGCTTTAAGACGTTGGCCGATGGCCTCCACGCTGTGCAGGCCGTCGCGTTGTATCGCGCGCAGCAGGGTGTTGCGCCCCACGTTGAAGCAAGCGCACACCGTGGCGCCGGCGTCCTCCACGGCGGCCAATGGCCGTGCGGCAAGCAGGCTGTTGCGTTCCGCGTTCGTGAGCGCGCGCTTGAGGGCGAATAACTCCATCAGCCACGAGCGCGAGGGAAGTTCTGGGCCGGGGGCCACAAACAGACAGCTTTCCAGGCGCTGGTTCAACAGCCGCGCGCCGCGGTAACATCCGGCGCCACGATCGAGATAATCAATCCAGGCGACACGGTCGTTTTCACTGTCTTTGGGCGCGCAAAGCAGCGCGCGCGCCCACGCGCTCCAGTCGCCGGGTTGCGTCTCGCCCGCCAATTCATAACGCCACAACTCCACGCCCCTGGCGCGCGCCCAGTAACTCACGTCATGCAGCGCCAGCTTGCGGCGCGACAACAAAAATCCATGCCAGCGCGGGCGGTAGGCGCTCACCCGCACCGGCGTGTGCTTGGATTCCGGCTGGCCGGAAACCGGGTCCACCACGGGATGCACCAGCGCATCCACACGCGCCTGTGCGGCGAATTGATCGTTCCAGTGCATGGGGACGAATACATTGCCGGGCAGCTGTGCGTCGTTCAGCATCGCACGCAGCGTGACGCTTCCGAGCCGGCTGGTCACACTTATCAAATCGTGTTGCCGTATACCGAGCGGCTCCGCATCCTGCGGATGCAACTCGGCATACGGTTCATACGTGTGGCTGGATAAACGCGCGGACTTGCCGGTGCGCGTCAAGGTGTGCCAGTGATCGCGCACGCGCCCGGTGTTGAGCACCATGGGATAGGCCTGATCCACCGGATGACGGGGATCACGCGGCGTGACGGGGATAAAGCGCGCCTTCCCCAACGGCGTATAAAACTGCCCGTCTCCAAACAGACGTTGTGTGCCGGCGGAACCGGGCTGCACTACCGGCCATTGGGTGGGCGGCAGCGTATCATAGGCGGCCTCATCCAAACCGCACAGCCCGGAAATGTCGAAGTCGCGCGCGCCGTCGTTCTCAAACCCGGACAGCGCCGCGTGCTCATTAAAGATTTGCGCGGGCGATGAGTAGTTGAACGCGTGCGTGTAGCCCATGCGTTTTGCCACTTGCGCGATGATCCACCAATCCGGCCGCGCCTCGCCGGGCGCAGGCAGAAATTTGCGCTGACGTGAAATACGCCGCTCGGAATTGGTCACCGTGCCGTCTTTTTCGCCCCACGCCGCCGCAGGCAACAAGACGTGGCCATAGGCCGTGGTGTCTGTATGGCGCACGCAGTCTGAAACGGCGACGAACTCACACGACTGCAACGCCTTACACGCCGCATCCGCGTCCGGCAGACTCACCACCGGATTGGTCGCCATGATCCAGATGGCCTTGATCTTCCCCTCCCCCAGCGCACGAAACATGTCCACCGCCTTGAGCCCCGGTTTGTCCGCGATGACGGGCGATTGCCAGAAACGCTGTACGCGCGCGCGGTGTTCCGGAATCTCCAGCTCCATGTGCGCCGCCAATTGATTCGCCAGCCCTCCCACTTCGCGCCCGCCCATGGCGTTGGGCTGTCCGGTGAAGGAAAACGGCCCCATGCCGGGCCGGCCGATGCGTCCGGTGAGCAGATGGCAATTGATAATGGCGTTGACCTTGTCGGTGCCGCTGGAGGACTGATTCACGCCCTGCGAGTAGACGGTCACCGTCTTTTCCGTGGCGGCGAACAGATCAAAAAACGCCTGCACCTGCGTTGCATCGAGTCCACATTGGAGGGCCGCGGCATCCGCGCCGGGCACGCTGACCAACGCGCTGTTTACCGCGGCCTCCACGCCTTCGGTATGAGCGCGGATATAGGCGTCATCGCGCCGACCGTTCACGTGCAAATAACCCAGCAGGCCGTTAAACAGCGCCGCGTCGCTGCCGGAGCGCAACGCAAGATGCAGATCGGCGATGTCGCAGGTCGCGGTGCGGCGCGGGTCTATCACCACGATCTTGAGCCGGGGATTGGATTTCCTGGCGTGGGCGATGCGCTGAAACAATACCGGATGGCACCAGGCGGTATTGGAGCCCGCCAATACGATCAAATCCGCAAGCTCCAGGTCTTCATAGCAGCACGGCACCGTGTCACTGCCGAAGGCGCGTTTGTGTCCCGCGACGCTGGAGGCCATGCACAGGCGCGAGTTGGTATCAATATTGGCTGAACCGATAAATCCCTTCATCAGTTTGTTGGCGACGTAATAATCTTCCGTGAGTAATTGTCCGGATACATAAAACGCCACGGCGTCAGGCCCCTGCTCACGAATAATGCGTGCAAAGTTTTGCGCGATGGCGTCCAGCGCCGTGTCCCAGGTGCAGCGTTCGCCCCCCATTTCGGGATAAAGCAGCCGCCCCTCCAGGTCTATGGTTTCAGCGAGCGCCGCGCCCTTGGAACACAGGCGTCCGAGGTTGGCCGGGTGCGTCTCGTCGCCGCTTATTTGCACGCTGCCGCCGGCTTGGACGGCGGCGGCTATCCCGCAGCCCACGCCACAATAAGGACAGGTGGTTTTTACACCCTCCGCGCCGGTCATGCGCTTTTCTGCAGCTCATCAGGCCGGAGTGATATACTCACCACGCCCTGCTCCACTTTCACCGGATAACAGGCTGTACGCCCCTCATCCGGCGCTACGGCGGAGCCGGTCACCAATTCGATCACCCAGTTGTGCAGCGGGCAGGTCACACGATTGCCGTGCACAATGCCCTGTGACAGCGGCCCGTTCCTGTGCGGACATTTGTCGTTGAGCGCGAATACTTCGTTATTTGCCGTACGGAACAGCGCGATGTCACCCTGCGCCGTGCGCATCACGCGTGCGCCCAGTATGGGGATATCTTCCAAACATCCCGCTTCGATCCACTGCATGGCTGGGCTCACACCACTTCTCTGAGGGGCGTGAATTCGTGTTTCTGTACTTCGCGTTGAGCCCGCTCCGCCCAGGGATCCAGTTGCGCGTATTTTTGTGATTCGATGAACCGCGCATACAGCGCCTTGCGCCCCTCTGTATCCTCCACCACGCGCTGCTTGACGTAGGCGAGCCCAACACGCTCTATCCACGGCGCAGTACGGTCAAGATAACGCGCCTCTTCCCGGTACAACTGGATAAAAGCGCAACAATATTCTTCCACTTCGTCCTCGGTCGCCACCTTGCACAGCAGATCGGTCGGGCGTATCTTCACGCCACCGTTGCCGCCGACGTGCAGCTCCCAGCCAGAATCCACCGCGACCACGCCGAAGTCCTTGATGGTCGCCTCGGCGCAGTTGCGCGGACAACCCGACACCGCCATCTTGAACTTGTGCGGCATCCACGAACCCCAGGTGCGTTTTTCCAGGCGGATGCCCATGGCGGTGGAATCCTGCGTGCCGAAGCGGCACCATTCTTTGCCGACGCAGGTCTTCACGGTGCGCAGCGCCTTGCCGTAGGCGTGGCCGGACACCAAGCCGCCCTTGCCCAGTTCACGCCACACCGCGGGCAAATCTTCTTTCTTCACGCCCAGCAGATCAATGCGCTGCCCGCCGGTGACCTTGACGGTGGGGATGCTGAACTTGTCCACCACGTCGGCGATGGTGCGCAGCTCATTGGAATTGGTGACGCCGCCCCACATGCGCGGCACAACCGAATAAGTGCCGTCCTTCTGAATATTGGCGTGCGCGCGCTCGTTGATGAAGCGCGATTGCGGGTCATCCTGATATTCCGCGGGCCAGGCGCACAACAGGTAATAATTGAGCGCGGGACGGCAGGAGTGACAGCCATCCGGATTAAGCCATTTAAAATGAGTCATGACCTCGCGTATCGTGAGCAGATGCTGTTCGCGTATGGCCTTGCGCACCTCATCGTGCGTGTGGTCGGTGCACTTGCACAACGGTTTTTCCCTGGGCGCAGCCGCGTAACCCCCGCCCAGCACCGAGGCCATGATCTGTTCCACCAGCCCGGTGCAGGAACCGCACGAAGAGGACGCCTTGGTGTGCGCGCGCACCTCTTCCAGCGTGAACAGGCCTTTTTCGGTGATCGCCTTGACGATGGCCCCCTTGCACACGCCGTTACAGCCGCACACCTCCATGCCATCGCTCATTGCGGCCGCCTTGTTCTGGCCGCCGTGGCCCGCGTCGCCGAGATGCGCCTGACCGAACATGAGCTGATCGCGGAACGCGGCGACGTCGGCGCCGTCGCGCATCAACTGGAAATACCAGGCCCCGTCCACGGTGTCTCCATACAACACCGCGCCTTGAATGCGGTTGCCGCGGATCACCAGCTTTTTGTACGCACCCTGCGATGCATCCTTGAGCACAATCTCTTCACTGCCCTCGCCGCCGTTGAAATCACCTGCGGAAAACAGCTCTATGCCGGTGACCTTGAGTTTGGTCGAGACCAGTGAACCTTGATAGCGCAGGTAGCCGAAGTGAGCAAGATGATTGGCGCAGACCCTGGCCTGCTCGAACAGCGGCGCGACCAAGCCGTAAGTTTGGTTGCGGTGCTGCACGCACTCGCCGACGGCGTAGATACTGGGGTCATACGTTTGCAGCGTATCGTTCACCACGACGCCGCGCTCGCAATAAATGCCGGATTTTTTCGCCAGCTCTATGTTGGGCCGGATACCCGCCGCCATCACGACGAGATCGGCATACAGTTCGGAGCCGTCTTCGAAACGCACACCGCGCACGCGCTTCTCGCCCAGAATCTCCACAGTCTGCGCGGGCATGTGGAAATGCATGCCGCGTTGTTCCAGCGATAGCCGCAGCATTTCGCCCGCCACCCTGTCCAATTGACGTTCCATCAGCGTCTCGTGGATGTGCACCACGGTCACGCTCATGCCCTGGCGCATCAGGCCATTCGCCGCCTCCAGACCCAGCAAACCGCCGCCGATCACCACCGCGTGCCGGTATTTTTCCGCGGCGGCGATCATCGCCTGCACGTCGCGGATATCGCGGAAGGTCACTACCCCCGGCAGGTCTTTCCCCGGCACCGGAACCACAAACGGATTCGAGCCGGTCGCCAGCACCAGACGGTCATAAACCGCACTGGCGCCGTCAGCGGTGATGACCCTGCGCCTGGCGCGGTCTATCCAGGCCACTTCGGTACCGCAATGGAGCATGATGCCGTTGTCTGCGTACCATTGCCTATCATTGAGCATGATCTCGGCTATGGTCTTCTCACCGGCCAGCACGGGCGAGAGCAGAATGCGGTTGTAATTACCGTAGGGCTCGGAACCGAACACGGTAATCTCGTATTTATCCGGCGCGACCTTCAGCAGTTCCTCCAGAGTACGCACTCCGGCCATGCCGTTGCCGACCAATATCAGCTTCTCTCTCATCTGAAACCCTCGTACTTCGAACTTTGGATAAGAGTGTCTCAGCAAGTTATGGGCCAACCGCGTTTTCCAATCTAATCAATTGTTTTTAATTATTTTTTTGTCCAGGCACGACAAATGAAAGTAGATGCAGCGGCGCTGCCTGCACCAAATCACAGCAAGCGTGCATTTTGATTCCCGTATTTGGTGCAGAAAACTTCTTGTGCATACGCGCAGCAACGCGCCAACCCGCGCTGCGCCGGGATATTTTTCCTCCTGGTATGAGGATTGCTGACTCAATCAAACACAATGCGCGCGCAACCACACGTTACCATTACCGGAGTGATCCTCGCGGGCGGACAGGGCCGCCGCCTGCATGGTGCGGACAAGGGCTTTCTGGAGCTTGCGGGGAAGCCGCTGGTGGAACATATCCAGCGGTGGCTGGCGCCACAGGTTGACCAGATCATCATCAACGCCAATCGCAACCTGCCGCGTTACGCGCGTTATGGCGTGCCGGTAGTGGAGGATGGCGCCGCCGGACATTGCGGCCCACTGGCCGGGATGCTGAGCGCCATGCGTCACGCCGGGACGGACTATATCCTCACCGCGCCCTGCGATTCGCCTCTACCGCTACGGCAGTACGCGTCGCGCATGCTGGCTGCGCTGAGGCAAGCCGGGGCCGGCGCGTGCGTGGCGCATGACGGGATACGCCTGCAACCGGTATATGTCCTGTTGCACCGCGGCCATGCGCCTGATTTGCAGAACTACCTGCGCGGCGGCGGACGCGCGGTTCACGAATGGCTGAAGCGTCACCCCTGTGCGCTGGCGGATTTTTCAGATCAGCCCGAAGCATTCATGAACGTGAACACCCCCGGACACTACGCGCGGCTGAAACGGGCCGTTGAAAGCAAATTTGACGTAAACTATGTGGATCATGGAGGCGAAGAAAGACAGCCTGCTTGGCGTTGAGGAAGCGCAGCGGCGCATCAGCGCCGCCATCACGCCCGTCACCGAATGCGAGCAAATCGCACTCGGCGACAGCCTGGGGCGTGTGCTCGGCGCGGACCTCTGCTCCAGCGCGGACGTGCCGCCTTATGCCAACTCGGCCATGGACGGCTATGCCTTCAATAGCGCCGATTTGCCGGACATCGGCAAGCGTGATTTAAAAATCGTGGGCGCGGCACTGGCGGGCAAGCCTTACAGTGCGGCACTGCGCCCGGGCGAATGCATACGCATCATGACCGGTGCAGTGCTGCCGCAGGGCGCGGACACCGTCGTCATGCAGGAGCAGGCGGAGTGCGCGGGCGACACCCTGCTTCTCGCGCCGGGGCATGCACCCGGCCAGCATGTACGCCGGGCCGGCGAGGATATTGCGCGCGGGGACGTAGTATTAAAGTGTGGCAGACGGCTCCAACCCGCTGACCTCGGCCTGCTGGCCTCGCTCGGCATCGCCACGGTGAACGTCTACCGGCGTATACGCGTTGCGTTGTTCACCACCGGAGATGAACTGCGCGAGGTGGATGAACCGCTGGACGCAGGACAGATTCACGACAGCAATCGTTACGTGCTGCGCGCCCTGCTCACCCAGGCGGGCGTGACGTGCGTGGACATGGGCATCGTGCGCGACAGGCGCGAACAGGTGCGCGCGGCGCTGGCCCGGGCAGCGGATATCGCGGACGTGGTCATCAGCAGCGGCGGGGCTTCGGCAGGTGAAACCGATTACATCCGGGAAATTCTGGCCGAGCTGGGCGAAGTGAATTTCTGGCGCATCGCCATGAAGCCGGGCAAGCCACTGGTCTTCGGCCGCATCGGGCGCGCGCATTTTTTCGGCTTGCCCGGCAATCCGGTGTCCGCCATGGTCACCTTTTACCAGTTCGCGCTGCCCGCGCTACTCAAACTGATGGGCATGCAGGACCGCGCGGCGCATACCCTTTTGCTGAACTGTACCGAACATCTCAAGAAGGCGGCTGGACGCACCGAGTTTCTGCGCGGCGTCATCGAACACGACGCTGCGGGTCAAATGACGGTGCGCACCACCGGGGCGCAAGGATCGGGAATACTCAGCTCCATGAGCAAGGCCGACTGTTTCATTATCCTGCCCGGACCGTGTACGGAAGTCACACCCGGCGCTCCGGTGACGGTGCAATTATTCACGCTCTGACCCGGCAGAGATACAGCCTTGCCACCCGGCAGGGAGCGCTGACTGAATCAGCGTTTCTTTTTCACCGCCTTCCTTTTCATGGCGACCGCCCTTCTCACCGCCGCCCGTTGCATGCGCGCCAGTTTGATAAAGTATTTGCGTTCCCATTTTTTTTCGAACGCGCGTATGGCCTTGCGTTTGGCCTTCATCATGCGCGCCATGGTCTTCCTGGCGGCCGCCCGGGCACGCTTGGCGGCCGCTTTCACCGCGGCCTCGGCCTTGGCCTGAGCGAGTCTCTCCTTCGCCGCCAGCCTCTTCAGGGTAGCGGCGCTTAATTTAAGTTTGGCTCGCCTCTTGCGGCGCGTTATCTTCGCCACACGGGCTGCTTTTCCGCCTCGTCTGCGCACCGCACCGGCTTTTCTTTTCTTCCTCACTATTGCAGCCTTCTTCATTTTTGCCATGATGTTTTTCTCCTGCATGGATACGACCAACATGATTCATTATACCTGCATGTTTTAATAGTACAACATTCATTAACAGCGCGCTGCATTCATCCATTACTTCATTCGTCCGGCACTGCAACCTGGTCCGTGTCCAGCCATCCGCACGCGTACTTCCCGACAATGGCCGACAGCGCTTTGATATGTGCGGGGTGATCATTAAGCGCCGGCATATAATGGTAACTCCCGCCGCCTGATTGAAGAAACAAATCGCGGTTCTGCATGGCGATTTCCTCAAGGGTCTCCAGGCAATCGGCGGAAAATCCCGGGCACACCACGTCCACGCTTTTTACGCCGGCGCCACCCCATTGTTGCAGGATTTGATCCGTGTAAGGCTGCAACCACGGCTCGCGCCCGAAACGCGACTGAAAGCTCACCTTCCACTGGCCGGCGGAAAGTCGCAGTTGCTCCGCTATCAGGCGCGCCGTTTTGTGGCACTCGTAATAATAGGGATCGCCCTGGGCAAGAAAGCGCTGCGGCAGCCCATGAAAGGAAAACAACAGCCGCTCGCCCGGCTCACGGCCGCGCCAATTATCGCGGATGGACTCCGCCACGGCTTTAATGTAAGCGGGCTCATCGTGATAATGCTTCACCACGCGCAGCTCAGGGATATTTTTCCACTTTTTGAGTGTCGCAGCCACTGCGTCGAAGGTCGAGGCGGTGGTGGAGGACGAGTATTGAGGATAAAGCGGCAGCAGCACTATGCGCGCGGCGTTGGCGGCGCGCAACTGATTAAGCGCGTCCTCCAGGGAAGGCTTGCCGTAACGCATGCCCAGCGCCACCGTCAGCGGTTCCTTGAAGCACTGTTTCAATTCATTCTGCAACGCCGCCGCTTGACGCTGTGAATTCGCCAGCAAAGGTGAACCGTGCTCGCTCCAGACCTTTGCATAAGAGTGGGCGGAGCGCGCGGGGCGGATACGCAGTATCACGCCGTGCAGTATCGGCCACCACAACCAGCGCGGCATATCCACCACGCGCGGGTCCCAGAGAAATTCTGCCAGATAACGGCGCACGGCTTGTGCAGTGGGCGCATCCGGCGTGCCCAGATTGCTGATTAACACGCCTGTGACGGACGGCGGCGCGTCGTGCGCCTCCTCTGTGACGGATGCGCTCATGAGCGGGTCTTGCGCGCCGCAGCGGCGTCATCATCGGTGTGATGCTCGTCCAGATAGGACTTGAATGGCCGGCCCAGCTCCGGGTGACGCAGCGCATACTCCACCGTAGCCTGCAGATAACCCAGCTTGCTGCCGCAATCGTAGCGTTTCCCGATGAACGGATAGGCCAAGACGGTTTCCAGTTGAATCAGTGACGCGATGGCGTCGGTCAATTGAATTTCGCCCTGCGCCGCCTCCGCCCTGGCCCCAATCAAATCGAAGATGCGCGGCGTGAGGATATAGCGGCCCACCACGGCGAGCGTGGAAGGCGCTTGTTGCGGCTGCGGTTTTTCCACGATGGAGGTGACGCGGCGCAGTGTCCCCTGCCACGCCTCACTGTCCACGATGCCGTACTTGCCGGTATCGCGGCGCGCGACCTCCTCCACCGCAAGCAAACTGCAACGATGCTGTTCATAAACCGCAACCATTTGCGCCAGGCAGCCGCGTTCACCATCATAGATCAAATCATCAGCCAGTATCACCGCAAAGGGTTCATCCTTGATGAGATCCCTGGCGCACAATACAGCATGTCCCAGGCCCAGCGCTTCGGCCTGACGCACATAGGCGCACGACACGCCCCTGGGCAATATACCGCGCACCTCGGCGAGCAGTTCCGTGCGCCCGCGCCGCTCCAGTTCGTATTCCAGTTCGAACGAACGGTCAAAATGATCCTCGATGGCGCGCTTGTTGCTGCTGGTGACGAAAATCATTTCCGTAATACCGGCGCTGACGGCTTCTTCCACGGCGTACTGGATCAGCGGTTTATCCACCACCGGCAGCATTTCCTTGGGGCTGGCCTTGGTCGCGGGAAGAAACCGCGTTCCGAGCCCCGCTACCGGAAATACCGCTTTACGGATGTATGGCGTCATGTGAGGGCCAGGGGAACGACGTTGGAGGGCCGGCCGTCCGGCGACTCATTAAGCTCCGGTACCATGCGCTTGACCAGCGCGCGCAAGCGTGGCTCGTCATAGTCGTCGCAGGCCAAGGCCAGCTCCTCCAGATACTCACTCAACGATGGCCAGTCACAGCCCCTGCACTGAGCGAGCAGTATCTTTGGATGAGGGGTGGGAGTGAGTTTTTCCTGCTCGTGAAACAGCTCCTCGTACAGCTTTTCACCCGGGCGCAGGCCGGTATAGATGATTTTGATATCCTTGCCGGGAGATTTGCCCGACAGACGGATCATCTGCTCGGCGAGGTAGGCGATGGACACCGGCTTGCCCATGTCGAGCACATAGATTTCTCCGCCCTTGCCGATCACCGAGGCCTGCATGATGAGCTGACAGGCTTCGGGTATGGTCATGAAGAAACGGGTGATTTCCGGGTGCGTGACCGTAACCGGTCCGCCCGCCGCGATCTGTTTCTGGAACAAGGGCACCACGCTGCCGGCCGAACCCAGCACGTTGCCAAAGCGCACCGTGATGAGGCGCATGCTGGAGCGTACCCCCAGCGCCTGGCCGAGGATCTCGGCGATGCGCTTGCTCGCGCCCATGACGTTGGTGGGATTGACCGCCTTGTCGGTGGAAATCAAAACAAACGTGGCGCAGCCGTGGCGCTCGGCCGCTTCCACCAGCGTCCTGGTGCCGAGCACGTTGTTGCGCACCGCCTCGCGCACCTGATTCTCCAGCATCGGCACGTGCTTGTACGCCGCGGCGTGGAAAATAACCTCCGGCCGGTGCTGTCGCAGCAGGTGTTGCACCGCGTTCGCATCGCACACGTCGCCGAGGCAGGCCTGCAAATTGAGGTTGGGAAACTTTCCGCGCAACTCCATCTCGATGCTGTATAAATTGAATTCGCTGCGCTCATAAATCAGCAGCGCGCTCACCCCCAGGCGCGCCACCTGGCGGCACAATTCCGCGCCGATGGAGCCGCCTCCGCCGGTGATGAGCACGGTTTTCCCCGTCAATCCGCTGCTGATCGCCTGCCAGTCCAGCGATACCGTTTCGCGGTTGAGCAAATCTTCCAGCGCCACTTCCTTCAACGCTTGCAGCGCCGACTGCCCGGAAACCAGGTCGCGCAGGCGCGGCAGGGTGCGAAACGGCAGCATGGTTTGCTCGCACAGGGAAACCGCGCGCTGCATTTGCGCGTTGGTCGCCGAAGGCATGGCGATCACGATCACATCCACACCCTTGCGCCGCACGACGTCCGGCAGGTCATCCAGGGAACCCAGCAGTGGAACGCCATGAATCTTCGCGCCCTTCAGTTCCGGGTTGTCATCCAGGAATCCCACCGGCAGATATTCCTCGCCGTGCAGCATGTCGCGCGCCAGGCTCTCGCCCGACCTGCCGGCGCCCAGCAGCAGCACGCGCTTGCGTTCCGCGCGGTCGAGCAGGTTGAAGCGGTGATCTTTCCACAGGCGGTACATTTGACGCGGCGCGCCCAGCAGCATCACCAGGAACACCGGATAAAGCAGCAATATACTGCGTGGTATGCCTTCCAGGCGGTTGAACAGGAACAAGCCCAGCGCTATCGTCAGTACACCGAACAACGCGCCGCGCATGATGTTCCATAGGTCGGCGACACTGGCGAAACGCCACAAGCCTCGATAGGCGCCTGTCCACCATAATATTAATCCCTGGGCGGCGATAATCCACGGCGTCAATTGCAACAATCCGGGCTGATTCAGGGTAAGGGAGAAATCATGACGCACCCAGACAGCCAACACCCATGCCAGACCCGCCATGAAGAGATCATGCAGTAACACGGCCGCGCGGCGGCTGATTACGTTGGATGCTAAACCCGGCATTTATTTAATCGTCATTCTGATCTGCAAATACACCCACATGGCCGCTCCCGCCATGCCCGCGACGGATACGGCATGGACGGCAAGCTCGTCATGCCGCCACACCCACGCGGCCAGCCCCCACAGCAACGCGACATTTAATACTATCACGGCCATCGTCACCTGTTTGTGGCTGTATCCGGCCTGTGTCATGCGCTGATACAGATGCGTGGCGTGCGCCTGATACCAGCGCTCGCCGCGCAGCATGCGCCGCAGCAGGGTCAGTGTAGCATCCAGCACGAACGGCGCAAGCAGTATCAGCCAGATGAGCGCGGATAAAGCGCCCGACTGCGCGCCGGCGAGCGCCAATACCGCGAAGCTGTAACCCAGCAAGCCGCTGCCCGCATCGCCCATGAATATTTTGGCGGGCGGCCAGTTCCAGACCAGGAATCCCGCACTGGACACGGCCAGCGCCATGCTGGCCAGCGCCAGTCCGGGTGCATCGCTCAACCACAGCAGCACACCGCCTGCCAGCGCCGCGCACAGCGCCTGCGCGCCCGCCAGGCCGTCAATGCCGTCCATGAAATTATAGAGATTGATCAGCCAGACCATTCCCAGCAGCGCCAGCAATGCATCAAATGCGGAAAGATCCGCCCCCAGCCAGAACAAGGCCCACAACGCAGCCAGCACATGCACCAGCAGACGCCACGGCGGCGCAACGTGGCGGTGATCATCCCACGCGCCAACGGCCGCCACCAGCAGCCCGCCCCCCAGCAGCGCCATGCCGGCGTCGCGCGGCAACACGTCCCACCACAGCAACAGGGCGAGACTGAAGAAAAACGCCGCCGCAATGGCGATGCCGCCGCCGTGCGGCGTCGGCACAACATGGGCGCTGCGCTCGTTCGGCACATCCAGCAATCCATGGCGCAAGGCAAAACGGTACATCAACAGCGTCGTCAGCAGCGCCACGCCAAAGGCGCCCGCCAGCACAAGTCCGTAAGCAAACAGCGGGGAAGGCACGGGATAGCGTGGACGGCTCAGGTTGTATGCAGGGAGGCGATTTCGGACTGTATCGCGCGCAACGCCTGCATGGGATCGGGCGCGCGCGTGATGGGACGCCCTATCACCAGATAGCTGGCGCCGGCCTGCAACGCCTCGCATGGCGTCAGGGTGCGCTTTTGATCGTCCGCTGTGCTGTTTGATGGCCTGATGCCCGGCGTCACCAGGCAAAAATCCGCGCCCAGTGCGCCGCGCAGCAACGCGGTCTCGCGCGGCGAACACACCACGCCGTCCAGCCCCGCGGCGTGCGCAAGCCTCGCAAGACGCAGCACGTTTTCCTCAACGGAGCCCATGAGCCCAAGCTGGCGCAGGTCATGCGCGTCCAGGCTGGTGAGCACGGTTACCGCTACCAGCAAAGGCCTGGAACCGCCCGCCTTATCCAGCGCGTTGCGCGCCGCTTCAAGCATCTTTTTTCCGCCCAATGCGTGCACGTTCATCATCCACACGCCCAGATCCGCCGCTGCGCTGCAAGCCTGCGCCACGGTGTTGGGGATGTCATGAAATTTGAGATCAAGAAACACGTCAAAACCGCGCTCGGCGGCCTGCCGTACGAACTGCGGCCCGCCGCGCACAAACAGCTCCTTGCCGATCTTGAGCTTGCATTCCGCCCCGTCGAGCGAATCCAATAACGGCAGCGCTTGCCGCGGATTGGGATAATCCAGCGCCACGATGATGCGCGTAGCCGCTCCCGTCGCCCTGCCTCCCGCGACACTGGCAGAACCCTTCGCTGGCGCTGAACCCTGTGCGTCGTCAGTCACCTTCCACACCCTGCAACGGCTTGATCGTATTCCAGCGTTTGCAGCTCGGGCATTGCCAATGCAATGCCTTGCCGGCAAACCCGCACTGAGTACAGCTGTACAATGGTTTGTTGCACATGAGCTGGCTGGTGAGATCTTTCAGAATGAGCAGATTGTCACGCACCTCCGCGTCGGCGTGACTGAGCTTGACCTCGATCAGATGATCGAGTCCGCGCACCGAGGGACGATTGCGCAGTTGCGCGGTGATGAAGTCTTCCGCCTGCGCGTCCCCGTACTGGCGGCGCAGCGCATCGGCAAGCGCGAGCATAAGTGAAATGTTTTTATGCTGACTGGACAGACGGCGCAGGTAGTCCACCATGTCCGCCTCACGGCCCAGCCTGGAGTAGCAATCGCGCAACGGTTCGATGATCTCCGGCAGAAAATCGCTGTCCTGTTGTTCAACGCGCTCCAGCGCGCGCAATGCGGCCTTGTAATCGCCCGCCCGGCGCGCCATATCGGCCTCGATCAAGCTGGCCCTGACGCTGTTCTCGTCGGTGTCCAGCGCCTGGCGCAGGTACTGCTCTGCCTGCCTGTCATCTGCGCCAGCCAGCGCCTGCTCGGCCAGTTCACAGTAGTATTGCGCGACCATGCCTCGCGTGTCCTCGCCAAAAAGGGTCTGCAATTTTTTTGCGCTGGCTATCGCCTGACGCCAGTCTTTTTCCTGCTGGTAAATATCCAGCAGTAGATGCAGCGCATTGCCTACGTGCTCATTCCTCTCGATCAATTCCTGAAACAGGCTTTCGGCGCGGTCCAGTAATCCCGCGCGCAGATAATCCTGACCGAGTTCGAGCAGCGCCTGACTGCGTTGTTGCAGACTGAGCGTGGGGCGGGCGATAAGATTCTGGTGTATGCGGATCGCGCGCTCTACCTCACCACGGCGCCGGAACAAACTGCCCAGGGCAAGATGCGTCTCGACCGTCTCGCTGTCCACCTCAACCATGCGGATGAACACCTCGATGGCCTTATCCGGCTGTTCATTGAGGAGATAGTTGAGCCCCTTGAAATAGTGGGAGGAAAATTCAAAACCGCTGCGTGTCCGCCTCTTATCGTCGCGCTTGGCGAGCCACCAGCCGGAGGCGGCGGCCACGGGCAGGAGCAGCAGCAATAGCGTCCACATTACCGGAGACCTACTGGCTGTCCTTGACGGGAATGGAGCGCAGATTCATGATTTCCGTTTCCAAAAGTTTCACGGCCTTGCGCAGGCGGCTCACTTCGCGCTTCAAACGGAAAATGGACCCCAGACAGGAACCCACACCGAATAAAACGCCGGCAGCCGCGGCGATCACCAGTGTGAGCGACAGCGGCACATCCCAATGGCCGAAATAGTAATCAATCTGCACTACCCCGGCGTTGATCAACGCCAGGCCCAGGCTTGCCGCCAGAATGATCAAAAACAGCATGAAGCGCACAATACGCAACATTTCACCTCCCTCAAACAGCATCGCCTTTGCGTGCAGCGGGTAAGTATAATATGGTTAGTGCGCGACCGCATCCGGTCCGCCTTTGGCGCATAAAAAAACGGCATGGAGCGACCCATGCCGTCATGCTCGGATGCAACTTGCGACGCACAGGGATGTGCTAGTGTCGCGGGAGGCAGGATGCCGGGAGCGACCGGCGCACAGGACGCCGGAAGCGGCGGCGACTATTTCTGCCCGGCGTTCACCCGCTCGCGTAATTCCTTGCCCGGTTTGAAATGCGGCACATACTTGCCAGGCAGTGTCACGGCGCCGCCGGTTTTCGGGTTCCTGCCGACGCGCGGTGAACGATAGTGCAACGAGAAGCTGCCAAAGCCGCGTATCTCGATGCGCTCGCCTTCGGAAAGCGCCTGCCCCATGTGCTCCAGCATGGTCTTTACCGCCAGTTCGATGTCTTTATAAGCCAGTTGCGCCTGCTTGCGCGACAGCGCGTTGAACAGCGCCTCGATGAGATCGGACTTGGTCATGGAGTGCATGGATTTTACGGCTCCCCGGTTGGTGGACTACTCGCCTTTTTTCTTCATGTGCCGCTTGAGTATGTCCCCCAGGGTCGGATTGTGCGCTGCACTCTGCTGGGCGTACTCCTGCATGGCCTCGGCGTGCTCTTCGCTGTCCTTGGCCTTGATGGATAATGTGATGCCGCGGTTCTTGCGGTCCATGCCGGTGAACTTGGCTTCGATTTCATCGCCCGCCTTGAGCACGCTGCGCGCGTCTTCCACCCGGTCCTGGGAAAGCTCGGAGGCGCGCAGGTAACCCTCGACGCCATCCGCCAGTTGTACAGTGGCGCCCTTGGCGTCCACTTCTTTGACCACGCCCTTCACGATGCTGCCCTTGGGATGCGTGGCGACGAAGTTGGAGGCCGGGTCCTGCTCAAGCTGTTTGATGCCGAGCGAGATGCGCTCGCGCTCCGGATCCACCGCGAGGATCACGCTCTCGATCTCGTCGCCCTTCTTGTAGTTGCGCACCGCCTCTTCACCGGGCAATGCCCAGGAAATATCGGACAGGTGCACCAGACCGTCTATGCCGCCGTCCAGTCCGACGAAAATACCGAAATCGGTGATGGATTTGATCTTGCCGGAAATCTTGTCGCCCTTGTTGTGGGTGGCGCCGAACTCCTCCCACGGGTTGGGCTTGCACTGTTTCATGCCGAGCGAGATGCGGCGCCGCTCCTCGTCTATTTCCAGCACCATCACCTCGACTTCGTCACCGAGCTGCACCAGCTTGGAGGGGTGCACGTTTTTGTTGGTCCAGTCCATTTCCGAGACGTGCACCAGGCCTTCCACGCCGTCCTCGATCTCCACGAAGCAGCCGTAATCGGCGATGTTGGTGACCTTGCCGAACAGGCGCGTGCCGGAGGGATAGCGCCGCACCAGGTCCGCCCACGGGTCGTCGCCGGTTTGCTTCAGGCCCAGCGAAACGCGGTTGCGCTCCTTGTCGAACTTGAGCACCTTGACTTCAATCTCGTCGCCGACTTTGACCACTTCGCTCGGGCTCTTGATGCGCTTCCACGCCATGTCGGTGATGTGCAGCAGGCCGTCTATGCCGCCCAAATCCACGAACGCGCCGTAATCGGTGAGGTTTTTCACCACGCCCTTGACCACGTCGCCTTCCTGAAGATTTTGCAGCAGCGCCGCGCGCTCCGCGCTGGTTTCCGTGTCCATCGCCGCACGCCGCGACACCACGACGTTATTGCGCTTGCGGTCGAGCTTGATGATCTTGAATTCGTATTCCTTGCCTTCCAGTTGGGCCGGATCGCGCACCGGGCGCGCATCGGCCAGCGAGCCCGGCAGGAACGCGCGCACGTCGCCGATTTCCACCGTGAAGCCGCCTTTGACGCGGCCGCTCACCAGGCCGGTAATTTTTTCGCCGGCCTCGAACACCCGTTCCAGTTTGGTCCAGGATTGATCTCGCTTGGCCTTCTCGCGCGACAGGCGCGTCAGGCCGAAGCCGTCCTCGATATTGTCCAGAGCGACGTCCACCACGTCGCCCACATTGACTTCAATTGCGCCCTGCTCGTTGTAAAACTGCTCGACGGGTATCATCCCTTCGGACTTGAGCCCCGCGTCCACCACCACCACGTCGTGATCCACGCGCACCACTCTGGCGCTGACGATGGAGCCGGTACGCATACGCTTTCCGGTAAAGCTCTCTTCCAGTAACTGGGCAAAATTTTCGCTCATACTTTTATAAATCTATCCTCGACCGCTGACGGCGCCGTCATCGGCCGCGTGCAGATCTAAACCACCTGGTTAATTGATAATCAGTGCAAACCGGGACATGCCCGCCTGCGCCACCTGTACCACTCCTACTTCTTCCGTAACAACGCCTGTATCCGCTCCACCACGGCCTCGATGCTCATTCCGGTAGTGTCCAGCGCCACTGCGTCCGGCGCCGGTTTCAGGGGGGCGGCGGCGCGTGCGCTATCCCGCGCGTCGCGCTCGGCAATATCCTTTACAAGGTCGTTCATTTTAGCATCGAGTCCCTTATCTTTCAACTGTTTATAGCGCCTGCACGCGCGCTCCTCAGGCGTCGCGGTAAGAAAAATCTTGAGCGCCGCGTCGGGGAAGATCACCGTGCCCATGTCGCGTCCGTCGGCGACCAGCCCCGGCGCTTTGCGGAACGCGCGCTGCCGCTGCAGCAGCGCCGCGCGCACTTCGGGCAGGGCCGCCACCCGGGAGGCGTTATTGCTGCACTGTTCGCTACGCAGCGCCGCGCTGACCTCGACACCCTCCAGATATACCTTGTCCGGCTGCGCCGGGTCTGAGGAAAACCGCGCATCCAGCCCTGCCGCCAGTGCGCCCAAACCTGCGGCGTCATCCAGCGCCACGCCGTGCTGCAGCGCGGCCAGAGCGACCAGCCGGTACAACGCGCCGCTGTCGAGATAATGCCAGCCCAGACGCTGCGCCAGCAGTTGGCTGATCGTGCCCTTGCCGGAGCCGCTGGGACCATCTATGGCAAGCACGGGGGCTGGCGCAGAGGGTGGCACGCGAGTCTGCGTCATTCTAAATTTGCCGGATGTTGAGGCCCGCGCCGCGCGCGAGATCGGCAAAACCGGGAAACGAGGTATTGACGTTGGCGCAGTCGCGTATCGTGATAGGCGCGCCGGCGCGCAGCGCCGCCATGGCGAAGGCCATGGCGACGCGATGGTCGCCGTGGCTGTCAACGTCGCCGCCGCGCAGCGCACCGCCCTGGATCACCATGCCGTCCGGCGTGGGCCGCGCACTGATGCCGAGGGCGTTGAGCCCGTCCGCCATTACCTGGATGCGGTCGCTTTCCTTGACGCGCAATTCATGCGCCCCTTGCAGCACGGTTTCACCCTGGGCGCACGCGGCGGCGATGAACAGCGCGGGGAACTCGTCTATCGCCAGCGGCACCTGCTCCACCGGAATGACGATGCCATGCAGCGGCGCTGCGCGCACACGGATGTCCGCCACTGGTTCGCCGCCCGCCGTGCGTTCATTCAGTAACTCAATATTCGCTCCCATCAGGCGCAGGATATTAACCACGCCGGTGCGGGTTGGATTGACGCCGGCGTGCTCCAGCATCACGTCTGATCCTGCGGCAATGCTCGCGCCCGCCATGAAGAACGCGGCGGAGGAAATATCCGCCGGTACCATAATTCGCATGGCGCGCAGCTTGCCGCCGCCCTGCACGCACACCGTGTTGCCGAGGCGCGCCACCGGACAGCCGAAGCCCTGCAACATGCGTTCGGTGTGATCGCGCGCCGGCGCAGGCTCGGTCACGCAGGTGCGCCCCTGCGCGTACAACCCAGCCAGCAGCAAGGCAGATTTGACCTGCGCGCTCGCCACCGGCATCGCATAGTCTATGCCTCGCAGCTCCGTATTGCCGTAGATGATAAGGGGTGCGGTGCCATCCGGACTTGCCTCGATGCGTGCGCCCATGCGCGTCAGCGGTTCAATCACGCGCTTCATGGGGCGGCGCGTAAGTGAAGCGTCGCCTGTCAATGTCGCGGAAAACGGTTGAGCGGCGAGCAGGCCGCACAGCAGGCGCATGGAGGTGCCCGAATTGCCGAGATCCAGAGGTTTATGCGGCGTGCGCAAACCGTGCATACCCGCGCCGTGGATAATCACGCGCCCCGGCTCCGGGCGCTCGATTTTCACGCCCATGACGCGAAACGCCTCCAGCGTTGCCAGACAGTCTTCGCCTTCCAGAAAGCCGCTCACCTCGGTGACGCCTTCCGCCAGCGCGCCGAGCATGATGGAACGGTGCGAGATGGACTTATCGCCCGGCACGCGCACGCGGCCGCTGAGCTTGCCGCCGGGCATAATCTGATAAGTGATGGACGATGCAGTGCTCACGGATAACGCTCGTCGCGCGCACGCTTGGCACGGGTAAAAATGGCCGTCAGCGCCGCGCCGTCGTTCGTGCTGATCGCGGCGGCGATGCGCTCAAGTTCTTGCTGATAATTCTGCAACGCATCCAGCAGGGCCTCGCGGTTGGCGAGACAGATGTCGCGCCACATCGCGGGGTCGCTGGCCGCGATGCGGGTGAAATCGCGCAGGCCGCCGGCGGCGTTTTTCAATATTTCACCGCCGTTGCCGGCGTCGAGCCGCGCCAGATTATCCATCAGCGCATAGGCCAGAACGTGCGGCAGATGACTGGTGACGGCGAGAATCTCATCGTGCTGTTTGGCGCTCATCTCGCTCACTGCCGCGCCCGCGCTTTGCCACATCGCGCGCACCTGCGCCAGCGCCTCTGGGCTGGTCTCCGCGAGCGGGGTCAAAATCACGCGCTGATTTTTAAACAGTGTGGCAAAAGAGGCCTCCACCCCGCTCTTTTCCGTGCCCGCGATGGGGTGGCCCGGCACGAAATTTCGCGGGACGCTGTGAAACACCGCGCGCGCGTCTTCAATCACGCTCTGCTTGGCGCTGCCCGCGTCGGTGATGACGGCCTGCGCGGAAATATTGGACGCTATCCGCCGCAGCACCTCGCGCGTCGCGCCGGTCGGCACGGCAAGCACAATCATGTCGGCGCCCGCTACCGCCCGCGCAAGATCGGTTTCATACCTGTCTATCACGCCCAGCGCCACGGCCTTTTGCAATTGAGCGGCGTCGCGCGCGCAGCCGACGATTTCATTGCACGCCTTGGCCGCCTTGAGCGCCCGCGCCAGCGAACCGCCGATGAGCCCCACGCCGATGATGGCCAGCCTATTTATCATTCTTCCAGTACCTTTTCCAGCGCGCCCAGGAAACGCGCGTTTTCCTCATGCGTGCCAATGGTCACGCGCAAATGCCGCGGCATACCATAGTTCGCCACCGGACGCACAATCACACCCTCGCGCAGCAGACCTTCATAGACCGGCTGGGCGGGACGTTCTACGTCCACGCTGATGAAATTCGCCAGCGAGGGGATGAAACTCAGGCGCAGGCGCGTGAACGCCTGCGTGAGTTGCGCCATGCCGGCGCGATTCAGCGCCACGCTGCGCGCGAGATGCTCCCTGTCTTCCAGCGCGGCCAGCGCCGCCGCCTGCGCCAGCGAATTCACGTTAAACGGCTGGCGCACGCGGTTCAGCAGGTCAGCCACTTCCGGATGCGACACACCGTATCCCACACGCAGGCCGGCCAGGCCATAGGCCTTGGAGAAGGTGCGCGTGGTAACCAGATTCGCGTAGCGCGCCACCCAAGGCAGCGTATCGGGGTAGCGCGTTTCACTGTCAATGGCGTATTCATAATACGCTTCGTCTATCACCACCAGCGCGTGGCGCGGCACGGCGCGCACGAAGGCTTCCAGACTTTCCCGGTCCAACCAGGTGCCGGTGGGGTTGTTGGGATTGGCGATGAAGATCACGCGCGTACGGTCGCCGATTAAACCGCGCATGGCGTCGAGATCATGGCCGAAATCGCGCGCCGGCGCGACACGCGCGGTCGCGCCCACCGCCTGGGTGACGATGGGATACACGGCGAAGGAATGCTCGGAGAAAATTACCTCATGCTCCGGCGTGACGAAGGCGCGCGTGAGCAGTTCCAAAATATCGTTGGAGCCGTTGCCGAGCGTGATCTGCTCCGGCGTCACGCCGTGTTTGCGCGAAAGCGCCTGTTTCAACTCGAACCCCGCGCCGTCGGGATAGCGCGCCAGTTCCGGCAGGGCCGCGCGCGCCGCCTCCAGCGCGCACGGGGCGGGGCCAAGCGGGTTTTCATTCGAGGCCAGTTTGATAATGCCGCTCACGCCGTATTCGCGCTGCAATTCGGCGATGGGCTTGCCGGGGATATAGGGTTGCAGCCGGCGCACGCCCGGCGCGGCGAGTTCAGTGAACATGTTTTTTTACAGTACTGCCCTGGGATAGGCGCCGAGAATTTTCACCAGCACGCCGTCCGCTTCCAGTTCGGACAGCGCCTGCGTCACTTTCGCGTCCTGCGCGTGACCTTCGATGTCCACAAAGAACACGTAATTCCACAGGCCCTGACGTGACGGGCGCGACTCGATGCGGGTGAGCGAAATGGCGTGCCTGGCGAACGGCTGCAACAGGCGATGCAGCGCGCCGGGGCGGTTCGAGGTAGCCAGCAACAACGAGGTTTTATCCTGCCCGCTGGGTGGCACGGCCTGCTTGCCGACTACCAGAAAGCGCGTGGTGTTGTCGGGATTATCCTCGATGTTGGCGGCGATAATGTTCAGTTGATAAATCTGCGCCGCCTGCTCACCGGCGATGGCCGCGGCGCCCGGCTCGGCGGTGGCGCGGCGCGCGCCCTCGGCGTTGCTGCTCACGCTCAGCCGTTCGATGCCGGGCAGATGCGCCTCCAGCCACTGGTGGCATTGTCCCAGCGACTGCGGGTGGGCATAGATGCGCCGCACCTCGCCCAATGCCGCCATCTTGCCCATGAGCTGCTGATGGATGCGCAATTCAACCTCGCCGCAAATCTGGAGCGACGAGTGCATGAACATGTCCAGGGTATGATCCACCACGCCCTCGGTGGAATTTTCCACCGGCGCCACGCCGTAGGCCGCGGCATCCGCCTCTACCTCGCGGAACACCTCCTCGATCGAGGACAGCGCGCGGGTTTCAATCGCGTGGCCAAAGTGCTTAAGCGCGGCGTTTTGGGTGAAGGTGCCTTCCGGCCCCAGGTAGGCGACGCGCGTGGTCTGTTCCATGGCGCGGCAGGCGGACATGATCTCGCGGAAGATGCGCGTGATGTGCTCGCCGCTCAGCGGCCCCTGGTTGCGCTTCAGCGCCTGGCGCAGCACCTCGGCCTCGCGCTCCGGACGGTAGGGTTGCGCGCCGTTTTTCAGCCGCGCGATCTCCAGCGCGTAGCGCGCGCGTTCGTTAAGCAAGGTCTGGATTTTTTCATCCAGCTCGTCAATGCGCACGCGCAACGATTGGAGTTTGTCGTTCATAACAAATTAGGGGAAAGGGACAAGGGAAAACGCAAACCCCAGTGTGCTGCCACCCCCTTTCCTCTTGTATCTTTGCCCTTTTCCCTGCTTCACAATGTTCTCACCGACAGCACGCCGTTGATGGCGGCGATTTCCTTCACCGCTGCATCAGGGATCGGCTTGTTCACGTCGGCCAGGGTATAGGCGTAGTCGCCACGCGACTTGTTGAGCAAATCCACGATGTTGAGATCGGCCTTGGCCATGGCGGTGGAGATTTGCCCCACCATGTTCGGCACGTTGGCGTTGGCGATGGCGATGCGGTAGCCTTCTGTGCGCGGCATCACCACTTCGGGATAGTTCACCGAGTTGCGGATGTTGCCGTTCTCCAGGAAATCTCGCACCTGTTCCGCGACCATGATGGCGCAATTGTCCTCCGCCTCGGCGGTGGAGGCGCCGAGGTGCGGCAGCGCGATGACGCGCGCGTGGTTCCTGAAAATGTTGGCCGGGAAATCGCATACATAGGCGTGAATCTTTCCGGCGTCCAGCGCCTCCTTGAGCGCCTTGTCGTCCACGATGCCTTCGCGCGCGAAATTGAGCAGCACCGCGCCCTTTTTCATCAACTTCAGGCGCTGTGCATTGATGAGATGCCGCGTCGCGTCCGCGAGCGGCACGTGCAGGGTGAGGAAATCCACCCTGGACGCGAGATCGTCCACGCTCGCCGCCTGCTGCACCTCGGAAGACAGTTTCCACGCGCCCTGCACGGTGATGCCCGGGTCAAAACCGATCACCTTCATGCCGAGCGCGAGCGCGCTGTTCGCCACCTCGCGCCCGATGGCGCCGAGACCGATCACGCCCAGCGTGCGGTATTGCAGTTCAAACCCGGCGTAATCCTTTTTGCCCGCCTCGACCAGCCTGTTGAGGGTGGCATCATCGCCGTCCAGTTTGCGCGCAAAGTCCCACGCCTGGCAGATGTTGCGCGCGGCCAGCAGCATACCCGCCAGCACCAGTTCCTTCACCGCGTTGGCGTTGGCGCCGGGCGCGTTGAACACCGGCACGCCCAGCCTGGCGAACTTTT
This sequence comes from Gammaproteobacteria bacterium, assembly GCA_003599485.1. Classification (GTDB taxonomy): domain Bacteria; phylum Pseudomonadota; class Gammaproteobacteria; order SURF-13; family SURF-13; genus SURF-13. The sequence goes on from QZKM01000018.1 coordinate 39,469, forward strand.
CCACCGGAATGTTATTCACCCCTGCCCCCGCGCGCCCCACGGCCTTGACGCTTTTCGGCGGTTCCATCTTGTGCATGTCGGCGGAACGCAGCAGGATGGCGTCCGGCTGCTGAATTTCGGAAGCCACTTCATAGTTTTCGCGCGGCAGACGTTCCAGGCCAACCGGAGAAATGTTATTCAGGGTCAGGATTTTGTACATGTAGTCCTCTTAAACAAGTGGCTAGTGGCTAGTAGCTAGGTAATACACTGTATGCTTTTTCTCGTTACTAGCGACTAGCCACTCGCCACTGCTTTTAAGCATTCCGCCGCGCAAACTCGCGCATGAATTCGATCAAGGTGTCCACGCCTTTTTCCGGCATGGCGTTGTAGATGCTGGCGCGCATGCCCCCCACCGAGCGGTGACCGGCAAGCGCCACCAGGCCGGTTTTTTTCGCCTCGGCCATGAAGGTCTCGTCCAGCTTGGGATCTTGCAGCGTGAACGGCACGTTCATCCATGAGCGGCAGGACTTTTCCACCGGATTGCGGTAAAACCCGCCGGAGTTGTCTATCGCGGCGTACAGCTTGTCCGCCTTGCGTTTGTTACGTTCACCCATTGCGGTCAGACCGCCGTTACGCTTCAACCATTGAAACACCAGGCCCGCAACGTACCAAGCGTAAGTGGGTGGAGTGTTGTACATGGAGCCGTTATCGGCGTGGGTTTTGTAATCGAACATGAGCGGCGTGCCGGGCAGGATTTGTCCCATCAAATCCTCGCGTACGATCACCAGCGTCAGCCCCGCCGGGCCGATGTTTTTCTGCGCACCGGCGTAAATCACGCCGAAACGGCTCACGTCCAGCGGACGCGACAAAATGGTGGACGACAAATCCGCCACCAGCGGCACGCCGTGCGTGTCCGGTATGGTGTGAAACTCCACGCCGCGGATGGTTTCATTCGGCGTGTAGTGCACGTAGGCGGCGTTGGGATTCAGCTTCCACGCCGCGCGCTCCGGGATGCAGGTGAAATTTTTATCCTCGGAACTGGCCGCGACATTCACCTTGCAATAGCGCTTGGCCTCGGCGATGGCCTTTTGCGACCAGTCGCCGGTGTTGAGATAGTCCGCCGTGTCCTTGCCGCGCAGCAGGTTCATCGGCGCCATGGCGAACTGCGCCGTCGCGCCGCCCTGCAGGAACAGCACCTTGTAGTTGCCCGGCGCCGCCAGCAGTTCGCGCACGTCCTTTTCCGCCTGCCCGGCGATGGCCATGAAGTCCTTGCCGCGATGGCTCATCTCCATCACCGACATGCCGGACTTGCCCCATTCCAGCATTTCATCCCTGGCCTGTTGCAGCACCTCTTCCGGCAGCACCGCCGGCCCCGCACTGAAATTGAATACGCGTGCCATAATGACGCTTGTTCTCCGTTATTTTTTTACTTTTGGGTATCAGGATCGGGCTGCGCGGAGGACTCATCCTCCACCTCGACGATACGCTCCAGACCGGTGAGCCTTTCCTCTCCCTCCAGGCTGATGAGCTTCACGCCCTGGGTGTTGCGGCCCACCACTGAAACTTCCTTGACCCGTGTGCGCACCAGCGTGCCGGCGTTGCTGATCAGCATCACCTCGTCGCCTTCCTGCACCAGCACCGCGCCCACTACCTTGCCGTTGCGCTCGCTGGTCTGGATCGAGATCACGCCCTGCCCGCCGCGTCCGTGTTGCGGGTAGTCTTCGATGGGCGTGCGTTTGCCGTAGCCTTTTTCGGTGGCGGTGAGCACTGTGCCCGGTTCCGCGATGATGAGCGAGATTACGCGCTGATCGGCGTCCAGGCGGATGCCGCGCACCCCGCACGCGCCGCGCCCCATGGGGCGCACGTCCTGCTCCGGGAAACGGATCACCTTGCCCGCGTCGGTGAACAGCATCACTTCCTTGCTTCCGTCGGTGAGCGCTGCGTCCACCAGACGATCGTCCACGCGCAAATCGAGCGCGATGATGCCGCTCGGACGCGGGCGCGAGAAGTCCTCCAGCGAGGTTTTTTTCACCGTGCCCTGCGCGGTGGCCATGAACACGTACTTGGCCGGATCGAACTCGTGCACCGGGAGCAATGCGGTGATGCGCTCGCCTTCCTCCAGCGGCAGCAGGTTCACGATGGGGCGGCCGCGCGCCGTGGGCCCGGCCTGCGGAATCTGGTACACCTTGAGCCAGTACACCTTGCCGCGGCTGGAAAAGCACAGCAGGGTGTCGTGGGTGCTGGCGATGAATAATTTATCCACGAAATCTTCGTCCTTGACGCTGGCGCCGGTGCGCCCCTTGCCGCCGCGCCGCTGCGCGCGATACAGGGTGATCGGCTGCGACTTCACGTAACCCGCGTGCGACAGCGTCACCACCACGTCCTCCACGCTGATCAAATCCTCGGTGGTAAGGTCCTGCTGGCTAGCGACGATCTCGGTGCGGCGTGCGTCGCCGTACAGTTCGCGCATCTCCAGCAGCTCGCCGCGGATCACCTGCATGAGCTTTTCGGGATGCGCCAGAATATCAAGTAATTCATTAATACTATTTAGTATTTCATTGAATTCATTAACTATTTTTTCTTGTTCAAGGCTCGTCAACCGGTGCAGGCGCAAATCCAGTATCGCCTGCGCCTGGACTTCGGACAGCCGGTATTGCCCATCCGCCAAGCCGAATTCGGCGGGCAGGTCCGCGGGGCGCGACACGGCGCTGCCGGCGCGCGCCAGCAACGCCTGCACCACGCCGGGCTGCCAACGGCGGCTCACCAGCGCCAGCTTGGCGGCGGCGGGATCAGCGGCCTTTTTAATCAGCGCGATCACGTCATCTATATTGGCCAGCGCCACCGCCAGCCCTTCCAGGATATGCGCGCGCTCGCGCGCCTTGCGCAGGTCAAACTGGGTGCGCCGCGTCACCACTTCCTGGCGATGGCGGATGAAGCATTCCAGTATCTGCTTCAGGCTGAGCAGGCGCGGCTGGCCGTCCACCAGCGCCACCATGTTGATGCCGAAGGCGTTCTGCATCTGGGTGTGCTGGTAAAGATTGTTCAGCACCACGTCCGCATTTTCGCCGCGCCTCAATTCGATCACCACGCGCATGCCGTCCTTGTCTGACTCGTCGCGCAATTCGGAGATGCCTTCCAGTTGTTTTTCCTTCACCAGCTCGGCGATTTTTTCAATCAGGTGGGCCTTGTTCACCTGATAGGGCAGTTCGGTAACGATGATGCTTTGCCTTGCGCTCTTGTCCGCGTCACCCTCGATATGGGCGCGCGCGCGCGCCAGCAGGCGGCCGCGCCCGGTCTTGTAGGCCTCGACGATGCCCTGCGTGCCGTTGATGATGCCCGCAGTGGGGAAATCTGGTCCCGGCACCAGTTGCATCAGCGCGGCAAGATCGAGCGCCGGGTTGTCTATCAGTGCCACGCAGGCGGAAATGACTTCGCTCAAGTTGTGCGGCGGAATGTTGGTGGCCATGCCCACCGCGATACCGCTGGAGCCGTTGACCAGCAGATTGGGGATGCGCGCCGGCAGCACCATCGGCTCGCGCTCGGCGCCGTCGTAATTGGGCGCGAAGTCCACCGTCTCACGCTCGATGTCGGCCAGCAGCTCGTGCGCGATGCGGGACATGCGCACCTCGGTGTAGCGCATCGCCGCGGGCGCATCGCCGTCCACCGAGCCGAAGTTGCCCTGCCCGTCCACCAGCATGTAGCGCAGCGAGAACGGCTGCGCCATGCGCACGATGGTGTCATACACCGCGGTGTCGCCGTGCGGATGATATTTACCGATCACATCGCCCACCACGCGCGCGGATTTTTTATACGGCTTGTTCCAGTCGGTGCCAAGCTCGCTCATCGCGTACAGCACGCGCCGGTGCACCGGCTTCAGGCCGTCGCGCACGTCGGGCAGCGCGCGCCCCACGATCACGCTCATCGCGTAATCGAGGTAGGACTGCTTCATCTCCTCCTCGATGTTGATCGGGTGCAGTTCCCTGGCGAAATCAACCATCGGAGTGAGTGCGGCGGCGGGCTGGAGAATTATAGTGAAGGGGCTGAATCACAGCGTAATTTTAGCATAATTCCATGTCCGCCCGCACCCGGAAAATAGGACAAAATGAACCCGCTCTACCCGGCCAGAGCGCGAATTTTCGCCGGCGCGGGCTGAAACACCACACCGGTCTCGTTCACCCAGGCGTCTATCAGATCCGCCGGGGTGATGTCGAAACTCGGGTTCCAGGCAGTCGCAAAGGGAGCGGCCACGGGCTGGCCGTTCAGTGTCAGGATTTCCCCCGCGGGCCGCTGCTCGATGGGTATCTCGCGTCCGCTGCTGATATTCGTGTCGAGTGTGGCGAGCGGCGCCACCACCATGAACTTCACCCCATGCCGGCGCGCGGCCAGCGCCAGGCTGTAGGTGCCGATTTTGTTCGCGGTGTCGCCGTTCCCGGCGATGCGATCCGCGCCTACAATCACCCAGCGCACCTTGCCCTGCGCCATGAGATACGCCGCCGCGCTGTCGGCGATCAAGGTGACGGGCATCCCCTCCTGCGCCAGCTCCCAGGCGGTCAGGCGCGCGCCTTGCAGCCAGGGGCGCGTCTCGCCGGCGTACACCTGCGTGATCTTGCCCGCCGCATACGCGGCGCGGATCACGCCCAGCGCGGTGCCGTAGCCGCCGGTGGCGAGCGCGCCGGTGTTGCAGTGCGTGAGTACCCCGCTGCCCGGCTCGATCAACGCCGCGCCCAGTTCACCCATGCGCCGGTTGGCGGCGACGTCCGCCTCGTGGATGGCGCGCGCCTCATTCAACAACGCCTCGCCGGGATCGCCCGCGAGCGCGCCTATTTTGGCGCGCATGCGCTCCACCGCCCAGCGCAGGTTCACCGCCGTGGGGCGTGCATCGAGCAGCAAGGCTAAATCAGTCTCGATAGCCTGCTTCCAAGTAGCGGGCGCGGCGGCGTAACGCGCCCGGGCGGCCAGCGCCACGCCATAGGCCGCCGCAATGCCGATGGCGGGCGCGCCGCGCACCGCCATGTCATGAATGGCGCGCGCCACGGCGGGGGCGCCGGTGCAGCGCAGATAGTCCACCCGCTGCGGCAGCGCACGCTGGTCCAAAAGCCGCAGCGCGCCGTCATCCCAAGCCACGGCGCGCACACTGTCGTGAGCTGGCGGCGTCATGAGTGCTTCATATTAACGAATTAAAACAATAACTTGATTGATAATTGCGGGCGCGGAACAAATCCTAAATTTAACAAAATACGGGATTTTTTTGATACAAATCAATTGTTTTTTACTTGTGAAGTCACTATAATTAAATTTTAGGCCTAAAGTAGCATGCTTCACTACTATAACCGAATACTCAGCCCACGGCTAAGAAGGAGTCACAACAATGACCAAAACCATCAAGAATTTCATGCTGGGAAGTATCATGGCCATCAGCCCGCTCCTTGGCTTTAACACCGCTTATGCGGGAGAGATCTCCGGCAACCACGCTTACGTGGTGGATGCGGGAGGCACGCTGGTCAGAGACGGCTCAGAGAAGTGTATTCGCACCGGCTCGTGGGGCGATTCGGTACACTTCCTGGTTGAATGTGGCGACGCCGTGGAGCAGCCGGCGGCGGAGCCCGCCCCGGCCGCCAAGCCTCCAAAAGGTCCTCAACCCCCCGCCATCCGCGCCACCTTGCAGACCGACGCTTACTTTGACTTCGACAAGGCCATTTTGAAACCGGAAGGCCAGGCCAAGCTGGATGAGTTCGTGGTCAAAATGAATGAATACACCCAGGTGGACGTGCTGCTGGTCACCGGGCATACCGACCGCATCGGCGCCGAGGCTTACAACATGAGATTGTCACAGCGCCGCGCGGACGCCGTGAAGTCCTATCTGGTCAGCAAGGGCGTGGCCTCACACCGCATCGAAACCGACGCCAAGGGCGAGTCACAGCCGGTAGTGGAATGCGCCCACGTCAAGGGCAAGGAGAATCGCCATAACAAGGCCCTGATAGATTGCCTGGCGCCGAATCGGCGTGTCGTGGTCGAGGCCAAGGTGCAGCGCGAACAACGCTGATACGAAATCTTGAAATAGCAGTATCATAAGCCCCGCCCTCGCGGGGCTTTTTTTATCCGGGGAAAGACTTCAAGCGCCATCATGCAGCAGATTGATTTAATCGTCCACGCGCGCTGGGTGATCCCGGTGGAGCCCGCGGGCGTGCTGGAACACCACTGCGTGGCGGTGCATGAAGGGCGCATCGCAGCAGTGCTGCCCAGCACGGACGCTTCGATGCGCTACCGGGCCGCGGACATCCTGCATCTTCCCGATCACGCACTGATTCCGGGCCTTATTAACGCGCACACCCACGCCGCCATGTCGCTGCTGCGCGGGCTGGCCGATGACCTGCCGCTGATGGAGTGGCTGAACAAGCACATCTGGCCCGCCGAAAGCGCCTGGGTCAACCCTGAATTCGTACACGACGGCGCCGGGCTTGCCGTCGCGGAAATGCTGCGCGGCGGCGTCACCTGCTTTAACGACATGTATTTCTTCCCGGATGTCACCGCGCGCGTCGCCGCGCGCTGCGGCATGCGCGCCAACGTCGGATTGATCGTGCTGGACTTCTCTACCGCCTGGGCGAGCAACGCGGACGACTATCTGCACAAGGGCATCGCGCTGCACGACTTGCTGCGCAATGAGCCGCTGCTCAGCGTCAGCTTCGCACCGCATGCGCCGTATACGGTGTCCGACGCGCCGCTGCAAGACATCGTTAAATACGCGGAAGAGATGAACCTGCAAATACACATGCACGTGCACGAGACCGCCGAGGAGGTGCGCCAGGGAGTGGATAAATACGGCACACGCCCGCTGCAACGTTTGCAGGAGCTAGGGCTGCTGTCGCCCTCGCTCATGGCGGTGCACATGACGCAACTGACCGATGAAGAGATCGCGCAGGTTGCGCGGAGCGGCGCGCACGTGCTGCACTGCCCGGAATCCAACCTCAAACTGGCAAGCGGCTTCTGCCCGGTGGACAAACTCATCAAGGCCGGCGTGAACGTGGCCATCGGCACCGACGGCGCGGCGAGCAATAATGACCTGGATATGTGGAGTGAAATGCGGAGCGCGGCGCTGCTCGCCAAGGGCGTGAGCGGCGACGCCACCAGCGTGCCCGCCGCAGAGGCCCTGCGCATGGCGACGATCAACGGCGCGCGCGCGCTGGGATTGGAGGACAAAACCGGTTCCCTGCAACCCGGCAAGGCCGCCGATATGACCGCGGTGCATTTAGGCGCAATCGAAACCCAGCCGCTGTATGACCCCGTGTCGCAACTGGTGTATGCGGCGGGGCGTCATCAGGTGACCGATGTCTGGGTGGCCGGGCGGCGCCTGCTGCGCGAACGCAAACTCACCACCCTCGATGAGCAGGCCATCCTCGCCAGGGCCGCGCAATGGCGGGATAAGATAAGACCCTAGTTGATGTTTACCAGCCGCTGCCGCAGCCGGCCCGTGATCTGCGCGGCGGGCAGCGGGCCGCCCAGGTAATAGCCCTGCGCAAAATCGCAACTCAACCCGGCGAGCCTGTCCAGAACTTCGCGCGTCTCGACGCCCTCGCCTACCACCTTGATCCCAAACGCATGCGCCAGATCAATAATCTGGCGCACGATCACGGCGTCGTCCTCGTTCATCGCCATCCCGGTCACAAACGACTGGCCGATCTTGATCTCGTCCACCGGCGGCTTCCTGAGATAGCTGAGCGAGGAATAGCCGGTGCCGAAGCCGTCAACGGACAGCCGCACGCCAAGTTCGCTCAAACGCATGAGCATGTCCGTGACGCGCGCCGGGTCCGACATGACGCTCTCGGTGATCTCCAATTCCAGATACTGCGGTGCGAAGCCGGTGGCGTGCAGCAATTGCCCGATCTGGTCCAGGAGCTGGCCGTTTTGCAGGTTCTGCACGGAAAGATTGACCGCGATACCGACAGGCAGACCTGCCTCATGCCAGGCGCGGCCTTGGCGCAATGCGGCGTCGAGCACCCACAGGGTGAGCCGGTTGATCAACCCGGTGCGCTCGGCAACCGGAATAAACTGATCGGGCGCGATCAGGCCGTGCTGCGGGTGCTGCCAGCGCACCAGGGCCTCCACGCCCGCCACCTCACCCGTCGTTATGGAAACCTTGGGCTGATAGTGCAGCACCAGTTGTTCATGTTCGATGGCCTGGCGCAGCTCTCCGATGAGCGCCAGGCGGTGCACGGTGCGATGGTCGTATAACGCGGCATAAACGGCATAGCCGCCGTTCTGTTTGGCTTCGTACATCGCCGCATCGGCGCGCTGCATGAGCAGATCAGCCTCGTCGCCGTGCTCCGGATAAAGCGCAATGCCGATGCTGGCGCCGATCTCCATGCTCAGTCCTTCAACGACCATGGCTTCCTGCAGGGCGTGGAGTATTTTCTGCGCGACCAATGTGGCCTGGTTCGCGCCGGTGTGCGGCAGCACCACCGCGAATTCATCTCCGCCCAAGCGCGCCAACGTGTCGGAATCACGCAGCACGTTGCGCAGGCGCGGCCCGATCTGACGCAACAGCAGATCACCCCTCTGGTGACCGAGCGTATCGTTGACTTCCTTGAACCGGTCGAGGTCCATCAGCAGCAGGGCAAAAGGCGTGTCCTCGCGCCGGCCGATGCTGATGGCCTGTTGCAAACAGTTATACAACAGGGCGCGGTTGGGCAGGCCGGTCAGCGGGTCGTGCAAGGCCTGATGTTCCCGCGCCTGCACATCCTCCTGCGCCTGACGCAGCGCCCTGTTGAGTTCGCCGCTGACGATTTCGTGCTGGACCCACAGCGCCACGTCACACAGTTTTTGCACATCGTCTTCGCTCATTTGCCGTGGGCGGTAATCCACGATGCACAACGTGCCCAGCCTGCTGCCGTCTAGGGCGCTGACCGGACATCCGGCATAGAAACGTATAAACGGCGGCCCCGCCACATAAGGGTTGCCGGCAAAACGCTCGTCGAGCAGGGTGTCGGGCACCACCATCACCTCGTCCCTCAGGATGGCGTGGGCGCAAAAGGAGAAGGCGCGCGGGGTCTCGGAAATGTCCAGACCGTAGCTCGACTTGAACCACTGCCGCTCGGCGTCAATCAGGCTGATGAGGGAAACCGGCGCGTCGAACAAGCGCGCGGCAAAACGGGTGATGCGGTCGAAGCGCGTTTCGGGGGGTGTATCGAGCAGGTTCAGGTTTGCCAACGTGGCAAGCCTGGCGGCCTCGTCGGCCGGCAGCGGCGCTTCAAGCATAACTTTCCCCAAGATCTCCGGCCAAAGCTTAATGCGTTATTATAGGAAAGTGATCAGGCCATCACCAGCGCGATTTATTTTGTCACTGTTTTTCAGTGGGTTATAGTGGATTGTTGTTTTGATAGTACAATAGCAGACAGGGAGGGAGATGAATTCTCCAAAACTTTCTTGAAATTGCCTCCATGATCTTTTGAGACAGATAGAATATGGACGTATGTTTATGAATTCTGAACATTTTAATACGGATGCGCACGAAATCGCCAAGTTCGAAGCGGCGGCCGCGCGCTGGTGGGACCCAAGCAGCGAATTCAAACCGCTGCATGATCTCAATCCCCTGCGCCTTGAGTATATCGAGAGCCATGTGACGCTGGCCGGCAAACGCGCGCTCGACGTGGGGTGCGGCGGCGGCATACTGGCCGAGGGGCTGGCGCGGCGCGGGGCCGAAGTCACCGGCATAGACATGGGCGCGGCATCGCTCAGCGCCGCGCGCCTGCATCTGCTGGAATCGGGCCTCAAGGTGGATTATCAGCAGACCGCCGTCGAGCAATTCGCCCAGCACCACCGCGCGGAATTCGATCTGGTCACCTGCATGGAACTGCTGGAGCACGTGCCCGATCCGGCTTCGGTAGTCAGGGCCTGCGCGCAACTCGTCAAACCGGGCGGCGTGGTGTTTTTCTCCACGCTGAATCGCAATCCGAAGTCTTGGCTGTTCGCCGTGCTGGGGGCGGAATACCTGCTGCGTATGCTGCCGCGCGGCACGCATGATTACGCCAAATTCATCCGCCCCGCGGAGCTGGCGGCATGGATCCGGGACAGCGGCCTCACGCTACGCGAACTGACGGGCATGAGCTACAATCCGCTCAGCCGGCAATACAGCCTGTCGCGCGACGTGAGCGTGAATTATTTCGCCGTGGCGGGGAAATGAAGCACGCGCTGCGCACCGTGCTGTTTGATCTGGACGGCACGCTGGCGGACACCGCCCCCGATCTCGCCCACGCGCTCAACGCCGTGCTGCGCGAACAGGGGCGCGCCGCCCTGCCGTTTGCACGCGTCCGCGCCGCCGTCTCGCACGGCGCAAGCGCGTTGATCCGTCTTGGCTTCAACATCGAGCCCGATGATGCAAACTTTGAAACGCTGCGCTTGCGTTTACTGGACATTTATCAACAGCACCTGGCCGATCAAACCACCCTGTTCCCGGGCGTACCGGAACTGCTGGAGCATATTGAACGACGCGGCATGAACTGGGGCGTGATCACCAACAAGCCCGCCTGGCTCACTGGACCGCTCATGGATAAGCTGGGTCTTACGCAGCGCGCCGCCTGCATCGTGAGCGGCGACACCACCGCGCGCCGCAAGCCCGACCCCGAGCCCATGCTGTACGCCTGCGGCAAGGCGGGCAGCACGGTGCAGGAATGCGTGTACGTCGGCGACGCCGAGCGCGACATCGAGGCGGGAAGACGCGCTGGAATGAAAACCCTGGTGGCATTGTTTGGTTATATCGCGCACGACGACACGCCTCACGCCTGGGGCGCGGACGGCATGATAAACGCGCCGCAGGACGTGCTGGCCTGGATGGACGATCATGCTTGATTCCATTTCACTTTTTACCTTGTTATCAAGCATCACGCTGGCGTTGCTCGTGGGCGCGTTCGCGTGCTATTTCCATCTTCAACGCCGCGTCAGCGAACTGCGCGAAACCAACGCCACGCTGCGCGCCACGCTGGAAGCCGAGCGCCACGCCATGAGCGAGAAAATGAGCGCACTGGAAGGCGCGCGCGCCGAATTGACTCACACCTTCAGCGCGCTGGCCGGTCAGGCTCTGCGCAGCAACACCGAGGAATTTCTCAAGCTGGCGCAAGAAAATCTCAAACAATTCCAGATCAAGGCGGAAAGCGGTCTGACGCAAAAAGAAAAGGCGATTGAAGGCCTGGTCCAGCCCATCAGGGAGGCGCTGGAAAAAACCGAAAAGCAGATACATCAGATCGAACTGGAGCGCAGGGAGGCGTATGGCTCGCTCGGCAAACATCTGGAGCAGATGGCGCACGCGCATCAAACCCTGCAAAGCGAGACGCGCAATCTCACCCAGGCATTGAGACGCCCCGAAGTGCGCGGTCAATGGGGCGAGATGACGCTCAAGCGCCTCGCGGAACTCGCCGGCATGGTGGAATACTGCGACTTTTCCCAACAGGAACACACCGCCACGGAAGACGGCGCGGTGCGCCCCGACATGATCGTGCGCATGCCGGGCGGGCGCGAGATCGTGGTGGACGCCAAGACGCCGCTCGACGCTTACCTCAGCGCGGTGGAGGCCCCGGACGACGCGGCGCGCGACAAATACCTGCAACAGCACGCGCGCAAGGTCGCGGAGCGCGTGAAAGAGCTGGCGGGTAAGGCCTACTGGTCGCAATTCCCGAATGCGCCCGATTTTGTGGTGTTGTTCATCCCCGGCGACCAGTTTCTCAGCGCCGCGCTGGACGTGGATCGTGACCTGCTGGAAAACGCATTGCGGCAGAAGGTCATCCTCGCCACGCCCACCAGTTTTGTCGCCCTGCTGCGCGCCGTCGCCTACGGCTGGCGCCAGCAAAGCCTGGCAGCAAATGCGGAAAAAATACGCGACCTTGGCGCCGAACTCTACGAGCGCCTGGCGACCTTCACCGAGCACTTTTCCAAAGTTGGCGCCAATTTAAAAACCGCCCTGGACTTTTATAACAAAGCCGCCGGTTCTTATGATCGCATGCTCATCCCCAGCGCGCGGAAATTCGTCGAAATGGGCATCCAGGCCAACAAACCCCTGGAATCTCCCACGCCCATAGAAGCCGAGGTACGCACGCTCGCCAATCCAGCAAAAAACAAACCATCCGGTTGACACGGATGGCTCCCCACGATTACTTCCGGGACAAAATAGCGCAGCCCGGCTCCTTGCTGTACTACAGCCTGCTGTACACCCCGCAAGCAGGGCGCGACGCCCTCATCGCACTGCATACCCTGCGTCACGAATTGCTCGATGTGCTGGACAAATGCAGCGACGCTTCGGTGGCGCGCATGAAGTTGAACTGGTGGCGCGAGGAGCTGCATCGCCTGTTTCAGAACCAGGCCCGCCATCCCTTGACCCAGGCACTGCTCCCGCTCACCCAACGCTACACTCTTCCACTTGAGCATTTCCTGGAGATTGTGGACGGCGTGCAGATGGGACTGGACGTCACCCGCTACTCGTCTTGCAATGAACTGCTGCTCTACTGCCACCGGGTAAGCAGCATGGTGACGCTGATGAGCGTGGAGATTCTGGGATACACGGAACGCGCCACGCTCAAATTCGCCCATGAGTTAGGCGTGGCGCTGCAACTGACGCGTTTTATACTGAACCTGCGCCACGACTCGCGGCGCGGACGGATTTTTATACCGCTTGATGAAATGAACCGCTTCGGTGTGAACGTCAACGACCTGAAAGAAGCCGCGCCCGGCGGCAAGCTGAAGGAGCTGTTAAGGCTTCAGGCGCAGCGCGTGCGTGAATACCACGCCAAGGCGTTGGCTCAACTCCCCGCAGTGGACCGTTACCGCCAGCTTCCTCTGCTCACCGAGGCCTGGCTCCATCTGGCCTTGCTGGACAAGCTTGAGGACAGGGACTACTGGCTGCCGGAACAACCTCTGACACTCGCGCCGTTACGCCAACTCTGGATCGCCTGGCGCACCCTGCGCCGCGAGAAGGGCATGCGCAAATCCGCGACTCAAGGCGCCTGACCGGTGCGCGCGAGGTAATCCCTCAAATTTTCCGGCTTGTAGCCCGAGAGGTTTTTGTAGCGCCGCAGCGCATCGGGATGGACTTTTTCTCCGGTGTTTTCACCCGCCCCAATGGGGCGATGATGACTGGGTGTGAGCTTGTAGAGCCCCGTCCTGGAGTCGCGCAACTCGCCGTCCCATCCGGGATGGATGTTTTCCCTGACGTAGTCCTCGTCAAAGGCAAGCCCCGCGCCTTGCGCCTTTTCCTTCATCCACATGAAGGTGATGTCGGAAAGGCCACTGTCTTCATAGCCGCCGCCGACGTTGGTATGCACACCGGCGAACCACACCTGCTCCAGTTTTTGACCCGCCGCGTGCGGCTGCTGCTGCCAGATGCTCGGCGCAAACGGCGCGCGCTTCTCGTCTATCGCCAGTGCCTGATAAGCGTGATCCACGTAACTGCTCAGCTTCACGTCGTGGAATTCCAGTCCTATCAGCCTGTTCGCATAACGCATCCCGCGCAGCGGAATGCCCAACGCGCCCACGGTGTCCCACACGCCGATGCATTTAATACGCACCTCGTGCGCGTACATCCTGCGGAATATCTGCGCTTCCACCGAATTCGGATTGGACTGGTCATCCCGGCGGCGATACAAGGCATAAGCCTGCTGGAATTTATCCGCGTGTTCCTTTTTCAGCAACCCGCAGTTGCGCATCAGACCGGCGGTGCTTCTCGCGGTATAAGCGCCGCGGCTGAAACCGAACAGATAAATCTCGTCGTCCGGCTCATAGTTTTCCACCAGAAACCGGTACGCATCCTCGATATTTTCTGACAAGCCGGCGCCAAAGGCCCCGCCCCTCACGCGATCCCACCAATGCGTGCCCACCCCCTTGTCGTAGAAAACCCGTTGCTCCATTCCGCGCGCATCCTGACGCGCCACCGCCAGCGCCATCTTCGCCACGTTACTCGGCCTGATCTGACCCCGGTCTTTCTGGTCAGGCGTATTCCATGTGCCGTCGGAACAGATGACGATGCGTTTAGGCATGGCACATCCTCTTATGTTGAATCACTCCAGCAGCTTACCATAGCCCGTGTAGAGCGCAATAACCGAAGGGCATTGCGCCGGATGCGATGCCACTTTCACCAGCGCTGCTTTCATAACCCGCCAATCATCGTTCTCGTTTTCATCCGGCGCATTACGGCTCATGCCTAATGCGCCCTACGCTTGCTGAAACAGGAAATACGAAGTAGTCAGGATCAGACGCTTTACTGTTGTGCGCAATTCCATCCAGGTTCAATCTTACGAATACCACGAAATCACAATCGAAGCGGCTGATCAGAAAACCCGTGGCTTTCCGTGTCCATCTGCTCTTAACCTGAAGTCTGGCAGAGGTGTTGTGTTCTGGACTTGTAGCGACCAAGTCATACCCCGGCATATTCGTGTATGTCTTGTATGTATGCCTCGACGCCATTAATCAGCAGATTCCCGAGCACCAGAAACTCTGCACCTTCAGACTCCAGCTTCGTGTTCTTGTATACCATCTCTATCGTGCTCTTGAGCCCCTAACGCCTTGTTGTGCCGCGCCGGCCACGAGCGCACCAGGAAATGCGCTGCACTGTCCCCAGCGTCGGCACGAACAAATAGTTATGTTTCAAGTTTTTTGTACATGACATACGCGTCAACGAACCCATGTGTGGGATGCCTAAACGCCTCCGGTAACGCGCCGACAATCTCAAAGCCAAGCTTTTTCCAGAGCCGAACAGCACCGGTATTGGTCGAAACGACCAAGTTGTATTGCATTGATCGAAATCCCCGCCTCATGGCCTCTTGCTGAGAATGCTCGCACATGGCAGACGCGATGCCTTTGCCCCGAGAGGTTTCTCCGACAACGTAGCCACAGTTGCAAACATGCGCACCTTGGCCCGGTTGATTGGCCTTTATGTAGTAGGTGCCCAAAATGTGCCCTGAGTCATCTTCTACCACGAATGTGGCTGCTGGCACCTCAACCCAGACCTTAAAGGCTTCGGCTTCCGAGATGTCGGAGGCGAAACTGTAGGTATCACCAGCACGAAAGACGGGCTCAAGAATGGCCCAAGTAGCCGGCCAGTCGGATTCTTCAATAGGCCGAATCGTCGTCATACGTTGGAAATGTCTCTTGAAACATAACGGGACGCGAGTCGAGGCGCACCCCAAATGGTTAAGGATAGAATGATTCTATTCTTAGTCAGGAGCGGGCGACAGCCGCGTCCGGAGGGAGCGGCTCGAACGAGGGATAGGCACCTCATCAGGTATGACCGGCTTCGGCATGCAACTTGAGTCCCAGAGCCCCGATGACTTTGAGGATGGTATCGAAACCGGGGCTGCGCTCGCCGGAAAGAGCTTTGTAAAGGCTCTCACGGGATAGGCCGGCATCGCGCGCAACCTGCGCCATGCCCTTCGCACGGGCAATGTCGCCTAGTGCTTTAGCAATGAAAGCGGCGTCTCCGTTTGCCTCTTCGAAGCAAGCTTCGAGGTAGGCGGCCATTTCCTCAGGGGTTCTGAGGTGTTCGGCAACGTCATAGCGAGTGGTAGCAGTTTTGGCCATAGTGATTACTCCGAAAGGTTGCGGGCGAGGCGCAAGGCAGTCTTGATGTCCTTGGCTTGGGTGCTCTTATCACCGCCGGCCAGGAGAATGATTGCTTCTCGCCCTCGCTTTCTGAAATAGACCCTGTACCCAGGGCCGTAGTTGATTCGCAACTCCGATATGCCTTCGCCAACCGGCTCTACATCACCAGGGTTTCCGCCAGCGAGGCGCTCGATCCTGGCCTGAACACGCGCTCTGGCTTGGTTGTCACGTAGGTCATCGAGCCATTTAGCAAAGACGCCGGTCTTGCGAATTTCGACCATCCACTAACTGTAGCCGCATGGCTACATCATGTCAATAGCAAAGCGACATCGCTTCAAGTGGCCAACCGGAGTGAGGAACAACGCGCGTCCCGTTGAGAGGTGCGCGTCATGTCTTGCGCTGGTCTCGTATCAGGCTGCGTAGTTTGTTCATCAGGTATCCTCCCAACCACAGCATGGCCTCCCACACCTGCACCGTCACCAGGCCGATGAGAAAGGAGTGCACAAATGCGGTTTCGATCACCTTGTCCGCGCCGAGCAAGGCCAGCGCGGGTGAACCGGCCCAGGGGATGGTGGAGGCGAGCACCTTGCGTATCAGGGGCTTTCCCTTGAAGGCGTGATAGCCGAGCGGGGCCATCGCCAGGGGAGCGATCAGTAAATGCAAGCCGCCCGCGAGATGGACTACATAGGCGTACAGCGCCGCCAGGATCAGGAGCGCTACCCAGTTGCGCAAATAATAGGAGCGCACGCCGATTCCCGCGCCGGAATCAACGCCGCCAACCAGCGATAAAGCCGCTTGTTTTGTCTTATTTTCCGACAAACAGCGAGGTGAGCCATGCCACGATGACGATCGCCGCCGCCAAACTCAACATCACAAAGGTGAAGTCCATGATTTATCCCTCTCCAAACAAATCGCCGTACAGGGCCTTGGCCCAATCCAGTGTCGCCGCGCCTTTGGCGGCGTCGCGCTTTTCATCCGTGCCGGTGCTTTCCTTGGCGGGGCTGAAGGCCTTGGCGGTGGTGTCGTAGCTGAAGCTCACCCACATGCTGATCGCCTCCTGCGGGGCGGTGTTCACCATGGAATAACACAGGCTGGCGGGGCTGGTCCAATCAATCGTCTTGCCCGCCGCGTGCGCGGCAATGACCTTGGCTACGTATTTTCCTTCGCTGTTGGCGAGGTGCGCGCTCTTGGGGAAGCCCATCGGACGGCTGTCGCCGGTCACGTACACGCGCGAATCGCCCGGCACGTGATATTTCCGCACGTCTATGCGCGCCTCTTTTTGCGGACTCTTGGCGTCAACCAGGCCCGCCACTTCGATCAATTTCGAGGCGCGCACGCCGGGATAGATCGCGGCCTCGTCAAAATCATACGAGTCAAACTCGGTGCGGATGGTTTTTGCGTCCGCGTCCACGCCGGTGATGTTCACCGACGGAACGTATTCGACGTAGTCCTTGTACAGCTCGTTAAACGCGGCGTGGAAGCCGTCCTTTTTCACCGCGATGTCGGGGTTGTTGTCCAGCACCAGCACCTTGCCCTTGATTTTGTGCTTCTTGAAGTAAGACGCAATCATGCAGGTGCGCTCATATGGCGCGGGCTTGCAGCGGAAGTTGCCGCCGGGGACGGTTTGTATGAAAACCCCGCCCTTGAAGTTTTCAATCTTGCGCTTGATGGAAACATGCTCCGCGCCCGTCATCCAGCCAGCGGGATATCCGGTGCGCAAACGGTATTCGGTGTCCGGGTCGTTCACGCCGATACGCGCGTAGTCGTAATCTATGCCGGGCGCGAGCACCAGATAGTCGTAGGCGATTTCGCCCTGATCGGTGTGCACCTTGCGCCCGGCGCGGTCCACGCCGGTGCAGGTGGCGTTGAAAAAGACGTAGCCGCCGCGCTTCGCGGCGTCCAGGAAGCTGTGCCCGGCGAGAAATTCCAGGTCAATGACATCGGCATACCACAGATTGCTGGAAAAACACGAGCTGTACATGGCGCGCTTTTCCACCAGCACCACGTCAAAACCCGGATTTTCAATCTTGAGATATTTGGCGATGGTAAGGCCGGACGTGCCTCCGCCCACCACCACCACGCGCGGGCCCCTGGCCTTGGGCAGATAGGCCTTCTTCCCCGTGCTGACGCCCTTGGGCGCGGCCTGCGCCAGACCGGGCAGTCCGCCCGACGCGCCCGCGGCCAACGCGGCGCCGGAAAGTTTGATAAAACCACGCCGGGACAATTTGTTTTTGCTCATCAGGCAACTCCCTCAATCAAGGCGGTGGAGAAAGATGAAATGGTAAGTGCAAGCCGTCCGTTAATCAATCATTATTGCACGCGTGCGGGACAGATTTCACCCAGGCAGCATAACGCGCAGCGTGGACGCGGGCGGCAGATTTCCTTGGCGTGGCGCACGATGAGCGCGTGAAACTCGTTGAATAACCTGATTTTTCCCTTGCCGCGCCAGCCTTTTTCAAACAGGGCGCGCAGCGTTTCATAATCCTCGTCGCCGCGCACGTGACCCAGGCGGCTGTGCAGGCGGCGGGTGTAGGCGTCTATCACAAACACCGGGCGTTCGAAGGCGTACAGCAGAATGTCGTCCGCGGTCTCCGGCCCGATGCCGTTCACCGCCAGCAGCCGCCTGCGCAACACCGGCGTGGCGAGCCGCGCCAGCGCCTCGTGCCCGCCTTGCGCGAGATACCAGGCGCAGAAATTGCGCAGGCGTTTGGCCTTGATGTTGAAATAGCCGGAGGGCTGGAGCAGGCGCGCGAGGCGCGCGTGCGGCAGGCGCGTGATGACCTTCGGATCAAGCGCTTGGGCCCGTTTGAGATTGGCGATGGCCTTTTCGACGTTGCTCCACGCGGTGTTCTGCGTGAGCACCGCGCCCGCCATGACTTCAAACGCCGTCTCGCCCGGCCACCAGTGTTGCGGGCCATAGTGGCGGTAAAGCGTGCGGTATACCTTGGTGAAGCTCACACCTTGAAGATCAATGTCTGCGCGTCGTCCGGCGCGGCTTGCGTGGTGCCAATGAAGGTTTTACGTTGCGCCGGGCAACGGGCTCAGGTTGCAGACCCACGCTTTGCAGCAGCGGCGCGAGTTGCTCCTCATCCAGTTCCTTATGCTGCCCGCGGTGCAGCCCGCGCGGCAGCGTGATGGGGCCAAAGCGCACGCGCGTCAGGCGGCTCACCTTCACGCCCTGCGATTCCCACAGACGCCGCACCTCGCGCTTGCGTCCTTCCCTGAGCGTGACGTGGTACCAGCGGTTGGCGCCCTCGCCGCCTGCGTCCACGATGCTGTCGAAATGCGCCGGGCCGTCATCCAGCGTCACGCCCTGCTTGAGCCTGCGCAGCATGGCCTGGTCCACCTGGCCCAGCACGCGCACCGCGTATTCGCGCTCCAGCTCATGCGAAGGGTGCATGAGGCGGTTGGCGAGTTCGCCGTCGGTGGTGAACAGCAGCAGGCCGGAGGAATTGATGTCGAGGCGGCCGACCATGATCCAGCGCCCCTTGCGCAGCGGCGGCAGTTTGTCGAACACCGTGGCGCGCTGCTCCGGATCGGAGCGCGTGCACATCTCTCCTTCCGGCTTGTAATACATCAGCACGCGCCGCTTGACTCCGCTCAGGCGGTGCGCCTGCACCGGCACGTCGTCGAGGGTGATGGCGTCATCGGGGCCCGCCGTGTCACCCAGCCTGGCCGCTACGCCGTTGAGCTTGACTCGCCCCGCCTTGATCCAGTCTTCGATCTCGCGCCGCGAGCCGTAACCGGCGTGCGCCAAGAGTTTTTGCAGTCGTTCAGACATGAGCAGGCAAACCGCGCCAAGACTTAATCTACGTTGCCTGAATCTATGCTGGCAGAATCCGCATCGGCGGCCGCTTCAACCTGCTGCGCGGGCAACATCTCCGCCAAATCCAGTTCCGGGTGCGCGGCGTCCTGCGCCGGAAGCTCGGCCAGCGCAGGCAACTCTTCCAGGCCGCGCAGATTGAAGTAATCCAGAAACTCGCGCGTGGTCGCGTACAGCGCGGGCCTCCCCGGCACTTCGCGGTGACCCACGATGTGTATCCATTCGCGCTCCTGCAAGGTCTTCATGATGCTGGAGGCGATGGTCACGCCGCGGATCTCCTCGATCTCGGCGCGCGTGATGGGTTGCCGGTAGGCGATCAGGGCCAGCGTCTCCAGCAGGGCGCGCGAGTAGCGTGGCGCGCGCTCCTCCCACAGCCTCGCCACCCAGGGCGCGAATTCCTGCCTGACCTGGATGCGCCAGCCGCTGGCCACCTCGCGCAATTCCAGGCTGCGCGAGGTATAGTCGTCGCGCAGTTGCTGCAGCGCCTCGCGCAATTGTCCGCGCGCGGGCCGCTCCGTCTCGTTGAACAAACCGGACAGGCGTTCTTCGCTCAACGGTTCGCCTGCCGCGAGCAGCGCGGCCTCCAGAATGTTCTTTATCGCCGTCGTGTCCATGGTCATGTGTCCGCGCTCGCGCTTCTGACGTGAATCACGCCATACAAATCATGCTGCACCAATTCAATCAGCGATTCCTTGATGAGTTCCAGCAACGCCAGAAACGTCACCACCACGCCACGCCGCCCTTCCTCGTGCGGGAACAGCGCCCCGAACTCGGTAAAGTGATCGGCGCGGATGCGGCTCAGAATCTGGCTCATGCGTTCGCGCACCGAGAGCGGGTCACGCTGAATGTGATGGTGGGTGTACATCGCGGCGCGCGCAAGCGCGTCGTTGAACGCGCGCAGCAATTCATCCAGCGTCACCGCGGGCGGTGGCCGCGTCACCGACTTGAAGCGCGCCTCGGCCAGGGCCTGAAACACGTCGCGACCCAATTGCGGCAGTGCGTCGAATTTTTCTGCGGCCTGTTTAAAGCGCTCGTACTCCAGCAGGCGCCGCACCAGTTCGGCGCGCGGGTCCTGCTCTTCTCCCGCCTCGACCGGGCGCGGCAACAGCATGCGCGACTTGATCTCGGCCAGCATCGCGGCCATCAACAGGTATTCCGCGGCCAGTTCCAGGCGTAGCTCGATCATCAGGCCGATATACTCAATGTATTGTTGCGTGACACGGGCGATGGGGATGTCCAGGATGTCCAGGTTCTCGCGCTTGATGAGATAGAGCAGCAAATCGAGCGGGCCCTGAAAGGTTTCCAGAAAAACCTCCAGCGCATCGGGCGGGATGTACAGGTCGTGCGGCAGCTCGGTCACCGGCTCGCCTCTCACCTTGGCGATGGGCGTCTGCGCCGCCGCGTCTGTCAGCATATCGTTCATTGCGTTCAGCGGTAGGCGAGACCCATGGCCTCGCGCACCTCTTCCATGGTCACGCACGCCACGTCGCGCGCCGCCTCGCAGCCCTCGGCGATGATGTTGCGCACCAGCGCGGGATTGTTTTCGAATTCCAGCGCGCGTTCGCGGATCGGGGCCAGTTCTGCCAGCACCGCGTCTATCAGCGGCTGCTTGCATTCCAGGCAGCCGATTCCGGCGCTGCGGCAGCCCTTCTGCGCCCAGTCCTGGGTCTCCGCTGTGGAGTAAATTTTGTGCAGCGGCCACACCGGGCATTTTTCCGGCTCGCCCGGATCGGTGCGGCGCACCCGCGCCGGGTCGGTGGGCATGGCGCGCAGTTTCGCCTGCACCGATTGCGGCGCCTCGCGCAGCGCGATGGTGTTGTCGTAGGACTTGGACATCTTCTGCCCGTCCAGACCGGGAAACTTGGAGGCCGGGGTGAGCAGCGCCTGCGGCTCCGGCAGGATGATGATGCCGCCGCCTTCCAGATAGCCGATCAGGCGCTCGCGGTCGCTCAGGGTCATGTTCTGCCGCGCCTCGACCAGCGCGCGCGCGGTTTGCAGCGCTTCGTCATCGCCCTGCTCCTGATAACGCTTGCGCAGTTCCTTATAGAGCCTGGCGTTTTTCGCGCCCATCTTTTTGATCGCCGCCTCGGCCTTTTCCTCAAAACCGGGTTCGCGTCCGTAGATATGATTAAAACGCCGCGCCACCTCGCGCGTCAACTCCACGTGCGCCACCTGGTCTTCGCCCACCGGCACCAGGCTCGCTTTATAGATCAGGATATCCGCGCTTTGCAATAATGGATAACCGAGAAAGCCGAAGGTGGCGAGGTCTTTCTCCTTGAGTTTTTCCTGCTGATCCTTGTAGCTCGGCACGCGCTCCAGCCAGCCGAGCGGAGTAATCATGGACAGCAGCACGTGCAGCTCCGCGTGCTCCGGCACGCGCGACTGGATGAACAGCTTGGCCACGCCGGGGTTGATGTCGGCGGCCAGCCAGTCTATCACCATGTCCCACACGTGCTCGCCGATAATGCCCGGCTCGTCGTAGTGCGTGGTGAGCGCGTGCCAGTCGGCGACGAAGAAGAAACACTCATACTCGTGCTGCAGGCGCACCCAGTTTTTCAGTACCCCGTGGTAGTGGCCGAGGTGCAGCCTGCCGGTGGGGCGCATGCCGGAGAGCACGCGCGCGTGCCTGTCGGGAATGGAATTCACTTTACCCCCTTAATCCCACAATGAAATACAACAGCGATTGCAGTCCGTCTATCACCGGCCCCAATATACTCCCCAGCACGCCGCTCATCAGCAGCAGCAACAGCACCAGCAATCCGTAAGGCTCAATACGATTCAACTGCCACGACCAGGGGCCGGGCAACAGACCGGACACTACGCGGCCGCCGTCCAGCGGCGGCAGCGGCAGCAGGTTCAGCACCATCAGCACCAGATTGATCACAATGCCGGCTTGGCCGGCGTAAAACAGATAGGCGCCAAGCCATGGCAACTCATGGTTGACGCCGATGCCGATGCGCAACATGATCACCCAGAGCAGCGCCATGAGCAGATTCGACAGCGGCCCCGCGGCGGCGACCAGCGCCATGTCGCGTTTCGGGTGCTTGAGATTCTCCCAGGTCACCGGCACCGGCTTGGCCCAGCCGAAGATGAACGGACTGAACAGCAGCATCAGCAACGGCAGCAGCACGGTGCCTATCGGGTCTATGTGCTTGAGGGGATTGAGGGTGAGGCGGCCAAGCATCATCGCCGTCGGATCGCCGAGCCTGCGCGCCACCCAGCCGTGCGCCACTTCATGAACCGTTATCGCAAACAGCACCGGCAGCGCCCACACGGCGATGCGCTGCAGCGTACTCATTTCATCCATCAAACCATTATATCCAGATTCGATACAAAATTAAATATTTTATTTTCTCCAATTTTTTCTAATCTTATACTTCCCAAAAGAAGATATGCATTGATAGCATCATCTACAAATAGATAATCCCTGATTACATTTCCTCCCCACATTGTTGGTCTTTTACCCGACAAGACTGATTGTATTGTTTTTGGAATAAGCCGGTTAAAGTTTAAATCTCCCGGTCCATAAATATTTACAAATCTAGGTATAAGGACTGGTAAATTAAAAGTTGTAACATAACTTTGAGCTATTAAATCTGCACAAGATTTTGATGTTTCATAGGGTCTGGATGGTCTTGGAGTGTACCCTTCAAAATATGGAACTTTATTTTTCCCATATACGTGAGATGTGGAAGATATAATAACTCTTTCAAGATTATTTTTTCTTGCACTCTCTAAAATATTTAGTGCTCCTTCTATGTTTACTTTATATGTCTTGTAAGGATTGCTTTGACCAGTTTCCACCAGCGACTCTCCTGCAAGATGGAAACATATTTCTATCTTTGATTTTTTTATAAACTCATCAACTTTGCGGAAATCTAAAATATCAGCTTTTAATACTTTATCTTTATTCTTAACCGACTTTGATATACCATAAACATCTGATCCAAGAGTTTTGAGTTTTTTAGCAAGATTACTGCCAACAAAACCATTTATACCTGTTATCAGTACCCTTTTACTTTTAAAAATTTGTGTTTGCATAATTTTATTTTATTTTTTAACTAGAACTCCTAATACACCCGCCATCACTTCTCCACTTCTTAAAATTATAACTCCTAAAGTCACCAAAGGTCTTCTAGTAAATAGTTGCCAATGTTTAAAATATGCTTTTTTTATTGGAAAAAATTGTGAAGCCGCAACTTGCGGCCTTCTCTTTAAATATTCTCTGAAAGCCCTACTGTAATAAAATTTCTTTTTTACTCTTTGTAAGAGCTTTGTTTCTCCTTCGTCATGATATATAAAGTTGGTAATTTTCCCAATTTTTCCTTTTTCTGCCATTCTATAATGAAAGTCTGAATCTTCTATACCCACAACTGCTTCATCATAACCACCTATCAGCACTGCATCTTTCTTTCTAAAAAATCTGCAGCACTCATTAAGCCCGCTTTCTAAATAAGTAGAAACATATCTTTCCAATGCCACACACTCTGTCCAAAAACCTTTCCCAATAGAAATTTCGGGTATTGTAAGAGCTATGTTTTGTCCTTTTGTTAATACGCTTGAACATTCTTCAATAACTTTTGGTGTTAAGTACATATCCTGATCCATAACTAGAATATATTCACCTCTTGCTTCTTTTATCCCTCTATTTCTTTGTATGCTTCTTTCAGGTCCATCTTTAAAAAACCGGGCATATTCTTTTATAATATTCTCACACTTTCTCTGTTCTTCTTTACCATAATAAGGACTATCAACCACAACAATTTCTACATTTGGATATGTTTGATCCTTGATAGATAGCAAACATTTTTCTATTGTTCTTGAACTGTCGTATGTCGCAAGAACAACTGTAACTAAAGGTAATTTTTCCATTTTTTTATTTATCATACTGTTCTTTTATTACATTCCATATTTTCTCTCCTGCTTTCTGCCATTCAAATTGCCTAGACCAAATAATAGCCTGCTTGGACAGCTTATTATACATTGGCTTATCTTCTATCAAAAGAGCAGTTGCCTTTGCAAGATCATCACAACAGTTTTTATTTGTCAACAAACCGGTTTTATTGTTTTGGATTGAATCTCTAAGCCCCGGAACATTGTAGCCCACTGCTGGCGTCCCAACTGAATTTGATTCAATCACATTTATTCCCCATCCCTCTGTTTTTGAAGGATGGACTAAAACCCAAGCCCTAGAAAGCAATTTAAACTTCTGCTTTTCTGAAACATAATCATAGAATACTACTTTATCTGTTAAATTAAATTCATTTATTAATTTTTTTAAGCTTTTAACATAGTTTTTTTCTCCTTTTCCAATTATCCACAGTTGAATATCTAGAATATGTTTTAATTTCTCCAGAACATAAACAACATCCTCTATGCCTTTTGATTTTGCCACTCTTCCTAGGAAAATCAGAGTTGGTTTTTTAATTTTTGGCTCTTTAATAATTTGCTTTGGCAAAGAAAATCCAACTGGAATTATTTCTATGTTGTTTTTATTTACTCCATTTTTTATTAAGCTCTCTTTTGCAGATTTAGATATTGTAATAAAAGGTATATTTCTATAAATAATCCTAAGATAAAATTTTTCAACTAACCATCCTGCGGAACCCAGAAATGGACCAAAAAGTTTAAACCATAAACCTCCAGCCACTTCGCACACCAAGGCAACTTTCTTCTCCTTTGCATAAAGAGGGGTAAAAAATGGGAAACCATGGACTTCATCTATAATAAGATCGATTCTTCCCTTGAAATGCTTCCTGTATTCTTTAAATGCTAAGAAGTGAACAGAATGTGGAATGTATCTAACAATCGTATGACCTTTCCTGACTATTTTTACACCATCCAGTATTTCTTCCGCTTTTGATCCTTCAAATCTACTGGTAAACAAAACTACTTCATTATTTCTTTTAACTAAATATTTTGCTATTTCATGAGTAAGTATTTCTGCTCCACCGGAGAAAGGGTTTTTTATGTCTCTCCAATTAAAAATTAAGATTCTCATTTAGATTAATCTGCTTAAGTATAACAAATAATATATAAAAAATGAACATATTGGAGCTTGACAATTATCGGGTTTTGAATTCTATGACCAGGAGGAGCACTGTATAGATCCTACAATTCCTTCTGTTTGCTTTTTTTGTCTTAAAT
>QZKM01000017.1 GCA_003599485.1 Gammaproteobacteria bacterium
TGTCGATGGGACCAAAAGTGGCTACCCCAAGCGCCGCAATTTGCCCCAGCTTATCTTGCTGCTGTTTAACGCGGTGCTTTTTATTTGGTACTACAACCGTGCCCAGCCCGCCGCCACACAGGACAAATCCGCCGCCACGGTTCCGCCGCTTAAACTGCTGCGTGAAGTGCAATCCACCACAACGCAGAGCCAGACAGCGCCCGCCCCACAGCCGGAACCAGAAGCCACCCCCGCCGCAGAGCAATAAATTGCCTTGCCCGCTGCGATTACCTACAATGGCCTCGTTGAGCCTTATTTAAGGCTGGCGTAGCTCAGTAGGCTGAGCCGCGAAGCGGCGAAGGCCAGCACAAGGACGTGCTGGCGGGTGCTCGGATAAACGCCAAGATTTCGCTAAGGATGGCGTCACTAAAACTTACTTAAGGCTGGCGTAGCTCAGTAGGTAGAGCAGCTGATTTGTAATCAGCCGGTCGGGGGTTCGATTCCTCTCGCCAGCTCCATAATCAAGGATCACATGCCAAACGTTGAATTCAAACTGCGAGGCGAATTTGTCGAGCTAAACCAGTTGCTGAAGTTGACAGGCAATTGCGCCAGCGGCGGCGCCGGAAAAATGCTGGTCGCTGCAGGCGGCGTGTCAGTAGATGGAAAAATAGAGCTACGCAAAACCTGTAAAATCCGCGCAGGCCAAGTGGTCAGCCTGGGGGATGTGCACATCAGCGTGCTGGCGGCTGACCTCCCGGCGCGCTGAAAACGGAAAAGCATACGCGGCTGGTTGAAGAAGATGACTGGAAGAAGATGCTCGATCAATCAACCAAAGTGAAAAACGTCCACGAAGCCGGCAGTGCCGTGCAACTGGAACAGGAGATTCCGGTAGATTCGCCCGCGCTGCGAAAGATCGAGGCCTTGAATAGCGAGGCAGAGCAGCGCTGGAAAAGTAGGCTGGTTCTCGAAACCACGCTCTCTCGCTCATTGGTGAGCTTCCAGGCTAACAAAGGCAGAGCCGTTTACCGGTGGTTCAAATACAAGGAAGCGTTTTCCGTCGGGTTGCTGGAATACCTCCTCACCCGGTATCGCATTACCAGCGGCGTCTTGCTGGATCCGTTTGCCGGAAGCGGCACGGCGCTCTTTGCTGCAGGCGCCTTCGGTCTTCGTGCCGAAGGCATCGAGTTGTTGCCCATCGGGCAGAAGGTAATCGAAACAAAGCAGCTTATTGATTGGGAATTCCTGCCGCAAGACGCAGAGCGCCTGGTTTTTTGGCTACGTGAGCAACCTTGGAGGAAACATGCCGCGGTAAAGTCTATCAACGAGTTGCGGATCACCCGCGACGCCTATCCACAGGAAACTGTTTTGGCGATGGGCAGGTTTCTTGACGCATCCTGGCAGGAAAACCCGCGCGTCAAGGCAGTCTTGCTTTTCGCGCTTCTATGCATCCTTGAATCCATTAGCTTCACAAGGAAAGACGGGCAATATCTCCGTTGGGATTTCCGTTCCGGAAGACGGCAAGGAAAGAAAACATTCGACAAGGGCAAGATACTGCCTTTTGACAAGGCCATCGTCGAAAAACTGGAGCAGATAGTCGCCGACCTCCAGTCTAGTGAGATGCCAGAAGATCTGTTTGGAGCACCTCGAACACGTACCGATATTCTTCTACACTCCGGGTCGTGCCTCGATATTTTGCCGAAGCTGGAAACCAGTAGCTACGACTGCCTGATTACTTCACCACCATATTGCAACCGCTACGACTACACGCGGACTTATGCCCTTGAGCTTGCTTTGCTCGGAGTGGATGAGCAGGGCTTGGTCAAGCTCAGGCAGGAAATGCTCAGTTGCACGGTTGAAAACAGGGCCAAGAACCTCTTGGAACTAAACCCTAACTGGGAACCGGCGCTTGCTTGCGCCGATAGGCATGAGCTGCTTCAAGCCATTCTTTCGTATCTCGAATCGCAGAAGGAGCTAGGCCTCCTGAATAACAGTGGCATCCCGCGCATGGTTCGAGGCTACTTCTACGAAATGGCCTGTGTCATCGCCGAGTCGGCCCGTGTGCTGAAACCCGGCGCCCCGCTCATTATGGTTAATGATAATGTGCGTTATGCAGGCGCAAGTATTTCGGTGGATATCATCCTCACCGAGTTTGCGGAGCGTCTTGGTTTCGTCGCCGAGCAGATTCTTGTTCTGCCAAATGGCAAGGGCAACAGCAGTCAGCAGATGGGTGAGCATGGACGTGAGCAGTTGCGAAAATGCGTATATGTTTGGCGCAAGGCCTGATTGAATGCAGAAATCCTACCTGCGGCATCTCAAATCCAGCAAAGACCTTGAAACACCCTATGAGGCCATTCGGGCGGGTTTCGTGGCGTTGGCACTTGAGCGAAACCGGCGAGCTACACCATTCGTCGCCCAGGCAAGGGCACTGAAGGCCGCAGCGTCGAAGGCAAAAATAGCAACTGACCTGCTTAAGATTAAAGAGATAGGAGCGGCGCTACTGACAGCCGCTGGCGTCTCTGATAAGGCAGCGAACCATTTGCAAGCGTCGGACAAGCGCGAGGCTGTAACCGGACTCATTAAGAACTTTCTGGAACCAGCCGGAGCCAGTTTCGTTGAGGAACTCGTCTTCAGATTCCTGCTCACTCGCGGTGATACGCTCGGCGGCTCAATGCGGAACATCGGCGGATTCATGGCACAGAAGAAACTCACCCGTTCTATCATCGCTCACCTAAACCTCGCCGGGAAATCTTGCCAGTGGCTTCACTCCAATACTAAAGTGTGGGAGGACTTGCCCGAAGATGATGCGGACGTGGAACTTCACCTGCGCGGTCTGACATGGACGGTCAAAAAGCATCCGCGAACCCTCATTTACAACCGGGTCGTTCCCATTGTCCGGAATAACATTGACCTGTGCCTGTTCAACCGGAGTCCAGCGGACCTGACGAGAGATGTGCTCAATAATCCAGCCGCATACATTGCGCTAGGCGAGCTAAAAGGCGGCATAGACCCCGCTGGCGCGGATGAGCATTGGAAGACGGCTCGTACCGCACTGAACCGAATCAGCACAGCGTTTACCGAAAACAATCATAAGCCTCATACCTTCTTTATTGGCGCCGCTATTGAGGCAAAAATGGCCTCTGAGGTTTGGAAGCTTCTTCAAACTGGTTCTCTTGAAAACGCTGCAAATCTGACGGATGAAAACCAGATCGCCTCCATCACGCGATGGCTTTGCAGCTTATGAGGGTGCAAGGTATGGGCAGATAAGCGATGAGATAAACTGCCAGAAGCAGGCAACGCCACCAGCAGAGGATTGAAAAGGCACTTTCAAAGCCGCAGGAGCTTTGAAAATATTGTTGAAGCTGCTTAAAAAGCGCAAAAAATGCTTTTTTGCTCGATTTATTGGATGGATTGACGTATTTATTTAGAGACGACATGCATCTAATCCACGCGCGAGGTCGTTCTTTAAGTCCTCAATATCTTCCAGCCCCACACCGATGCGGATCAGGCCGTCGGTGATGCCGGCTTCCAGGCGGGCTTCGGGGGTGAGGCGCCAGTGGGTGGTGGTGGCGGGGTGGGTGATGGTGCTCTTGGTGTCGCCGAAGGTGGCGGTGATGGAGATGATGCGCGTGGCGTCTATCACCTTCCACGCGGCCTCGCGTCCACCCTTGACCTCGAACGCCAGCACGCCGCCGTAGCCGGACTGCTGGCGCGCGGCAAGCGCGTGTTGGGGGTGGGATGTGAGGCCGGGATAGTGGACGCGCGCGACCGCGGGCTGCTGTTCCAGCCAGGTGGCAAGCATCAGCGCATTCCTGCCGTGCGCCTCCATGCGCAAGCGCAGGGTTTCCAGGCCCTTCAGGTATATCCAGGCATTGAATGGGCTCATGCTGGGTCCGGCGGTGCGCAGGAAATTGTAGATGTCGCCGCCCACCAGTTTTTCGCTGCCGACCACCGCGCCGCCTACGGCACGCCCCTGACCGTCTATGTATTTGCTGGCCGAGTGGACGACGATGTCCGCGCCGAGCTTTAGGGGTTGCTGCAATGCGGGCGTGAGAAAGCAGTTGTCCACCACCAGCAGACAGCCGTGACGGTGCGCGATATCGGAGAGGGCCTTGATGTCGGCGATTTCGCTCAACGGGTTGGACGGCGTTTCCAGAAACAGCAGGCGCGTGCTGGGCTGGATAGCCCGCTCCCATGCGTCCAAATCCGTGAGCGGCACGAACGTGGTCTGCACGCCGAAGCGCGCCAGGATGTTGCTGAGCAGAATCACCGTGGGGCCGAAGATGCTGCGCGAGGCAAGGATGTGATCGCCGCTCTTCAATAGCCCCATGCAGGTGGTGAGTATGGCGGCCATGCCGGAGGCGGTGGCGACGCAGCGTTCGCCGCCTTCGAGGCTCGCCAGGCGTTGTTCGAAGGTGCGCACCGTGGGATTGGTGAAGCGGGAATAGATGTTGCCGTGTTCCGCGCCGGAGAAGCGCGCGGCGGCCTGCGCGGCGCTTTGCGCCACGAAGCTGACCGTGGGGAAGATCGGTTCGTCCTGCTCGCCTTCCGCGGTGCGCGTCTGACCCGCGCGCACCGCGCGCGTGTCGAAGCCGTAGTCGTCAAAGCCGTTTTTAGACATGGTGTACAACCCGCCCGCTGATAAAGGGAGGAAATTCTATATTATTTTCGCCGGCTTAGGTACCATGCCGCTTGCGCCGCTCAGGCGCTGCTGTATAAATCGAGCGCGGCGTTGCTGTTGGCGTGTTGCAGTTTGGCCATGTCGCAGCGGATTTTTTCCAGGTGGTCGAGGTAGGCCTGGTTCACACCACCGGTGACGTATTCGCCGCTGAAACAGGAGGTGTCGAAGCGTGTGATCCTGGGATTGCCGGCGCGCACCGCTTCAATCAAATCTTCGAGGTCTTGATAAATCAACTTGTCGGCGCCAATGGCGCGGGCGATTTCTTCTTCGGTGCGGCCGTGCGCGATAAGCTCGTGCACGGAAGGCATATCTATGCCGTACACGTTGGGATAGCGCACCGGCGGCGCGGCGGAGGCGAAGTAGACCTTGCGCGCTCCGGAGTCGCGCGCCATCTGGATGATCTGCTGCGAGGTGGTGCCGCG
This sequence comes from Gammaproteobacteria bacterium, assembly GCA_003599485.1. Taxonomy (GTDB): domain Bacteria; phylum Pseudomonadota; class Gammaproteobacteria; order SURF-13; family SURF-13; genus SURF-13. The sequence continues at coordinate 5,080 of QZKM01000017.1, forward strand.
CACGATGGAGTCGTCCACCAGCAGCACGTTTTTGTTTTTAAATTCCGACTCGATGGCGTTCAGCTTCTGGCGCACGGATTTTTTGCGCTGGCCCTGGCCGGGCATGATGAAGGTGCGGCCGATGTAGCGGTTTTTCACGAAGCCTTCGCGGTAAGGCAGGTTGAGCACCTGGCACAGTTGCAGCGCGGCGGTGCGGCTGGTGTCGGGGATGGGGATGACCACGTCTATGTCATGATCCGGCCACGCGCGGCCGATTTTGTGCGCCAGTTTTTCTCCCATGCGGATGCGCGCCTGATACACCGAGACGCCGTCTATTACCGAGTCCGGACGCGCCAGATACACGTATTCGAAGATGCACGGGGAGGACACCGGGTTCTCTGCGCACTGGCGCGCGCTGAGCTTGCCGTCCGCCGAGATGAGCACCGCCTCGCCCGGCGCGATGTCGCGCAGCACCTCAAAGCCGAGCACGTTCATGGCCACGCTTTCCGAAGCGATCATGTATTCCGTGCCCTGTTCCGTTTCGTGCTTGCCGAACAGGATGGGGCGGATGCCGAACGGGTCGCGGAAGCCGACGATGCCGTAGCCGTTGATCATGACGATGGCCGCGTAACCGCCGCGACAGCGTTCATGCACGCGCGCCACGGCCCGGAAGATGTCTTCTTCGCTGATACGCAGTTTTCCTCCGCGCTGCAGTTCGTGCGCGAATACGTTGAGCAGCACTTCGGAATCGGAGTCGGTGTTGATGTGGCGTTGCTCTTCGCGAAATATTTCCTTTTTCAGCTCGTCCACGTTGGTAAGGTTGCCGTTGTGCGCGAGGCAGATGCCATAGGGCGAGTTGACGTAAAACGGTTGCGCCTCGGCGGAGGTGGAGCAGCCCGCGGTGGGATAACGCGCGTGGCCGATGCCCATGTTGCCGTGCAGGTCGCGCATGTGGCGGGTGTGGAACACGTCGCGCACCATGCCGTTGTCCTTGCGCATGAAGAATCTGCCGTTTTCGCAGGTCATGATGCCGGCGGCGTCCTGGCCGCGGTGCTGCAACACGGTGAGGCCGTCATACAGGGCCTGGTTGACCGGGCCTTTTGCGACGATGCCTATGATTCCGCACATGACTTAAGCCTTATTCAGCAGGGTTGGTTTTCAAAACTGCAATTTCTGCGCAACGTCTTCCGGCAGCAGTTCGCGCAGCCAGACGGCCAGGTTCTGGAAGTGGCCGATCAGCATGGAGTCCTGCCACCAGTCGTCCTTGGTAAAAGGCGTTGCGCCGCCCAGCAATACCAGCAGGGCCACGATCAACGCGCCGCGCGCAAGGCCGAACACGCCGCCCAGGAGGTGATCGGCGCCGGTGATACCGGCCTTGCTGACCAGTTTTGCGATAAAGAAATTGGTCACGCCGGCCAGAATCAGGGTGATGAGAAACAGGGCGGTGAACGCCGCCGCCAGGCGCAAGGGGGGTGAGTTGATGCTTTCGACCAGCGCGTCGGCGAGATGCTGCGCGAAGCGCAGCGCCACCCAGATCGCAACGACCCATGCCACCAGGGACAGCACCTCGCGCACCAAGCCGCGCACCAGGCCGATCAGCACGGAAAGGCCGATCACTCCGAGGATGGCATAGTCTACCCATGTCATACGGCAGCGGGTTTGGGCGCCATGACCGGGCGCCGTGTGGCCGCAAGCGGTGGCTGATTCTTCAAGCGAATATTATAGCAAATAAACAACGCTAACGGCGCGTTGCGGCAAGACGGGCGGGGATGATCCACGGACGGCTTCAAGGGTAGTGCAGCACCATGCCTTTCTGCTTCATGTCCTTTTCCAGCGCGTCACGCGTCGCCTCGGCGCGCGCGCGCTCCAGTTCCGGCCCGACGTTCACCCGGTACAGGGGAGCCGCGCCGGACTTTGTCTTTTCCACAAACGCGGTGTAGCCCTTGGTGCGCAACTGATCACGCAGCGCCATGGCATTCTGTTCGCTGGAGAAGCTGCCGAGTTGTACCACCCAGGCGCCGGGTTTGCTTGCCGCACCCTGCGTTTTGCCGGGCGCAGCAGGAGCAGGTTCCGCTGCGGGGGGGGTTGGAGCGGCGGCGGGCGCAGTCTCCGGCGGCTGCGAGGGCGCGGAAGAAACGGACGGAAATGTTTCGGGCAGCACAGGCTGGATGATTTTATCCAGCGGGATGACCTTGGAACTGAACTCGTCCGGTTTGGGCGGGATGTTGGTTTCGGTGATCGTGGTCGGCGACTCGCCGTCGAGCAGCATGGGGACAAAAATCACCGCCAGAATCACCAGGATGATGGCGCCGGTCAAACGGTGTTTAAATGCGCTGTTTTCCATACCTGCCCATGGCCAGCTTCGTTGCGGATATTATAGGGCTTCGGGCAGCGTCTGCGCCACCGTATAAAACGAACCCAAAACAACTATCCGGTCGCCGGCGCGCGCATCGCGCAGCGCGGCATGATAGGCCTCGGCTGCGGTGGTATGGAGTGACAGGGGGACGGCGGGCGCCGCCGCGCGCACTGCCGAGCCGATCTGATCTGCGCCCGCGCCGCGCTCCACCGCAAGGCCCGCGCCGTACCAGGCGGCGATCTCGTTGTGCAGCGCGGCCGCCACGCCGTGTATATCCTTGTCCTCCAGCATGGCGAATACCGCCAATGTGCGCCCCGGACAGGGCTCGTCGCGCAACGCCTGAGCCAGCACCGCCGCGCCATGCGGATTGTGCGCCACATCGAAGATGCGCGTCACCGCCCCCGGCACGATCTGAAAACGTCCGGCGATGCAGGCCGCGCGCAGTCCCGCGGCTATCGCTTCTCTTTTCACCGGCAGTCGCGCCGGTAGGCGCTCAATGGCCATCAGCGCCGTGGCGGCGTTTTGCAGTTGAAAATCACCGCGCAGGGCGGGCAAGGGCAGGGCATCGTGTCGTGTGTGTGTGCTCCACCACGACCAGGAGTCCGCGCTACGCCGGTAGTGGAAGTCCCGTCCCAGGAAGAACAGCGGCGCACCGAGGGTGTGCGCGTAATCGCCGATACTGCGCGGCGGGGACGGGTCGCCGCACACGGCGGGGCGGCCGGGACGGAAAATCCCCGCCTTCTCGCGTCCGATGCTTTCCCGGTCAGGCCCCAGCCACTCCGTGTGATCGAGGCCGATGCTGGTGATGACGGCAACATCCGCGCCGAGCATATTGACGGCGTCCAGCCGGCCGCCCATGCCCACCTCCAGCACCGCCGCGTCCAATCCGGCGCGCGCGAAGATGTCAAACGCGGCCAGGGTGGCGAATTCGAAATAGCTCAGGGAGATCTCCGCGCGCGCTTCATCTATGCGCTGAAAGCTGGCGCATAGTTCCGCGTCGCTGACTTCTTTGCCGTTTATACGGATGCGCTCGTTGTAACGTAATAAATGCGGCGAGGTATAGGCGCCGGTGCGATAGCCCGCCGCGCGCAAGACATGCTCAATGAAGCTGACCGTGGAGCCCTTGCCGTTGGTGCCCGCCACGGTGATGACGGCATGGCCGGGACGCTGGAGCCCCATACGCTTGAGTACGGCGCTTACGCGCGCCAGACCGGGGTCTATCTTTCTGGGGTGCAGCGTCTCCTGCCAGGCGAGCCAGTCATGAAGGCGGGTGTAGCGCATCGGGAAAGGCAACAGCAAGTGACAAGTAGCAAGCGGAAAGGAAAAATACTTGCTACTTGCTGCTTGCTACTTGATCCTGATGGTTTTGATGAGTCAGTATTGACAGCAGCTTGGCGATTTTGTCGCGCATCTCGCGCCGGTCTATGATGAGGTCAACCACGCCGTGATCGAGCAGAAATTCGCTGCGCTGGAATCCCTCCGGCAGGGTTTCGCGCACCGTTTGTTCGATCACGCGCGGCCCGGCGAAGCCGATCAAGGCGCGCGGTTCGGCGGCGTTGATGTCACCCAGCATGGCGAGGCTCGCCGATACGCCGCCCATGGTGGGGTCGGTGAGCACGGAAATAAACGGGATGCCGCGTTCCTTGAGCCGGGTGAGCGCCGCCGAGGTTTTCGCCATCTGCATCAGCGACAGCACGCCCTCCTGCATGCGCGCGCCGCCACTGGCGGAAAAACATACCAGCGGGATGCCCTGCTCGACGCAGGCGTGCGCGCCGCGCACGAAGCGCTCGCCCACCACCGAGCCCATCGAGCCGCCCATGAAGCGGAACTCGAAGGCGCAGGCGACCAGCGGCAGACCCTTGAGCGCGCCCTGTATTACTACCAGGGCGTCGTTTTCTTTGGTCTCCTTTTGCGCCAGGGCGAGGCGCTCAGGGTAGGATTTGCTGTCGCGGAATTTCAGGGCATCGAGCGGTTTCAACTGCGCCCCGATTTCCACACGCGGATCGGGGTCGAGAAAACTGTCCAGCCGCCGGCGCGCGCCGATGCGCATATGATGGGCGCACTTCGGACACACGTCGAGGTTTTGCTCCAGCTCCGCGCGGAACAGCACCTCGCTGCACATCTCGCATTTGGTCCACAGACCCTCCGGCACCGTTTTCTTCGGTGTGGCGCCTTCGGTTCTGATCTTGGAGGGCAGCAATTTTTCGAACCAGCTCATTGAACAGTCGTGGCGGTGACGCCGTCCATGGCGTGGCGTATTTGACTCAGCAGCGTGCAAATTTCTGGAATGATTTTATCCGGTGCGTCCGCCAGTTGCTCGATCTTCTGCACCAGCGCGCTGCCGGCGATCACGGCGTCGGCCAGTTGCGCGATGCGCGCTGCGGCTTGCGCGTCCTTGATGCCGAAACCCACGCCCAGCGGTAATGGCGTGAGCGCACGGATATCCTTCAGTTTGCGCCCGACGTCGGCGACATCGAGCGTGGCCGCGCCGGTTACGCCCTTCAGCGATACATAATATAGATAGCCCTGGGCCAGCGCCCCGGCCTTGGCGATACGCTCCGCCGTGCTGGTGGGCGCAAGCAGGAAGATGGGCGCGATGCCGTGCGCGCGCAAGGCCGCCACAAGAGGCGCAGCCTCTTCGGGCGGCATGTCCACGGTAAGCACGCCGTCCACGCCGGCCTCCTGCGCGGCGCGCGCAAAGTGTTCATAGCCCATGACTTCAACCGGATTGAGATAGCCCATGAGCACCACCGGGGTGCGGGTATCCTGGGCGCGGAAGTCGCGCACCATGCCGAGCACCTGGCGCAGGCTCACGTGAAATTTCAGCGCACGCTCGCTGGCGCGCTGAATCACCGGGCCGTCGGCCATCGGGTCGGAGAACGGCACGCCGAGTTCGATGACATCCGCTCCGGCCTGCACCATGGCGTGCATCAGCGGCACGGTCAGTTCCGGGTTCGGATCGCCCGCGGTGATGAAGGGGATCAGCGCCTTGCGTCCCTGCGCGCGTAACCGCTCGAAGCATTGCGTGATGCGATTGATGTGAGCCGCGGGCGCGGTTACGGGTTTTTTCTGTGCGCTGCTCATACCTTGATGCCCTCGCGCGCCGCCACCGTATGGATGTCTTTATCGCCGCGGCCGGACAGGTTGACGATGATGATCTGGTCTTGCTGCATCGCGGGCGCGAGCTTGGCGGCGTAGGCGAGCGCATGGGACGATTCCAGCGCGGGCATGATGCCTTCGATGCGGGTCAGATCATGGAACGCCTTGAGCGCCTCGTCGTCGGTGACGGCGACGTAGTTCGCGCGCCCGCTGTCTTTCAGCCAGGCGTGCTCCGGGCCGACGCCGGGGTAATCGAGGCCGGCCGAAATTGAATGCGTCTCGATGATCTGGCCGTCATCGTCCTCGATGAGATAGGTGCGGTTGCCGTGCAGCACGCCGGGACGGCCCTTGCACAAGGTCGCCGCGTGATGACCGGTATTCAGGCCCTCGCCCGCCGCCTCGACGCCATAGAGTTTCACGCTCGCATCGTCCAGAAACGGATGAAACAGGCCGATGGCGTTGGAGCCGCCGCCGACGCAGGCGATGAGCGCATCGGGCAGGCGGCCTTCCTGTTCCAGTATCTGCGCGCGCGCTTCGCGCCCGATCACGCACTGGAAATCGCGCACCAGCATGGGATAGGGATGCGGCCCGGCCACCGTGCCGATGATGTAAAAGGTGTTGTCCACGTTGGTGACCCAGTCGCGCATCGCCTCGTTCAGCGCGTCTTTCAGGGTTTTGGAGCCGGACTCCACCGGCACCACGCTCGCGCCCAGCAGCTTCATGCGATACACGTTGAGCGCCTGGCGCTTGATGTCTTCCGAACCCATGTACACCACGCAGGTGAGGCCGAGGCGCGCGGCCACCGTGGCGGTGGCGACGCCGTGCTGGCCCGCGCCGGTCTCGGCGATGATGCGCGTCTTGCCCATGCGCTTGGCGAGCAGCGCCTGGCCGATGGTGTTGTTGACCTTGTGCGCGCCGGTGTGGTTCAAGTCCTCGCGCTTGAGGTAAATCTTCGCGCCGCCCAGTTGCCGGTTCCAGCGTGCGGCGAAATAGAGGGGCGAGGGGCGGCCGACGTAGTGCTTGAGGTCGTGCTCGAATTCGGCGATGAATTCGGGGTCGTGTTTGTAGCGCTCGTAGGCGAGGCGCAGTTCTTCCAGCGGCTGCATCAGCGTCTCGGCCACGAAGCGCCCGCCATACGGGCCGAAGTGGCCGTTGGCGTCGGGCAATACGCTGCTAGCCAAGGCTGACATGATTGACCTCGTTGATGAATTGCACCATCTTGTGATAATCCTTGATTCCTTTACCGGCTTCCACGCCGCCGCTCACGTCCACCGCGTAAGGCCTCACCTGGCGTATCGCCTCAGCCACATTGTCCGGCGTGAGTCCGCCGGCGAGGATCAGCGCCTTGTCCAGGCCGCCGGGCACGCGCGACCAGTCAAATACCCGCCCGGTGCCGCCCGGCGCCGCTTCATCGTGCGTATCCAGAAGCAGCGCGGCGCTGTCGGCATAGTCGCGCGCACAGGCGCGGATATCCACCCCCGCGCGCATGCTCACCGCCTTGATATACGGCCGTCCGAAAGCGCGGCATTGCTCAGGCGGCTCAAGGCCATGAAATTGCAGCGCATCCAGCCGCACCTGTTCGAGCACCGCGCGGATTTCGTCCGGCGGCGCGTTTACGAACAGCCCGACCGCGGTGACAAACGCCGGCAGCGCGCGTACGATGTCGCGCGCCTGCGCGATGCTGACCGCACGCGGGCTCTGCGCGTAAAACACCAGGCCGATGGCGTCCGCCCCCAGAGAGGCGGCGTGCACGGCGTCCTGCACGCGGGTAATACCGCATAGTTTAACCCGGACACGCATGGCGGGACTATCCAAACATTACAGCTTACCAGACCGGAGCGGAGGCCGGAAGCGGCGGCAGGCCGAAATGCGCGGGATAATCCACCCCGGCCAGGGTTAAACCCTGGGGTGGGGCCGTTACGCCGCCGAGAGTGCGGTCGCGGCTTTCCAGCACCTCGCGCGCCCAGACGGGTTCGCGCGCGCCGCTGCCGATTTCCATCAGCACGCCCGCGATGTTGCGCACCATGTGGTGCAAAAAGGCGTTGGCGCTGATCTCCAGCACGACCAATTCGCCGTGACGCGCGATGTGCAGCCGGTACACCGTGCGCAGCGCATGTTTGGCCTGGCAGGTGACGGCGCGGTAGGCGGAAAAATCGTGTTCGCCGGCAAGATACTGTGCGCCCTGGTCCATGCGCGCCACGTCGAGCGGCCGGTAACACCAGCTCACGCGTGTATGTCCCACGGCAGGGCGCACGGCGCGGTTCAAGATCACGTAGCGATAATGCCGCGCAATCGCCGAGAAACGCGCGTGAAACTCGCCGCTCATCGGTTGCGCCCACAGCACGCTCACGTCGTGCGGCAGATACGTGTTTGCGCCGAACACCCAGGCGCGCGGCGTGCGCGCGGCGCCGGTGTCAAAATGCACCACCTGGCCCAAGGCATGCACGCCGGCATCGGTGCGGCCGGCGCAGATGACGCGCACCGGATGGTCGGCCACCCGGCTGAGCGCCTGCTCCACGCAGGCTTGCACGCTGCGTGCGGCGTCCTGTATCTGCCAGCCGCAGAACGCCGCGCCGTCGTATTCCAGGCCCAGCGCGATTCTCGTCATGGCGTTCCCAGCGCCCAGAATAACGCCGCCGCCAGCAGCAGATAACACCACTGGCGCAGCGGCGGAGCGCCGCAGGCGGGAATATCCAGCGTGACGCAGGGGGCATTCTCGGCGCGCTGCAGAACATTTTCCCATAGCAGGGAGGCGCGCTGCGCGATACGTGCAAGCCTTGTGCTGTGCTGAGTCGCTCCCGGCGTCCTGTGCCGGGCAGGATGCCCCAATGTCGCGGGCGGTCGCTCCCGGCCTCCTGCCTCCCGCGACACTAGCACATCCCTGTGCGTCGCCGGGATGCGCGGGAGCGACCCTCCCGCGACACTAGCACGCCCCTGTGCGTCGTCGGGCGCGGCCGCGTGCACCATCAGGTTTTGCACCTCGGCGACGGCCTGCAGGGTGAGCATGACGCGCAGCGCCAGCCGTTCGCGCGCGAAGCCCAGCCGGGCGAGCGGGGCGCTGAACCAGAGCAGTGCGGCGAGTAGCGCCCCGCGCGCGGTGCTTTGCATGAGCAGGTGCGCGGCGAGCATCAGCAGGATGAGCAGCGCAGCGCGTAACAGGCCGTCTTCCAGGCCTTGCAGCGTGGGTACGTTGAGCAGGCCGGGAAACACCGGAACGCCGGGTGTGAAGGCAAGGTGTATCAGTACCAGGGAGATCAGCAGCCAGCGCAGGCGTTTGAGCGCCGTGAGTCCTGTGCGCAAAGGGACTTCGGCCAGATGATAGAACAGGCCGAGCAGGACGGCGGCAGTGAATGCCTGTACCCATGCGGCGCGCGCGAGCAGAACGCACAGCGCCAGAAAACCGGACAGGCGTATTACGGGATGCACACAGAAACCATTATAAGGAAGCCCTGATTTATTCAGGGCTTCCGCGCGATGCATGGATGCATCGCCATTTTTCAAATACTTGCGTATTTGAAAAATGAAGAAAAGAAAAAATCATATTTTTGCTTTTCGTGCTCTGAGAATTAATCGCTCACGGCATCCTGCCTTCCGCGACACTAGCACATCCCTGTGCGTCGCAGGATGGAATTATTCAGAGCTTCCTTAAGCGATCTGCCGCATTAATTCCTGGGCTTCCTTCTTTTGCGCGGCGTTGCCTTCCTGCATCACCTCATCCAGGATGCTGCGCGCGCCTTCGGCATCACCCATATCAATATAGGCGCGCGCCAGATCAAGCTTGGTTGCGACCTCGTCCGTGGTGGTGACGTCGGTATCGAATTCCAGTGCGGTATCGGGCTCTGTGCCCGCATCCGCCTGTGACGTAGTGGCGGGGCCCAAGCCGGAGTCCATGCTGGTGGCGGTGTCGGCGTGAACGGGCTCTCCACCGAGGTCAAGCTTCGCAAAATCAACTTCCATTTCATCGGCTTGTTCCGGTTTGGCGGATGCATCCAACTGCAAGTCGGCCAGATTGTATTCCGCCACGCCTTGCACATCCAGTGCATCGGTGGATTGAGTGCCGGTGTCAAAGTCCAGAGTGAAATCCAGCGCATTATCGGCGGGTTGCGCGGTGGCCTGTACGGGCGGAGTGGAGAGTGTAGCGGCGGTTTCCGGCGCCGCGGGCAGGGCGACATCAATCTCCGACGCGGACGCAATCTCGGTGCTGAAGGCCTCTCCGCCGCCAAACAGCGGGTCGCCGGGGGCAAGGTCTTTGCCCATCGCCGCCACTTTATCCCAGATGGTTGCGCCCGTGCCGCCCAGCGCCGTGTAGAGTTCTTCGGCGTGAATCAGGAAGGCGCTGCTGTTGCGCGTGAGATGATAAAGTTCCAGCAGCTTGAGCTTGATATCGTGGCGATCCGGCTGATCGGCGATGGCGCGCTTTAAAATATTTTCTGCTTGCGTGTATTGTTCGTAGGCAATGTACACGTCCGCTTCCGCGATGGGGTCTGCTGAAGCGGCAGCGGGTTCCTCACTGGACAAGGCGGTTTGCGCGGCCTCAGGTTGCGTGGCGCTTTCCATCAAAGACGTGGCGGCGGGATTGGTGATGGTAAACGTGCTGCTCTCGGCGGTGATGATGCTGCTGACCTCACGCCGCCGCCGGATGACCTGAATGAGCGCCAGCATCAGCAGCAATGCGCCCCCCGCCATGCCGAGCGTCATCGGATCGCGGGGCAGGTTATCGAGCAGGCCGCCGGGCGCCGGAGTTTCGGGTTGTATGGTTTCACCGGATTCTGCTGTAGCAGGTTCCTCACCGGTTGCTTCTGCAGCCATTTGGGCCGGAGATGTTTCCGCGGCGTCAGGTGCAGCCTCCGCGCCCACTTTGGACTGAAGCGCGGCCAGGTTTTCGTCCTTAAGTGTAATGATGCCCTGCATCATCTCTACCTGTTTTTCCAGGTCCGAGATGCGCGAACGCAATTCTTCATTTTCGAGCTTTGACGATTCCAGCGCTTCGGTGGTGACGGCCAGTTCTTGCTTGAGGTCGGAGTCCGCCGCTCCCGGAGAGCCGCTCGCACTGTCATTGCCTTGAGCCGCGCCGGCCGCTACCAGCTTTAAACGGTGATCGGCGCCTGCCGCTTCTCCGGCTTCCGAGTCCGCAGTTCCTTGCGCCGCGCTGGTTGCATCTGTTGCCGCAGTTGCGGCTCCAGCCGCTGCAGCACGCGCGGACTTGATGTCACTCCAGCGTGCATGTTGCTGCCTGACTTCATGCAGCGCCTCTTGCTGGCTGAGCGCGGCGATCTCGCTCGGGCCGGGGATGCGCAGCGTGTAACCGGCCTTGAGACCATTGATGTTTTTGTGCAGAAAGGCTTCGGGATTGGCCTTGAGCAGGGCGAGCATCATTTGCTCGGTCGTGATCGCGCCGTCCGGGCGAAGTTGATTCGCCAGCGTCCACAGGGTATCGGTGCGCTGCACCGGTCCATATTCCGTGCCGGTATAGGTACCCGTGACGCCGGCCGTTTGCGGTGAGAGACGCGTTTCGGCGGCGGGCGCAGGCTCGCTGACGGAGGTTGGCGGCTCAGCCTGAACAGGCCTGGACGCCACCGCCGGGGCTTTGATTACGGGCGGCGCGGCGCGCACGAAGGTCGGCGGGTCGAGCAGCACGGTGTACTGCTTGAGCAGACGGCCGTTGGGCCAGTTGACCTCAATCAGATAATTGAGAAACGGCTCCTTGATCGGTTCCTGGCTGAACACGCGAATATAGGATTTGCCATCGGACTTTTGCAGTACGCGGAAATAAAGGCTGGTGAGCAGAAACGGCCGCTCCACCCCCGCCTGCGCGAACGCCTCGCTGGAGGCCAGCGATACGCTGATGTTGTCCTGCTCTTCGGGGCGCACGGCGAGCAGTTCAATTTCCGCCTCCAGCGGCTGATTGAGGCCGGAGCGCACGTGGATGTCCCCCAGCCCCAGCGCATGGGCGCTTAAGGACGTGACAAGCAAAATCAAACCGAGGGCCAATCTATGCAGCATATCCACCCCTTTCCGCTTCTGCTCAGCGGGTGCTCTTCAGGTCTTATAGCCCTTTCAGGACTGATAGTTAGCCTGCTAAGCTCCGAACTACCTTTAAGGTTAGCCCATTAAATAGTCTTTTACAAGAATTTCAGCAATCTGGATGCTGTTCAGGGCCGCTCCCTTGCGCACGTTGTCCGACACCACCCACAGGTCCAGGCCGCGCGGGTGGGAGATGTCCTCGCGTATGCGTCCGACAAATACCGGGTCGTGCCCCGCGGATTCGGTGACCGCAGTGGGGTAGCCGCCCGGCTTGCGCTCGTCGTACACCACCACGCCGGGAGCGCGCTCCAGAAGATCATGCGCCTGTTTCGCGCTGATCTTTTTCCTGGTTTCGATGTGCACCGCCTCGGAGTGGCCGTAAAACACCGGCACGCGCACCGCGGTGGGGTTCACCTGGATGCTCTCGTCTTCCATGATCTTGTGCGTCTCCCACACCATTTTCATTTCTTCCTTGGTGTAGCCGTTGTCCTGAAACACGTCAATCTGCGGCAGCACGTTGAAGGCGATCTGCTTGGGATACACGTGCGGCGGAGACTCCTTGCCGCTGAGCAGCGCCGCGCTTTGCTCGGCCAGTTCCTCGATCGCCTCCTTGCCGGTGCCGGAGACCGACTGATAGGTGCACACGTTGATGCGTTCGATGCCTGCCTTATCGTGGATCGGCTTCAGCGCCACCAGCATCTGGATGGTGGAGCAATTCGGATTGGCGATAATGCCGCGCTTTTTATACTGCGCAATCGCATGCGGATTCACCTCCGGCACCACCAGTGGAATGTCCTTGTCATAGCGGAACTGCGAGGTGTTATCAATCACGATGCAGCCCGCGGCCGCCGCCTTGGGCGCGTAAATCGCCGACACCTCGGCGCCGGCCGAAAACAGCCCGATCTGCACCTGGGAGAAGTCGAAGGCGGCGAGGTCCTGCACCTTTAAATTTTTACCCTTGAACTGCACCAGGCTGCCTGCCGAACGGCTGCTGGCGAGAGGATAGAGATTGCGCACCGGAAAATTGCGCTGCTCCAGTATCTCAATCATGGTCTCGCCCACCGCGCCGGTGGCGCCGACGACGGCGACGTCAAATAACTTGCTCATGCATCACTATCCTGAAAAACAAAATTTAATGTAGCGCGGCAATCACCGCATCGCCCATTTCCTTGGCGCCCGCCTTGCGCATGCCTTCGGTGTGGATATCGGCGGTGCGGTAGCCTTGATCCAGCACGCGGCTCACCGCCCGCTCCACGCGCGCGGCCAGTTCGGCCTGTTGCAAAGTGTAGCGCAACATCATCGCCACCGACAGCAGCGTGGCGAGGGGGTTGGCGACGTTCTTGCCCGCGATGTCAGGCGCCGAGCCGTGGATCGGTTCGTACATGCCCTTGCCGTTGGCGTCGAGCGAGGCCGAGGGCAGCATGCCGATGGAGCCTGTGAGCATGGAGGCCTCATCGGATAAAATATCACCGAACATATTGCCCGTTACCATGACATCAAACTGTTTGGGCGCGCGCACCAACTGCATCGCCGCGTTGTCCACGTACATGTGGGTGAGCGTCACATCCGGATAATCCTTGGAGACGCGCGTCATCACCTCGCGCCAGAGTTCGGTGCACTCCAGCACGTTGGCCTTGTCCACCGAGCAGAGCTTCTTGTTGCGCTTGCGCGCGATATCAAACGCCACGCGCCCGATGCGCTCGATCTCGGATTCGCTGTACACCATGGTATTGAACCCTTCGCGCTCGCTGTTCGGCAATGTGCGCACGCCGCGCGGCTGGCCGAAGTAAATATCGCCGGTCAGTTCGCGCACAATCATGATGTCGAGCCCGGCGACCACCTCCGGCTTGAGCGTCGAAGCGGAGGCGAGTTGCGGATACAACACGGCCGGACGCAGGTTGGCGAACAGGTTCAGCTCCTTGCGCAAACCGAGCAAACCCTTTTCAGGGCGCGCGGCAATGTCGAGCGCTTCCCACTGCGGCCCGCCTACCGCGCCGAGCAACACCGCATCGGCCTGCTTGGCCAGCGCCAGGGTCTTGTCGGGCAGCGGCGTACCCGTGGCGTCTATCGCCGCGCCGCCCACCAGCGCCTGCTCCATCTCGATGTCAAGGCCGAAGTCGCGGCGCAGACATTCCAGAAGCTTCACCGCCTCGGCGACGATTTCCACTCCGATGCCATCGCCGGGCAGGACTGCGATTTTTTTTGTCATGTCTCAGGTAAACAGCCAGGGAGCTTCCATCCGCCGCCGTGCTTCGTAGGCCTTGATGTCGTCCCTGTGTTGCAGGGTCAGGCCGATGTCGTCCAGGCCGTTTAACAAGCAGTGTTTGCGGAAGGCATCTACTTCAAACGGCAGGATTTCACCCGAGGGCGTTGTGATGCGTTGCGCGGCCAGGTCAACGATGAGCGCATAGCCCGGCGCGGCCTCGACCTCTTTAAACAGCCGATCCACGACGTTGCCGTCGAGCACGATGGGCAACAGACCGTTCTTGAAACAGTTGTTGTAAAAAATATCGGCAAAGCCCGGCGCAATCAGCGCGCGGAAACCGTAATCCTGCAACGCCCATGGCGCATGCTCGCGCGATGAGCCGCAGCCGAAGTTGCCGCGTGCAAGCAAAATGCCCGCGCCCCTGTAGCGCGGCTGGTTGAGCACGAAATCCGGATTAAGCGGACGCAGGCTGTTGTCCATGCCCGGCTCGCCGTGATCGAGATAACGCCACTCGTCAAACAGGTTCGGTCCGAAGCCCGTGCGCTTGATGGATTTCAGGAACTGTTTGGGGATGATGGCGTCGGTGTCCACGTTGGCCCGATCCAGCGGCGCCACGAGTCCCTTTAGTGTAGTAAATTTTTCCATAACCCTTGCTACTTGCTACTTGTTACTTGTAATTTCGTCACATCCACAAAATGCCCGGCAACCGCCGCAGCGGCGGCCATGGCGGGGCTGACCAGATGCGTGCGCCCGCCCTGGCCCTGGCGGCCTTCAAAGTTGCGATTCGACGTGGAGGCGCAGCGCTCACCCGGCTCCAGCCGGTCCGCGTTCATGGCGAGACACATGGAGCAGCCCGGCGCGCGCCACTCGAAGCCCGCCTCGATAAAAATTTTGTCCAGGCTTTCCTTTTCCGCCTGCTGCTTTACCAAGCCGGAGCCCGGCACCACCATCGCAAGCTTGATGTTCCGCGCCACTTTTTTACCGCGCACAATCTGCGCCGCTGCGCGCAAATCCTCAATGCGCGCGTTGGTGCACGAGCCGATGAAGATTTTGTCGAGCGCGATGCCGGTGATGGCGGCGCCGGGCTTCAGGCCCATATAGCTCAACGCGCGCTCCATGCCGCCGCGTTTCACGGCGTCTGTTTCCTGCGCCGGATCGGGTACGCGGCCGTCTATGGTCGTCACCATCTCCGGCGAGGTGCCCCAGGTGACGTGCGGTCTGATCTCGGCGGCGTTGAGGCGCACCTCCTTGTCAAATACCGCATCATCGTCGCTCTTTAGCTCACGCCACGCGGCGACGGCCTGTTTCCACAGCGCGCCCTTCGGCGCATAGGGGCGATCTTTCAGATAGGCGAGGGTGGTGTCGTCCACCGCCATCATGCCGCAGCGCGCGCCGGCCTCGATGCTCATGTTGCACACCGTCATGCGGCCTTCCATGGACAGTGCGCGGATCGCGCTGCCCGCGTATTCAATGGCGTAGCCGGTGCCGCCCGCGGTGCCGATTCTGCCGATGATGGCGAGCACGATGTCCTTGGCGGTGATGCCCGGCGCGGGCGCACCGTCAACGCGGATGCGCATGTTTTTCGCCTTCTTCTGCAACAGGCACTGCGTGGCGAGCACGTGCTCCACCTCGGAGGTGCCGATGCCCTGCGCAAGCGCGGCGAACGCGCCGTGGGTCGAGGTGTGCGAATCGCCGCACACCACCGTCATGCCGGGCAGCGTCGCGCCCTGTTCCGGGCCGATCACGTGCACGATGCCCTGGCGCACGTCGTTCATCTTGAATTCGGTGATGCCGTGTTCCGCGCAGTTCTCATCCAGCGTTTCGATCTGCAGGCGCGAGACCGGGTCGGTAACGCCGTGCTCCAGGCCTTTAGTCGGCACGTTGTGATCGGGCACGGCGAGGACGCTGGCCGCGCGCCACGGCTTGCGTCCGGCGAGGCGCAGACCCTCAAACGCCTGCGGCGAGGTCACCTCATGCACCAGATGCCGGTCTATATAGATCAGCGTCGTGCCGTCCGGCTCGGTGCGCACCACGTGCGCGTCCCAGAGCTTGTCGTAGAGGGTTTTGCCGGTCATAACGTGTTGCGCATTAATTCAACGGAAAACCCTATATTTTACGCCGATTATGCCTGGTGCGGAATAGCACTTGCTAAACATGCTCGCGCAGCAAGCGCCAGGCGATGAGGAACGCGCCCAGGCTGAGCAGGGCGGCGATGGAGAACGTGAGCGTGGGCCCGGCGGACTCCCACAGATAGCCGCTGTACAAACTCCCCGCCGCGCCGCCGCCGCCGAAGCTCAGGCTGCTGTAAATGGCCTGTCCGCGATGCTGGTGGCGCCCGGTGAAGAAGCGGTGCACCACCTGCATACTGGCGGCATGAAAGGTGCCGAAGGTCGCGGCGTGCAGCGTTTGCGCGAGCACCAGCAGGGTCAGGCTGTCGGGGAACCGGCCGATCAGCAGCCAGCGCACGGTGGCGAGCGCGAAGCTGGCCATTAAAACCTTGCGCAGCGACACGTGCGCCATGAGCTTCTGCATCAGCAAAAAGACGCCGATCTCGCATAGCACGGCGAACGCCCACAGCAAGCCAATCACCGTTTTGCTGTAGCCGTGGTCTACCAGATAAATGGAATAGAACGTGTAATACGGACCGTGGCTGGCTTGCATCAGAAAGCAGGCGAGCAAAAACAGCGCGATCTCCGGCTTCATGATCGTTTTCAAAAAAGGCGAGGGGTGTTCCGCCGGGCCGCGCACCTCCGATTCCGGCAGCACCAGGCTGAATACCCAGATGCCGCCCATGAAGATCAGCAAACTCGGCAGCACCCACCACGGCCCGTAGGCGTCTATCACCGGCCCCAGCGCGCTCACGCTCACGATAAAACCGATGGAGCCCCACAGGCGCACGCGCCCATACGCGCCGGCGCGCTCCCCGAGGTGGCGCATGGTGGTGACTTCCAGCAGCGGCAGCGAGGCGTTCCAGAAGAAGCTGAACACCAGCATCACGAGGCCGAGCCACCAGAAGCTGACGCCGAAGAACACGCCGGTGAAGGCGGCGATGGTGAGAAAGGTGGTCAGCCGCACCATGCGCATGCGGCTCTCGCGGTGATCGGCGATCCAGGCCCAGATGTTGGGCGCGACGATGCGCGAGATCATCAAGAGCGACATCAAATGCCCGATGTCCACCGCGCTGTAGCCGACGGACTTGAGATACAGCCCCCAATACGGCACCAGCGTTCCCAGCACGGCGAAATAAAACAGATAGAAACCCGACAGACGCCAATAGGGCATAGAGACAGTTACATGTGGCGAGCTGTAAACGGCCGGAATGGAAGCCGCAGATTACCCTGGTATTGTGGGTGTAGTCCGCACCACGTCCATATTCTGCGCGCGGTGGCGCAACGCGTGATCCATCAGCACCAGCGCCAGCATGGCCTCGGCGATGAGCGTGGCGCGGATGCCGACGCAGGGGTCGTGGCGGCCGTGGGTGACCATCTCCATGGCCTCGCCTTTTAAGTTGATGCTGCGCGCGGGCAGGCGCAGGCTGGAGGTGGGCTTGAGCGCGATGCTGACCAGAATATCCTGGCCCGATGAAATGCCGCCCAGCACGCCGCCCGCGTTGTTGCTGAGGAATCCTTCAGGCGTGATTTCGTCGCGGTGCCCGGCGCCTTTCTGCTCGATGGAACTGAAGCCCGCGCCGATCTCCACGCCTTTTACCGCGTTGATGCCCATCATGGCGTGCGCGATGTCGGCGTCCAGCTTGTCGAACACCGGCTCGCCCAGGCCCGCCGGCACGTTGCTGGCGACGATATTGATGCGCGCGCCGATGGAGTCGCCTTCCTTGCGCAGGCGGTCCATGAACTCCTCCATCTCCGCGACCTTGTTTTTATCCGGGCAGAAAAAGGGGTTGTTTCCGACCTCGTTCCAGTCGAAGCCTTGTATCGTGATCGGGCCGAGTTGCGCCAGATAGCCGCGTATCGTCACGCCGTAACGTTCGCGCAGATATTTTTTGGCAATCGCGCCCGCCGCCACGCGCATCGCGGTCTCGCGCGCGGATGAACGCCCGCCGCCGCGGTAATCGCGGAAGCCGTACTTTTGCGTGTAAGTGTAATCGGCGTGGCCGGGGCGGAAAGTCTGGCCGATATTGGAGTAATCCTTGGGACGCTGATCGGTGTTATGGATAAGCAGCCCTATCGGCGTGCCGGTGGTTTTGCCCTCGAACACGCCGGAGAGAATTTGCACCTGATCTTCCTCGCGCCGCTGGCTTACGTGGCGCGACTGCCCCGGTTTGCGCCGGTCCAGGTCGGGCTGAATGTCGGCCTCTGACAGATCCATGCCGGGCGGGCAGCCGTCCACGATGCAGCCGAGCGCGGGCCCGTGGCTTTCGCCAAAGGTGGTGACCACGAATAGTTTACCGAAACTGTTGCCGGACATATGGGCTCCTCTAAAAATTCGCTGAAGCCGCGCTGGCGGCGTTATAAACGCGCTCAGAATGCGGGGCCGTGGAGCGGCAGACTACGTGTAAACTGCGCTTCTTCGCGCGTTCATGCCTTGCCATCACTGGCTTGATCAAATTTTTAGAGGCGCCCATATTCTTATATCCTGATTATTTCATAAGGCGGACGGTTGATGCTGGCGCCGACGTTAATCAAATGCTCGTAATCGCGTGACATCTGCTCAGAAAATGCGTGCAGCGACGCCACGCCGCTTGCGGCGTAATCATAGAGCGGGTGCGCGGGGTCGCTCATGGTCAAAATGATCCCAGCGTATTCCAGAAACTCTTCCTTGCTCCAGGCGGGATAATCCGGCGCCTCAGCGAGGCGCCCGGTGCGCTGCATGAACTGAAACCAGCGCTTGTGCTGCGCACCACTGGCCTTGATGCCGATCTCCTTCAGCACGCCGAGCGCCATCAGGCCGTGGAACACCGCGTCGTCCACGTCGAAGCTGTTTTTCACCAGTTCGATGCGCGGCACGGCGGCGGATAAGGGCCTCTCCTGAGACGGCATGACGCTATTATAAGCCTAGCAGGCTGTTGAGAAACAGCCTGCGTGCGGCGCAGGGATGCGCCGCCATTTTTCAAACACGCAGTAGGTGTTTGAAAAATGGCGCAAACTGGCGGGCGCAGCTCGAAAGGCCGCCGCGAGCGTGGAACCGATTCTGGTATAATCAATCCTATTGGCAGATTGCGAGGTGAATTATGGATGTCATGGAAAGAATCAAGCAGCAGGTGGAAAGCAACCCGATCGTCATCTTCATGAAGGGCACGCCGCAGATGCCGCAGTGCGGGTTTTCGTCGCGCGCCGCGCAGGCGCTCAAGGCGGCGGGCGCGGAATTCGCGCATGTGAACGTGCTCGAAGACCCGGAGATTTTTCAAAACCTGCCGCGCTACGCCAACTGGCCCACCTTCCCCCAGGTTTACATCAAGGGCGAGTTGATCGGCGGCTGCGACATCACCCTGGAACTGTATCAAAGCGGTGAATTGCAGAAAATGGTGGCGGCGGTAAAACAGGCGTGACACCCGTTTAGTCGAGCGCCCAGCCCACCGGCCGCCCCGCGCGCAGCGGAATCAGCGCGTCATCGCCAAAGGCGTATTCGCGCGGCACGTCCCACGCTTGTTTGACTAAGGTAATGCTGTCCGTGTTGCGCGGCAGGCGGTAAAAGTCCGCGCCGAAAAAGCTCGCAAACCCTTCCAGTTTGTCCAGCGCCCCGGCCTGTTCAAACGCCTCGGCGTACAATTCAATGCCCGCATGGGCGGTGTAGACCCCCGCGCAACCGCAGGCCGTCTCCTTGGCGCGCCTGCCGTGCGGCGCGCTGTCCGTGCCCAGGAAAAATTTCGGGTTGCCGCTCACCGCCGCGCCGAGCACCGCCGCACGGTGTTTTTCGCGCTTCAGCACCGGCAGACAATAATGATGCGGACGCACGCCGTCCTCAAATATCGCGTTGCGATTGAGCAGCAGATGGTGCGCGGTGATGGTCGCGGCGACGGCGCCGGGCGCCTCGCGCACGAATTCGACCGCCTCCTGCGTGGTGATGTGCTCGAACACGATGCGCAACTTCGGGAAGCGTTTTACCAAGTCACTCAAGTGGTGCTCAATAAATATCTTTTCCCGGTCAAATACGTCCACGCCGCCGTCCGTCACCTCGCCGTGCATCAGCAGCGGCATGTCGTGCTGTTC
Organism: Gammaproteobacteria bacterium; assembly: GCA_003599485.1. Taxonomy (GTDB): domain Bacteria; phylum Pseudomonadota; class Gammaproteobacteria; order SURF-13; family SURF-13; genus SURF-13. The sequence continues at coordinate 24,911 of QZKM01000017.1, forward strand.
CATCGCGCCGAGTGCGGCATAGGTTTTTTTTAAATCGGTCACGCCTGATTCTGAATTTGTCGTCGCGCCCGCGGGGTAATATTTCACCGCCGCAATATGCCCCGACGCCTTGGCTTCGGCAATCTCCTGCGGAGTAGTATTGTCGGTGAGGTACAGCGTCATCAGCGGCGTGAACACGGCCCCCCTGGGCAGCGCCGCCAGGATGCGCGCGCGGTAGGCCAGCGCCTGCGCGGTGGTGGTCACCGGCGGCTTGAGATTCGGCATCACGATGGCGCGCGCGAAGCGCTGCGCGGTGTGCGGCAGCACCGCCGCCAGCGCCGCGCCGTCGCGCAGGTGCAGATGCCAGTCGTCAGGGCGGGTGAGGGTGAGCCGGTCCATTGTGATCTGGGTTATAGTTAGCTATTTAAACGCCCGACGCATTGTAGAACATTATGCCCGAACTGAAACAGCTGTGCGCGATTGTCGTCAAGGCCGCGCGAGAAGAATTACTGCCGCGCTTTCACAGCCGCCTGCCTGCGCAGGCAGGCGCTCACGGCGAAATCAAACACGATGGCAGCGTAGTGACAGAAGCCGACACCGCGCTTCAGCAGCGTCTTCAAACCGAGCTGAAATCGCATTGGCCGCAGTATGCGCTGCTGGGCGAGGAAATGCCGCTCGAACAACAGCAAGCCTTGCGCAAGAAGCATGGCGCGGGCTTGTGGTGCCTCGACCCTCTGGACGGCAGTACCAATTTTGCCGCGGGCATTCCTTTCTTCGCCGTCTCCCTGGCGTTGCTGCAAGACGGCGTGCCGGTGCTGGGAATAGTCTATGATCCCTTGCGCGACGAATGCTTCTCGGCGCAACAAGGGCAAGGTGCATGGCTCGATGACGCGCCGCTTACGGTTGCGCCTCGGCATATCTCCCTCAGCCGCAGCGTGGCGGTGGTGGATTTCAAGCGCCTGAGCGCCCCGCTTGCCGCCAGCCTTGCGCGAAAACCGCCCTACCTCTCACAACGCAATTTCGGCAGCGTAGCTCTGGAGTGGTGCTGGCTGGCGGCGGGCCGGTTTGATGTCTATTTGCACGGCGGCCAGAAGCAGTGGGACTACGCGGCGGGAAGCCTGATCCTCACCGAGGCCGGCGGACATGCCGAAACCCTGCAAGGCGGCGAAGTTTTCAATCCGTCCGGACAACCTAGCTCCGTCGTCGCGGCCCTGGACGGGCCGCTCTTCAAGGAGTGGAAGTCGTGGTTGAGAGCGGTTCAGCAGGGGTGAATGCAGCGTAATCTTGACTCCTTAAATCCTTTAAATCCTGGCTGGAGCACCTTGTTGGGCGCTACTACCGAAGGCCAGCATCTTCGAGTTTTCTGAGCAACATAGATGTTAGAGAAAGATGGTCTAGGCATGTGTCGGGATCGTCAACAACACCGGACTTATGGCCACGCGGATTCCTGATCCCAGCCATTGCACCAGCGAAGATGAACTTATATCCTTCCTGCTCACTTTGCTCGGAAAGTGTCATGCCAGGATTTAGCGGAAGTTTGGGAGGATTTCCGCCAAATACCTTCATCATGAGATTCTTGCCGAAGTCGGCGTCTGCTGAAATCCGCTGAACCTCTTCGTCAAGATACTTAAGTGCCTCGAAAGTGGCCTGTGCGTAGTGCCCGTTGTCGAAAAGCCTCCGAACCTCAGCAGGAAGATCTGGATGAATATTTCGCTCATCAAAAGGGTGAACCGCACTGTTTAAACGCGATTCACCTTCGGTGAAGGCGTGGGCACTGCGGACAATGCCCTCAAAGCGCTCAATATCATGGGCCATTGAGGAGATTCTTCCGGATGCTCTGGAATATCCGATCGTACGTTTCCTGATCTCCAGATGCAGGCAGATTTACTTCTATGCGAACAGTAAGCCCGACGGGCGCGGCCATACCACCTTCGCCGCCACCCGTCTTCGCAGGCTGTCCTACTGCCGCTTGTGAGCCTCGGGCTGCTTTGCTTTGTTTTAGTTTACTGTCGGCCGCAGTTGTTTTGGGCTTTTTGGTGGTCCCACTTGCTTTGGGGGCCGGGACTTCTGCGTGACCAGCAAGTGCCGTTAGGGCTGAGAACGTGCCTGCTTGGCGAGTACCAACGACATCGGAGGAGTGATCCGTTGTCCGAAAGAACTGTGTTAAGGCGTTACGGTCTTGCGTCCATGCGGTATCGCCGTGCAACTCAAAGAGCTCCTCGTAAGCTTCCTTTACGATCTTCCCGAATTCGGAGGCAAATGCATCTTCCTGATGCTGAACAAAAGCTTTCGCTTTCGCATCAACCTTCTTTCCTTCTTCATCGATAATGCCGAGGAAGCGTAAGACGTTGATCACGTATGACTCGTTTTTGGGTGCTACCCCGAGCTTCCGCAATGTATCGGCTGTCAACTCCTTTGGAAACGTCTTCCGGAGATGATTTACAGTTTTTACTAATGGACCGGCTGATGGAACGTATGGATATTCGCCATTTGTACTCTTCTCCTTCTGCTCTCAAGTCTGTTCGTCCAGCAACCGAATCACGCTGATTGGGTCAGAGCCCTTTTAGACGCAGAATTGCTTTCAAACTCCATAACACAGATATGGTCTTTCGACCATTATGACCAGCCCTGCGCGCGAGTCAATACGTTTTGCTCCAGTAATAAATTGAGCGTGTAGCGCACGCCGAAGCCGGTGATGTCGGTGGGGATGTGGGCGAGGCCGCCTTTGTGGTTGCCGCTTGCCAGGTCCACGTGCAGCCAGGGGATGGTTTTGTCCACGAAGCGGTTTAAGAAGCGCGCGGCTAAAATATGATCGGCTTCGCCTTCCGTGCTGCACTGTTTGATGTCGGCGACTTTGCTTTCGAGCTGCTTGTCGTAGTCTTCGTCCATGGGGAACGGCCAGACGCGTTCGCCGCTCAGGCGTCCGGTTTCGATGATGATGGGTATCCAGTCCGGGCGGTTGGTGAATGCGCCGCTGTAAGACGTGCCCAGCGCGTACACGCACGCGCCGGTGAGGGTGGCGTAATCAATCAGGAGCGCGGGTTTTTGTTTGCATGCGAGGGCCAGGGTGTCGGAGAGGATCATGCGCCCTTCGGCGTCGGTGTGCACCACTTCGATGCTGACGCCGTTGCTGGCGCGCACCACGTCGTTTTGTTTGTAGGCGTTGGGGCCGATGTGGTTTTGCACCAGGGCGAGCCAGCAGTCCACCGGAAAATCCACTTTCAGTTCGGTGAGGGCGAGCAATGTGCCGAGCGCGACGGCGCTGCCTTCCATGTCTTCGTGCATGCCGTACATGTGCTTGGCGGGTTTGAGGTTGGTGCCGCCGGTGTCGAAGCAGACGCCCTTGCCAACCAGGGCGAGGGGAGGGCGCTTGGCCTGCTTCGGCGTATAACGCAGATGCACGATGCCGGCGTCCGGCACGCTGCTGCCCTGCGCCACGGCGAGAAACGCGCCGGCCTTGAGGCGCTTGAGTTTTTTGATGTCCAGAAACTCCATGCGCCAGCCGTGCACTCTGGCGAGTGCGGCGATGCGTTGGCGATACAGCGTGGGTGTCAATTCATTCGGCGGCAGCGCGGTGAGGTGGCGCGCGAGATTGTTGCCCGCGGCCTCAGCCACGGTGCGGGCAAAATTTTCCTTTCCGGCAAGCCCGTGGATTTCAATCGAGTTCAGCCTGCCGGGTTTGTCTTTTTTGCTTTTGAACGCGGGCAGGCGATAGCTCGCGGCCAGTAATGCGCTGACCAGCGCCTCCGCCACGCGCGCGGCCAGCGCGTTGCTCAGGCCCGCGAGGGCGACGGTGACGGTGTGCGGATTGCGCGCAAGCTGCGCTTGAGCGAGCTTGCGCGCGAGCGTGAGCAGATCGAAGCTGCTTACTGCTTCATCCACCGCGCCGAGCGCCACGTGGGTTCCGGCCTCGTTCGGCAGGTCGGTGATGAACGGCGTGCGTGAGCAGTCGTGCTCATCGAGCATCAGGAGGCGTTTTTTCAGCACCTCGCCATGGGGGATGGGGGGCCACGGCTTTTTAATCTGCGGCTTAATCAGGGCCGAGGGTAGTATAATAATAAGATGGGGCGCCTGGGTCGAGGCGAGCGGCTTAGAGTATTGTTTTATCTTGACTTTGTTGTCCATAGTGTTCTCAAATCAAAGGCTTGGAAGAGGCTTTTTCCTTGACCTCTCCCTGCAAAACACCGATCATAGCGCGGTTATGCCTTTGGGGGTATCTATCGTATGCGTATCACGAGCGTAAGAGACGAAGCCGCATTGCCGAGCAGCCTGAGCCTGGCCGATAAAAAGCGCCTGCTGCGCGAGATGCTGTTCGCGCGCCGCTTCGAGGAGCGCTGCTACGAGGCGTATGTCGAGCGCAAGATCGGCGGCTTTTTGCACCTTTATCCGGGGCAGGAGGCGTGCGCGCACGGAGTGCTGGAGGCGGCGCGTCCCGGACATGACTACGTGATTACCGGTTACCGCGATCACGTGCACGCGATCAAGTGCGGCAGCAACCCCAGGGCAGTGATGGCGGAACTGTACGGCAAGGAGACCGGCGTGTGCAAAGGGCGCGGCGGCTCGATGCACATCTTCGACGTGGCGCACCGCTTCATGGGCGGTTACGCGCTGGTGGGCGGGCCGTTCCCGCTCGCGGCGGGCATGGCCAAGGCGATCAAGCTCAAGGGCGGCGACGAAATCGCCATCTGCTTTCTGGGCGACGCGGCGAACAATCAGGGCACCTTCCACGAAACGCTCAACATGGCGAAGCTGTGGAATCTGCCGGTGCTGTTCGTGTGCGAAAACAATTTATACGGCATCGGCACGCGCATCGAGCGCTCCACCTCGGTGGTGGATCAGTACAAGCGCGCGGCGGCGTACAACATCCCCGCGGCGCAGGCCGACGGGCAGGACATCGAAACCGTGTATGCGGCGGCGAAGATCGCGGTGGATCACGTGCGCGGCGGCAACGGGCCGTATTTCCTGGAATTGATGACCTACCGTTATCGCGGACACTCGATGTCCGACTCCAACGCTTACCGCGTAAAGGACGAGGAGCGCGCATGGAGCAGGCGCGACCCGATCATCATGTTGCGCGACCGCCTGATTGCGGCCAAACAGTACAGCGAAAAAGATTATCAGGCGCTGGATGACGAGATCATCAAACATATTGAAGACGACATCATCAAGTTCGCCGAACAGTCTCCGGAGCCGAAAAAGGAAGAACTGGAAAAATACGTGCTGGCGGAAAACGACTCGTGGGTAAAGGGCAAGCCCGCACCCAGGGGCGGCGCGAAGGAAATGATGTACTGGGAGGCGATCCGCCGCGCGCACGATGAAGAAATGACGCGCGACCCGCTGGTGATCGCCATGGGCGAGGACATCGGCGTGGTGGGCGGCACTTATAAGGCCACGCAGGGGCTGTACGACAAATACGGCCCCGACCGGGTGATGGATACGCCGATCTCGGAAAACGGTTACACCGGTCTCGGCATCGGCGCATCGTTCGCCGGTGTGCGGCCGATTATTGAAATCATGTCGGTCAATTTCGCCTGGCTTGCTCTCGACCAGATCGTCAACTCCGCCGCCAAGGTGCGTTACATGTCGGGCGGGCAGCTCTCCGCGCCGGTGGTGATCCGCTCGCCGGGCGGCACCGCGCATCAGTTGGGCGCGCAGCACTCGGCGCGCATGGAAAAGGTGTTCATGGGCATCGCCGGTTTGCGCGTGGTCACGCCGTCCAGTCCCAGACAGGCGTACGGCCTGTTGAAATCCGCGCTGCGCTGCAATGACCCGGTGTTCATCAACGAACATGAACTCATGTACAACATGAAGGGTGAGGTGCCGGAGGGCGAATACTTCCACCCGCTGGAAGGCTCCGAAGTCGCACGCGCCGGACGTGATGTCACCTTGTTCGGCTATAACATCTCGGTGCACTGGTGCCTGAAGGCGGCGGAGATATTGTCCAGACAACATGGCATCGAGGCCGAGGTGGTGGATTTGTACGCGCTCTCGCCGCTCGACCGCGCGGGCATCAAGGCGTCCGTTTCCAAGACGCACAAGGCGGTGATTGTGGAAGAGGCGGAACCTGCGGTGGGCGTGGGCGCAGAGGTAATGGCGATTATCAACGAGGAATGTTTTTTCGAACTGGACGCCGCGCCGGTGCGCGTGTCCGCCGCCAATGTGCCGATGCCTTACAATCATGCGCTGGAGAAGGCCGCGATTCCCGGCGCGCAGGACGTGGTGAACGCAGTGCTCAAGTTATCCGGTAAATCGTAAAACAGCGCATTCCCTCTCCCGAAGCGGCTAACGCCGCTTCCTCCCTCTCCCGGTGGGAGAAGGGTGGGGTGAGGATATTTATTCATCACGCATAATAAACATGTCCGAACCCTATCCCATCAAAATGCCGCAGCTCTCCGACACCATGACCGAAGGCGTGGTGGTGAGCTGGGAAAAAAAGATCGGCGATAAAATTTCGCGCGGCGACGTGGTGGCCACGGTGGAAACCGACAAGGCGATCATGGACGTGGAGGTGTTTCGCGACGGGTATCTGTCCGGCCCGCTTGCGGCGCTGAACAGCGTGGTGGCGGTGGGTGCGCCCATGGGTTATCTCGTGCCGGGCAAGGACGAGGTGCAAAGCGATACTGCGCCTGCCCCGGCCGCTTCCGTGGCGGCCGCCGCGCCGGCTCACGCACCGGCGCCAGCTACCACCGCGTCTCCGGTCACGAGTCCGCAGGGCGCCACACACGTCATCAAGATGCCGCAGCTTTCCGACACCATGACCGAGGGCGTGGTGGTGGCGTGGGTGAAAAAGCCCGGCGACAAGATCGAACGCGGCGACGTGGTGGCCCAAGTCGAGACCGACAAGGCGATCATGGACGTGGAGGTATTCCGCGCCGGATACTTGTCCGGACCCATCGCGCCGGTGGACGGCGTGGTGGCGGTCGGCGGCGCGCTGGCCTATCTGGTGGACAAGGCGCAGGACGTGGTGCGGGGAAGCCTCGCCGTGGTGGGCAGGGGCGCGGTGGACAATGTCACCAGCCCTTCCGAGCAGGAGCAGCGTCACCGCATCGCGGCCGCGCATCCCACGCCCGGACACAAGGCGCCGCTGATGGGCGGTGCGCCAAGCGCGCCGGTATCACGGCCCGAAAACAAACAGGCCACGCCGCAGGCGCGCAAACTCGCCGCCGAGCTGCACGTCAACCTGAATACATTAAAAGGCACCGGCCCCGATGGCGCGATTACCGCGCAGGACGTGCGCCGCGCGCAACCGCTGGAGCGGCCGAGCGAAGTAGGAGCGCTGCCGCCCGCGCACGTCATGCCGGAGATACAGGTGCCGGGCCACGGCCGCGCCATGACCGCGATGGAGCGCGCGGTGAGTCACTCCATGACCGCGGCGCTCACCATGCCCACGTTCCGCGTCACCGTGCACGCCAGACCGGAGAACCTGGGCAAGGCGGCGAAGCGCAAGGGCGTGTCGCTCACCGTGCTTATCGCCAAGGCTTGCGCGGAGGCGATCAAAAAACATCCCACGGTCAACTGGGCTTATCAACCGGCGGACAAACTGGTCGAGCGCGACGAAGTGGACATCGGCATCGCGGTCTCGGCCGACGCCGGCGGACTGGTAGTGCCGGTACTGCGCCATTGCGAGTCGCGCAGCCTGGAAGACCTGAACACGGCGTGGAAGGATCTGGTCGAACGCGCGCGCGCGCGCCGCTTGAAACCGGAGGAGTACGCCAACCCGACCTTCATGATTTCCAACATGGGCATGTTGGGGGTGAGTTATTTCGACGCCATCCCCACGCCCGGCACGGCGGCGATTCTCGCCATCGCCACCGCGCAGGAGCAGGGCATGCCACTCACCGTCACCGCCGATCACCGTGTGGTGAACGGCGCGGAGGTGGCGCTGTTTCTCAACACCCTGAAAAACCATATCGAACAACCGGAGAACTGGATGGGAACACTGGGGCCCGCCATACCCGAAGGCAAGTGGGATTACGACGTAGTGGTGATCGGCGGCGGGCCGGGCGGCGAAGACTGCGCGCGCGAACTCGCCGAGCACGGCATCAAGGTGGCGATGGTGAACGACGCGCCGCTGCCCGGTGGCGAATGTCTGTGGCGCGGCTGCATTCCATCGAAGGCCTGGCGCGCGGCGGCCGATCGCCTGCGCGACCGCGCGCACGATGCGCACCTCGGCGTGGAAGGCGCCACAGGGGGCAAGCTGAATTTCGCCCTGCTGGAAAAGACACGGCGCACGGTGCTGGAGACGCGCGGCGAAATGGCGAGGAAAACCGACACCGGCGTCAAGATCAAGCTCATCCAGGGCTACGCCAGTTTTGAAACCGATCACCGTTTATTTATAGATACCTCCGCCAACAGCAGTGATCCACACGTGCGCGCCCCGCTGGGCAATGGTTCCAAGGGCGAGCACATCACCTTCGGTTGCGCGGTCATTGCCGCCGGCGCCCCGCCGTTTGTGCCGCCGATTCCCGGCGCGCAGGAGGGCCTGAAAAACGGCGGCGTGCTGACCTCGGACACGGTGTGGACGCTGAAGCAGGCGCCGAAAAAGCTCGCCATCATCGGCGGCGGCGCGATCGGCGTGGAGATGGCACAAATTTTTCAGGACTTCGGCAGTGAGGTCACGTTGCTTGAAGCCAAGCCGCGCCTGCTGGCTGAAGTCGAGCCGGAAATCGCCAAGAATCTCGCCGAAATTCTGAACAACGACCCGCGCCTCACCGTGCACACCTCCGCCAAGGCGCAGGAGATCAAGGGCAAACCGGGCGCGATGAAGCTCAGCTTTTCCGATGCGGCCGGCAAGCCGCACACGCTGAGTTGCGACTACGTGCTCATGGCCACCGGCAAGCGCCCGGTGCTGGAGCCGCTCAAGCTGGACAGGGCCGGTGTCGTTACGGAAAAAGGCGTGATCAAAACCGATGCGCGCGGTTGTACCAGCGTGCCGCACATTTTCGCGGTGGGCGACGTCATCGGCGGCTACATGCTCGCGCACACCTCAGGCGCGCAGGGGCGCGTGGCGGCGGCGAACATCATCGGTGAAGACGCCAGATACAACCAGGACAAGGATTGCGGCGTGATCTTCACCCGCCCGCAGGCCGCGTTCGTCGGCTTGTCGCTCGATCAGGCCAAGGCCAAAAACATGGACGCCGTCGAGGTCAAAGTGCCTATGAGCATAGACGCCAAGGCCATGATTAGCGGCGAGACGCTGGGCCTGATTAAACTGGTCGCCGACAAGAAAACGCGCCGCATCATCGGCGTGCACTTCCTCGCCGACCACGCCGACACGCTCATCGGCGAAGCGGTGATGATGGTGGCGGGCGACATGACGCTGGAGCAGGTGGCGCACGCGATTCATCCGCACCCCACCCAGACCGAACTGTTCGGCGACATGGCGCGGCGTCTGTTGTCGCGCCTGCGGCGTACAGAAAAAGTAAGTAGGGTGGGTTAGGTGCGTAAGCACCGTAACCCACCAGTCGCTGGCGGGTAGCGCTACGCCAACCCACCCTGTGTTTGGAGCTTTAATGTCGAATATCAAGAATATCAAAAAAGTCGTACTCGCCTACTCCGGCGGCCTCGATACCTCCGTGATACTCAAGTGGCTGCAAGAAAATTACCGCTGCGAGGTGGTGACCTTCACCGCGGACATCGGCCAGGGCGAGGAGGTCGAACCTGCGCGCGCCAAGGCTAAGGCGGCGGGGGTGCAGGAAATCTATATTGACGACTTACGCGAGGAGTTTGCGCGCGATTTCGTGTTTCCCATGTTCCGCGCCAACGCGATTTACGAAGGCGAATACCTGCTCGGCACTTCCATCGCGCGGCCCTTGATCGCCAAGCGCCAGATCGAGATCGCCAATGAGACCCATGCGGATGCGGTGTCGCACGGCGCGACCGGCAAGGGCAACGACCAGGTGCGTTTTGAGCTGGGTTACTATGCGCTCAAACCTGACGTACACGTGATTGCGCCGTGGCGCGAGTGGGATCTGACTTCGCGCGAGAAGCTGCTCAACTACGCGGAGAAATACGGTATTCCAGTGGAAATGAAGCGCGGCAAGAAGTCTCCGTATTCCATGGACGCGAATCTGTTGCACATCTCTTACGAAGGCGGCGTGCTGGAAGACCCGTGGGCGGAGCCGGAGGAAAGCATGTGGCGCTGGACGGTGGCGCCGGCGCAGGCGCCCGATAAAGCGACTTATCTTGAGCTTACTTACAGCAAAGGCGACATCAGCGCCATCAACGGCGAACAGATGTCCCCGGCCGGGGTGCTGGAGACGTTGAATCGCATCGGCGGCGCGAACGGCATCGGCCGGCTGGACATCGTCGAGAACCGTTACGTGGGCATGAAGTCGCGCGGTTGCTACGAGACGCCGGGCGGAACCATCATGCTCAAGGCGCATCGCGCCATCGAGTCCATCACCCTGGACCGCGAGGTCGCGCACCTCAAGGACGAGATGATGCCGCGTTACGCGAGCCTGATCTACAACGGTTACTGGTGGAGCCCGGAGCGTAAGCTCATGCAGCAGATGATAGACGCTTCTCAGGCGAGCGTGAACGGCGTGGTGCGGGTGAAGCTCTATAGGGGCAACGTGACCGTGGTGGGGCGCAAGTCCGCAACCGACAGCCTGTTTGACGCCAGCATCGCCACGTTTGAAGAGGATGCCGGTGCATACAATCAAGCGGATGCCGGCGGATTCATCAAATTGAACGCCTTGCGCATGCGCATTGCGGAAAAGTCGAGGAAGAAAAAATGAGTTTCAAGAACGTTGAAGTCAGGAAAAAGGCCAATATCTATCACGGCGGCAATGTGACCAGCCGCACTGTTATCACCGCGGACGGGAAGCGCCTGACGCTCGGCGTGATGCTGCCGGGCAGTTACACTTTTACCACCGGCGAGCCGGAGGTGATCGAGTTGACACAGGGAAAGTGCCGGATAAAAATCGGCGATGCCGGAAAGTGGAACGATTACAGTGCAGGCCAAAGCTTCTCAGTGCCCGGCAAGACGCGGTTTGATGTCGAAGTGGCCGAGTTGGTGGACTACGCGTGTTATTTTGGTTAGATGCCCGGAACCATCACTGATAACCACCGCTTCCATCAAGCCATCGAACGGTTCGACGCCTTTAATCGCGCGGACCCGAACCGGGAAATCTCCGGCGGCAAAGAGTATCCCAAAGAATTGCTTTACGCCGAACGCATGACGCGGTGGCTGGCGCGGCTTGAGCCCGACGCCCCGGAGACCCTGCGCCTCGCCGTGCGCTGCCAGCATATCGGGCGCTGGATGATTCCGCGCGCTGACTATCCTCTTGACCGGCCGGGTTACCACCGCTGGCGCACCGCCCTGGCCGAGTTGCATGCGCGCACCGCCCGCGACCTGCTGCAGCAGGCGGGCTATGACGAGGGGGTCATAACGCGCGTCGAGGCGCTGGTGAAAAAGAAAAATCTCAAGACCGACGCCGAAGCGCAATTGCTGGAGGACGTGGCGTGTCTGGTGTTTCTGGAGAATTACTTTTCAGGCTTCGCAAAGAAGCACGACGAAGAAAAGCTCGTCACGATCATCCAGAAGACCTGGAAGAAAATGTCGCCACGTGCGCAACAGGCGGCGCTGGGGCTGGACTTGCCGCCTGCCGCGCGTGAGTTGATTGAGCGTGCGCTCAAGCCGCAATCACCTTCGTAAATCGTGCACTACACGGCGGGCTCAATGTGTTCAATCAGCAACTGGACGCTGCGCCGGTCGCGGTAATTATTTACATCCAGTTTATAGGCAACATGTATCCGCGTTGCGTTTTGAACCAAAGCCAGGGACTGCTCTTGAATGTTGAACGCGATGGCGTCGTAGATTTCCGCCGCGCCAGGATGTTGCAGTGACAGCTTGAGATGTTTATCGTTAAGCAGACGCTGGCTCCTGATTTCAAATACTCCATCGAACACAGGCTCCGGGAATCCTTGCCCCCAAGGCCCGGCATTACGCAGCGTTTCAGCAAGCTCCAGGTTGATGTCCGCGGCCGGCAGCGCGCCGTCGCTGAGCAGCGTGCCTTGCATTTGCGTGGGGCTGAGATGGCGTTTGATTTCGTCGTCAAAGGCGGCGCGGAAGGCGTCTAAATCGGCGCGCTTCAAGGTAAGTCCGGCGGCCATGGCGTGGCCGCCGAATTTGCTGAGTAATCCAGGGTGGCGTGTTGCGACCGCATCCAGCGCGTCGCGGATATGCACGCCTTGCACCGAGCGCGCCGAGCCCTTGATTTCTGAATCGCTCGCGGGCGCGAAGGCGATCACCGGGCGGTGCAGGCGATCCTTGATGCGTGAGGCGAGAATGCCGATGACGCCCTGATGCCAGCCTGGGTCGAACAGGCATAAGCCGCTGGACAGCGCGCCGTCCAGGCGCAGATTATCCAACGCGGCGAGCGCCTGGGTCTGCATTTCCGCTTCAATGCCGCGCCGCTCGCGGTTGAGTTCATCGAGCCGCTGCGCCATGGCCAGTGCGGCGTCAGGCTCATCGCTCAGCAGGCACTCAATGCCGAGCGACATGTCCTCCAGCCTTCCTGCCGCGTTAAGCCGCGGCGCGACGGCGAAGCCAAGATCGGCGGCGTTTATCCGCGCCGGTATTCTGCCCGCAACCTGCAACAAGGCGAGCAGGCCCGCGCTGCAACGCCGTTCGCGGATACGCGCCAGCCCTTGCGCGACCAGAATGCGGTTGGTGTGGTCGAGTTGCGCCACGTCAGCCACGGTGCCGAGCGCAACCAGGTCGAGCAGTTGTGCAAGATTTGGCTCACCGATGCCGCGTTCGCCAAACCAGGCTGATTCACGCAATTGCGCGCGCAGGGCAAGCATGATGTAGAAGATCACGCCCACGCCGGCGATATGTTTGCTGGGGAAAGTATCGTCCGGCTGATTGGGGTTTACAATGGCGTCGGCTGCCGGCAGCGCGGCGCCGGGCAGGTGATGGTCGGTGATGAGCACGCGCATGCCATGTGCGCGTGCGCACGCCACGCCTTCGATGCTGGAGATGCCGTTGTCCACGGTGATGATAAGTTGGGGTTGCTGTTGCGCGGCGACCGCGACGATCTCCGGCGTGAGGCCGTAGCCGTATTCAAAGCGGTTGGGTACCACATAGCGTACGTCGTATGCGCCGAGCAGGCGCAGGGCGCGCACCGCGAGCGCACAACTGGTCGCCCCGTCGGCGTCGAAATCGGCGACGATGAGGATGCGCTGCCGGTCGCGCAGCGCCTGAGTCAGCAGGGCCACGGCCAGATCCATGCCTTTCAACGCGGCGGGAGGGGACAGATGTTCGAGTTTGAGTTCCAGTTGGCGCGCGTCAGTAATGTGACGCGCGGCGTAGATGTGGCGCAGCACCGGATGCAAACTATCAGGAAGATTGTGCGCGGCGTTGAGGATGCGTTGGGTGATGTTCATGCGTATGTCGTGAGCTTGCGCGGGCGCTTCCACCAGCGCCCAAGCGCGGCGGGCGTGATTTCAAATAATTTTTCAGCGCCCGGCCAGAGGACAAGGCGCTCCATCTCACGCGCCTTCAGCAACGCAAACAGGGGAGCGAACCACTGGTCTTCAAGCGCGGCGAGGGCGTGCTCAGGCATGAGCGGTTCAAGCACGGCGAGATACTCGCCCGGCTCCGCCGCGGCGCTGAGCCAGGATTTCGCGTCTGACGGGGCGGGCGCATGCGCTGTGCCGCTCAGCAAAGCGAGACCCCGTGCCAGCGCTTCATCGGCATACACCTTTTTATAGCGCGCCGCGGGTTTCTTATCAAGCCATCCCTCGCCCCAGAACCACAGGCTGTTAATGGGCAGTGCGCCACGCTCGACACGCGCCTGATTCACCGGGCTGGCGTACAGGCGCATCTGGACTTCATTGAATAAGCGGCGCCAGCGGCGCGCGGTTTCCGCGTCATCCGCATTGGGCAGGCTGGCATGGATGTGTTTGCCGGATACCTGGTCCAGCGCATGGGTTTTAATGCCGGGGTCATGGGTGAAACGCAGGTACCAGCGCTTGGAATGCGGCGCGCTGAGTTCTGCGCCATGCTCCCGGAATAATTCCTGCAACTCCGATACCAATGCCGCCGACTCACCCGGCGCGACCGGCAGCGGGCGGTTATCAAACAGCAGCAAACTGTCGCCGTCCGCATGCAGATACACCGGGTCGGCGCGCAGCCACCAGCCCGGTTCAATGGAGTTCATGTCCGCCGCGCGAGTGACGGCGGCCACGGGATAATTACCGGCGTGGATGCCGAACAGCGCAAACAGCCACGCCATGTAGTCCGCAGAGCAGGGTGCGAGGCCGGCGCGCGCCAGCATTTTTTCCAGCGTCGCGGGAGCCTCCGCGCCTTGTCTGACGGCGTTCAGCAAACCCGGCATGGCCAGGCTCAGGGTGCGCCCCTCTGTGCTCATGCTACAACTTGAGTGCGAGGGTCAGCCCGTCGGCCAGAGGCAGCAGGCTCAAGGCGATGCGCGAATCGTGGTGTAACTTTTGATTGAGCTTGTGAATCGCCAGTGTCGCCTCGTCAGTCGCTCCCGGCATCCTGCCTCGCGCGACATTAGTACTTCCTTGTACGTCACAATGGAGCGCGTCAACTACTCGCCCATCACGTAGCATATTATCAAGCACGATCAGCCCGCCGGGACGCAATAATTGCAGGCTGTGCTCATAATAGTCATCGTAGCCGGTCTTGTCGGCGTCTATGAATACAAAGTCAAACGTGGCGGCCTGGCCGTCGCGCAGCAGTTGGTTGAGAGTTTGCAGCGCCGGGGCAAGACGCAGTTCGATCTTGTCGGCCACCCCTGCCTCTTGCCAATAGCGCCGCGCGACTTTGGTCCATTCCTCGCTCACATCGCAGGCGATCAGCTTGCCGTCCGCAGGCAGGGCGAGCGCCACACACAGCGCGCTGTAACCGGTGAAGACGCCGATCTCCAGGGCCTTTTTGGCCCGCAGCAACTGCACCAATAGCGCCATGAACTGACCCTGTTCGGGCGCAATCTGCATGTTGGCCATGGGATGCCTGGCGGTCTCTGCACGCAGGTGCTTGAGCAGCGGCGGCTCGCGCAGCGAGACGGAGAGCAAATACTCGTACAAGCCTTCAGTCATGTTGATGGTTTTGTTGCTCATATCACACCTGGCTCCCTTGCTTCTTCCATGTCACTTCATTGCGCAGATAGACGGGCAGCGCCTGTTCGGCCGGTACGGCGCCGTCTTCTTGACAGGCCACGCGCGCCAGGTGCGCTATATCCTGCGCATGAGGATAAACGTGCGCCCGGTAGTCTTGCAGGCGCGCACCCAAACGTGCCGTGAGTACCGCACCGTAGGCTTCCCAGCCTGAGCCTGCGCCGAACCAGATGCCCTGTTCCGGCACGGGTACTGTTCCCGGTGCGCTTACCCATTCGTCACCCAGTAAAGACATAAAACCGTTTTGATCGAGACAATAAGCCGCCCAATACACTTCGTTCATGCGCGCATCGGCAGCGGTCAGGACGCTGGTCACGCCGTGCACGCGGTGCATGCCTTGCGCCAGCGCGGCCAGCGACGAGATGGGTATGACCGGCAGTTCCGCGCCGAACGCGAGTCCTTGTACGACGCTGGCTGCGATCCGCACGCCGGTGAAGGAGCCCGGTCCGCGGCCAAAAGCGAGCGCATCGAGTTCGCCGAGCTTGAGTCCGGCCTGTTTGAGCAGGTTGTCCACCATGGGCAAAATGAGCGCGGTGTGCTGCTGAGGCGCGAGTTCAAAGCACTGTTCAATGTGTGAATCAATCAGCAGCGCGGCGGAGCAGGCGTCGCTGGAGGTTTCAACGGCAAGGAGTTTCATGGTGAAGGTTAGTCCTTGGTTTTTTTATCGAGCTCGCGCAGATGCGCGAGCTTCTCGGCGATCTTGATTTCCAGGCCGCGCTCGACCGGATAATAATAGCGCCTTTCGCCCAGTTCTTGCGGGAAATAGCGCTCACCCGCGGCATAGCCTTCGGTTTCGTCGTGCGCGTAGCGGTAGTCTTTGCCGTAATCGAGTTCCTTCATCAGGCGGGTGGGCGCATTGCGCAGGTGCAGCGGCACTTCCAGCGAGCCGTGCGTCTTGGCGTCATTCATCGCGGCGCCAAATGCGGTGTAAACGGCATTGCTCTTGGGCGCGCAGGCCATGTACACCACGGCCTGCGCCAGCGCCAGTTCGCCCTCCGGTTGACCTAAGCGCTCCTGCACGTCCCAGGCGTTGCGCGCGATCTCCAGCGCGCGCGGGTCGGCGTTGCCGATATCCTCGCTCGCCATGCGCAGCACGCGCCGCGCGATGTATAACGGATCGCAGCCGCCGTCCAGCATGCGCGCCAGCCAATACAAGGCGGCGTCGGGCGAGGAGCCGCGCACCGATTTGTGCAGGGCGGAAATCTGGTCATAAAACGCCTCGCCGTATTTGTCGAAGCGGCGCGTGCCGCCGCTGCTCAGCACTTCATTCAATAATTCTTCGGTGATGACGGCGCGCCCGTCCCTGGGCTCGGCAAGATCGGCGGCGATCTCCAGCAGGTTCAGCGCGCGCCGCGCGTCGCCGTCGGCTGCCAGCGCCAGGCGCTCGCGCAGCGTCTCAGCCATGTCCAGCCTCAGTTTGCCCAGGCCGTGCTCATCATCGGACAGCGCGCGGTCTATCACCTGGTGGATTTCAGCGACTTGCAGCGCCTTCAACACATACACGCGCGCACGCGACAGCAGTGCGTTGTTCAACTCAAACGACGGATTTTCCGTGGTGGCGCCAATAAAGGTAAACGTGCCGTTTTCCACATAAGGCAAAAAGGCGTCCTGCTGTGATTTGTTGAAGCGATGCACCTCGTCCACGAACAGCACCGTGCCCTGGCCGAGCTTCTGCGCCTGCTCCGCCCTGGCAACCATGTCCCGAATGTCCTTCACCCCCGCCAGCACCGCCGAGATGCTCAAGAACTGGGCGTTGGATTTTTTTGCGATGAGGCGAGCCAGCGTGGTCTTGCCCGTCCCCGGCGGCCCCCAGAACACCATCGAGTGCAGGTGGCCGGATTCAATCGCCAGGCGCAGCGGTTTGCCCGGGCCGAGCAGGTGCGCCTGGCCGTAAAAATCCTCCAGCCGCTGCGGCCGCAGGCGGTCGGCGAGGGGGCGGGTATCAACGCTCACAAAGGCCACTCAACAACAGCGCCGCACGCCACTCCACTTGCGCTCTTGTTCTTGTTTGAAAAACTCGCGGCGGTTTAAAGGAATTTCATCGTGGTGTGTCTGCGCGTGATGGGCAAGGTAACGCTCGTAGGCGTCATCGCCGCTCAAGTGGCGAATGGCATTTATTAATACAACAAGTTTTCGCTTGAACATGTCAGTCCCTCACCCAGTCTTCGACCAGACGGCTCGGTATGTGTGGCGATTCGGTGACGGGCAGCACCGGTTTGTCGCTTAAATGACGTGCCGCGACGCGCAGCATGTCGAGCACCACGACCCATAGCACCAGCACGAAGAACAGGGTCAGCCAGCCGTCGAGCCGCTGGTTGAAAATCAGTTGCGGCGCCACAGTGGCCGTGTCTGGCGGCAGCGCACCTGCGGCGAGTTTTACGGCAAGATCGTTGGCGGCGGCGAAAAAGCCGACGCGCACGTCCTCGCTCATGATCTTCTGCCACGCCGCGCTGGTGGTAACGATGAGCAGCCAGGCGAGCGGCAAACCCGTAACCCAGGCGTATTTCAGTTTTCCCGATTTGATCAGGATGCCGGTGGCGACCGAGAGCGCGATGCCTGCGAGCATTTGATTGGACATGCCGAACAGCGGCCACAGGATATTCACGCCGCCGTTCGGGTCAATGACTCCAATATATAAGAAATAACCCCACGCGGCGACGATGGCGGCGCTGGTAATGAGCACGGACGGATACCAGGAGGTGCGGCCCATCGGCCGCCACACGTTGCCGAGCAAATCCTGCAACATGAAGCGCCCGACGCGCGTGCCGGCGTCGAGCGTGGTGAGGATGAACACCGCTTCGAACATGATGGCGAAGTGATACCACATGGCGAGCATCCCCTGGCCGAAGGCGCTGCCGAAGATGCTGGCCATGCCGACCGCGAGCGACGGCGCGCCGCCGGTGCGCGCGAACAGGGTCGCCTCGCCCATCTGCCGCGCGAGTTCGTTCATCTGTTCCACCGTGACCGGGAAGCCCCATGAGGAAATCGTGGCCACCGCTTCCGCCGCTTCTTTGCCGACGACGCCCGCCGGGCTGTTGATGGCGAAGTACACGCCAGGGTCGAGCACGGTGGCCGCGATCATGGCCATGATGGCGACGAAGGATTCCAGCATCATGCCGCCGTAGCCGATCATGCGGATGTCGCGTTCATTGGATAGGAGCTTCGGCGTGGTGCCGGAGGCGATGAGCGAATGAAAGCCGGAAATCGCGCCGCAGGCGACGGTGATGAATACGAACGGAAATACCGTGCCGCCGAAAATCGGGCCGCTGCCGTCTATGAACTGCGTGAGCGCGGGCATTTTCACTTCCGGCCGCAGAATCACGATGGCGATGGCGAGCAAAATCACCGTGCCCAATTTCATGAACGTGGACAGATAATCGCGCGGCGCGAGCAACAGCCACACCGGCAGGATGGCGGCAAGGAAGCCGTAGCCGATGACAAACCAGGCGAGGCTCAGGCCGTCCAGGTCGAAATAACCGCTCAGCGCGGGGCTGTGGGCGATCCAGCCGCCGCCGGTCACGGAGAGCAGCAACAGCGCCACGCCGATGATTGAGCCTTCCAGCACGCGCCCCGGCCGGATGTTGCGGATATAGAGGCCGATAAAAATGGCGATAGGGATGGTGGCGAATACGGTTGAGGTCGCCCACGGGCTGTGCTTCATGGCGTTCACCACTACCAGTCCCAGCACCGCGATGAGGATCACCATAATCATCAGCGTGCCGATGAGCGCCGCCGCGCCGCCGATGGGGCCGAGTTCATCGCGCGCCATCTGCCCCAGGCTTCTGCCGTTGCGGCGGGTGGAGAAAAACAGCGTGACCATGTCCTGCACGCAGCCGCCCAGCACCGCGCCGATCAGTATCCATAGCGTGCCGGGGAGATAGCCGAATTGCGCGGCGAGGGTGGGGCCGATCAGAGGGCCGGGCCCGGCGATGGCGGCGAAGTGGTGGCCGAACACGATCCAGCGGTTGGTCGGCACGAAATCGCGCCCGTCGTTGATGCGTTCGGCGGGTGTGGCGCGCGTTTCGTCCAGCGTCAGCGCCCTGGCTGCGATCCAGGCGCTGTAGAAGCGATAGCCGATGGCGTACACGCACACCGCTGCGACGATGAACCAGATGGCGTTGATGGATTCACCGCGACTGAGCGCAATGCCGCCCATGGCAGCAGCGCCCAGCACGGCGATGCTGATCCAAAGAATCAAGGGCAATAATTTTTTAGGCATGGGTTTAGGGTTGCGCTTTTTTTGAGATAATCTAGCAAACCCGGTGCAAAGCGCAAGTGCGCGCGGCGCGTATCAGGGATTGAACCAGTAGCGCCTGTGACTATTGCGGTAACCCGAGATATGTGTGCCGTTTGCCGTAAATTGAATCTCAATCGCCCCTTGCGCGGGCGTGTCGAGCAGGTGGATACCACGCGCTTGATAGCGCTGCACGACGCTGGGGTGCGGATGACGGTAACGGCTGCGATAACCTGCGGGGATCAGCGTATAGCGTGGTTTTACCGCGTCAATAAAGTCTTCCGTGGAGGAGGTTTTGCTGCCGTGATGCGGCGCGACCAAAACATCGGCACGCAGGTTTGCGCCACTTTCCAGCAGCGCGCGCTCCGCCTTGGCTTCAATGTCGGCGGGTAACAATATACTGCCGTGGCGGCTGGTAATCTTGAGCACGCAGTTTGCGTTATTGCCGATTGCACCGGTGCCGGCGGGATGCAAGATTTGAAATTCCACGTCATCCCATTGCCACACTTGGCCCGCCAGGCAATGTTGCCCACTTTGAAAACGTTCCGGCACGCTGCTCAACACGCGCTCCACCGGAAACGCGGCGAGCACCGATGCCGCACCGCCGATATGGTCGTTATCGCCGTGGCTGATGAGCAAGGTGTCAATGTGACTCACGCCGCGATAACGCAGATAGGGCGCCACCACGGCGCGTCCGGTGTCGAAACTCGCGCTGTAACGCATTCCCGTGTCGAAGACCAGGACATGCCGCGCAGTTTGCACAACCGCCGCCAGTGCCTGATCCACATCCAGCAGGGTAACCCACGCCTCCCCCGGCGCTGGCGCGGGTGGACGCACCAGGAACAGCGGCAGCAGCCACACTGCGCCCACCCAGCGCGCGGGGAAGCCGCGCGGCGCGAGCAGCCACGCCGCGCCGAGCGCCGCAACGGCGACGGTCCAGGTCAGAGGCGTGTGTTGTATCCACTGGGTATGAGGCAGGCGCGATAAAAACTCCAGCGCGCTCCACAATTGCGCCATCACCCATCCGGCTATTTGAAACAATGCGCCAGCGAGCGCATCAGGAAAAATCAGCACGCACAACGCACCCATCAGCGTGAGCGGGATGACCAGGATCTCGATCACCGGAATGGCAAGCATGTTGGCAAGCGGACCGGAGAGCGAGGTCTGCTGAAACATCACCAGCAATAGCGGCAGCAGTCCGATGGCGATCACCCACTGAATGCGGTTCCATTGCCGCCACTTGCTTTCGCGCACGCGTCCACGGAGCGTAAACAAGATGATGGCGACCGAGGCGAACGACAGCCAGAATCCCATTGCCATTACGGCAAGTGGATCGTAGATCAGCACTGCGAACAGCGCGGCGGCGAGCACATACGAAGGTCGCGTCGAGCGGCTGAACAGCAGGGTACCCAACACCACCACGAGCATGATGAGCGCGCGCTGCGCGGGAATGGCGAAGCCCGCCAGCGCGGCGTAAAACAGGGCGGCGAGCAGGCCCGCAAGCGCGCCCGCCTTTTGCGAGGGCAGTCTCAGCACCGTGTAACCCGGCCAGGACCACAGCCAGCGCGCCAGAAAAAATGCAATTCCCGCGACCAGCCCGATGTTCATACCGGAGATGGCGATCAGGTGCGTGGTGCCGGTGCGGCGCAGCACTTCCCACTGTTCGTCGCTGATGGTGCTTTGGTCGCCGTTGGCAAACGCGACGATCATGCCCGCGACCGGTGCGCCGGCGAGCGCCGCGTGGATGCGTTCGCCGAGCTGCTGGCGCATGCGGCCAATGAGATACGAAGGCTCGGAGGCGATGCGCTGCGGCGTGTAATCCTTGCGCACGTAACCGGTGGCGCGGATGCGTTGCTGGAACAGATAGGCCTCGTAGTCGAAGCCGCCGGGATTCTGGAAACCGTGCGGGCGTTTCAAGCGCACCTGCATGCGCCATGTGTCGCCGATGCGCGGTGCGAAAGCGAAGTCATGCACGTTGAGTCTGATCTTGCCGGGTATGACGACCGCGCGGCCTGAAAATTCAGCGCGGCTGACATCAAACTCGAAACTGACGCCGCGCTCCAGGTCTTTGGAGAGACCGGCAACAGTGCCCTCTATGAGCAGGTCCTGGCCTTCCAACTCCTTGGGCAGGCTGTGTTCGAGGATCAGGCCGGAGCGCAGCGTGATCCAGAACACGCCCGCCAGAAAGAACAGCGCAAGGCGCGTAACGGGATAGCGGTATGCCAGGCACAGTAATACAAACGGCAACACGCTCCACCACAGCGAGGGCAGGGCGGGCAGGGACTGCACCAGCAATACGCCGCACAAAAACGCCAGCGCATGCGCCCGGATGTCCGTGCCGGCGCGTGACAGTGCGGCTATTGCTGGCGGTTTATTAATATGTGTTTTAAACTGGTTTTATGGCGAAGAAGCTGATCAAACGCTTAATGCCGGATGCGCATAAAGTACGTAGCCACAAACATCTGAAATTTTTCGGCACGCTGTTGCATGACCCGGGATTATGGCATTTGAATCGCCGTTCGGTCTCAGGCGGGGTAGCGGTGGGCTTGTTCATGGCCTTTACCCCCATGCCCTTTCAAATGATACTGGCTGCGGTAATCGCGATTATCTTCCGGTTCAATTTGCCGATCGCCGTAGTCTTGGTTTGGATTAGCAATCCCTTAACCGTCGGCCCCATAACCTATTTTGTCTACAAGCTGGGGAGCTTATTGCTCGGCCTGCCCGCGCATGAGATTGTCTTTGAGCCGACCTGGGCGTGGCTGATGACGGAGCTTAAGTGGATCTGGCGGCCCATTCTGCTGGGTTCTTTTGTGGTATCGTCCGTCTCCGCCACGGCGGGCTATTTTTTGATACACGCGCTGTGGCGCATGCAAGTCATCCGTGACTGGGAGCGCCGTAAAGCCCGCCGGACATCAAGTTAGGTTGTCCAGATAACGTTCCGCGTCCAACGCCGCCATGCAGCCGGAGCCGGCCGAGGTGATCGCCTGACGGTAGACGTGATCGGCGACATCGCCTGCCGCGAACACGCCGGGGATGCTGGTGGCGGTGGCGTTGCCGTCCAGTCCGCCTTTGACCTTGATGTAGCCGTTATTCATCTCGATCTGACCTTCGAAAATCGCCGTGTTGGGTTGATGGCCGATGGCGATGAAAATGCCTTGCAGCGTGAAGTCTTTTACAGCGCCGGTGGCGAGATTTTTGACGCGCATGCCGGTCACGCCGCTGGCATCGCCCAGCGCCTCGTCCAGCGTGCTGTTCCACTCAATGCCGATTTTGCCTTCTTTCACTTTCGCCATCAGTTTGTCAATCAGGATTTTTTCCGCCTTGAACTTGTCGCGCCGGTGCACCACGGTGACGTGCGCGGCGATGTTGGCAAGATACAGCGCCTCTTCCACCGCGGTGTTGCCGCCGCCGATCACCGCAACCCGCTGGCCTTTATAAAAAAACCCGTCACAGGTCGCGCACGCCGACACGCCGCGCCCTTTAAAGGCCTCTTCGGAAGGCAGTCCCAGATATTTCGCGGAAGCGCCGGTGGCGATGATGAGCGCGTCGCAGGTGTAGGCGCCGCTGTCGCCGGTCAAGCGGAACGGACGCTGCTGGAGGCTCACTGCATTGATGTGATCGAACACGATCTCGGTGTGGAAGCGCTCGGCGTGCCGGCGCATGCGCTCCATGAGACCGGGTCCCTGTAAACCCTCCACGTCGCCCGGCCAGTTGTCCACGTCCGTGGTGGTCATGAGCTGGCCGCCCTGCTCCAGGCCGGTGATGAGCACCGGCTTCAGGTTGGCGCGCGCGGCGTACACGGCGGCGGTATAGCCCGCCGGGCCGGAGCCGAGGATCAACAAGCGTGCGTGTTTGGTGGAGGGCATGAGGCGTCTTAAATGGAGGGCAATACATCATAAACGGGAGAGAGCGGATTTAAAAGCACACAATTCCTGCAAAGCCCTTTCCAAGGATGGGGATTAAGACATAGAATCGCAAGACTACGATAATAACAGGGAGACGCCATGCAGCTATTCCGCACCAAACCCAGTTCGCCGGACGATTACTGCAACAGCGGATTAAGACGCGAATTGAGCGCGTTTGACCTGACCCTGCTCGGCATCGGCGCCATCATCGGCACCGGTATCTTCGTGCTGACGGGCATCGCCGCCGCCACGCTCTCCGGCCCCGCCGTGGTGCTGTCCTTCGTGGTGTCGGGTCTGGCCTGCGCCTTCGCCGCGCTGGCCTACGCGGAGCTGGCCGCCAGCCTCGGCGGCTGCGGCAGCGCCTATGGCTACAGCTATGCCGCACTCGGCGAACTGCTCGCCTGGATGGTCGGCTGGATATTGATCCTGGAATACGGCGTGGCCACCGCCGCCGTGGCCAACGGCTGGTCGGGTTATTTCAACAATGCTTTGACCGCCATCGGTCTGCCATTGCCCTACTCCCTGACTCATGCGCCCACCCAGGGCGGCCTCATCAATCTGCCGGCGGCGGGCATCGTGATTGCGCTGGCCATATTGCTCATTATCGGCGTCAGACAAAGCTCTCAGTTCAATGCGGCGCTGGTGTTCATCAAGCTGCTCACCATCGCCGTGTTCATCGGTGTGGCGGTATTCCACGTCAATCCGGATTTATGGAGCCCCTTTATGCCCTTCGGCTGGAGCGGCGTCGGGCCGGAAGGCAAACCCATCGGCGTGCTGGCGGGCGCGGCCATCGTGTTCTTCGCCTACATCGGTTTCGACGCCGTCTCCACCGCGGCGGAGGAAACCAAAAACCCGCAGCGCGACGTGCCCATCGGCATCCTGGCCTCATTGGCGATTTGCACCGTGATTTACATCGTGGTGTCGGGCCTGCTCACCGGCATCGTGTCTTACAAGGAGCTTAACGTCTCCTCGCCGGTGGCGCACGCCCTGCAACTGCTCGGCATCAACTGGGCCTCCGGCCTGGTGGCCACCGGCGTCATCGCCGGCCTCACCACCGTGATGCTGGTGCTGTATTACGGGCTCACGCGCATCTTTTTCGCCATGTCACGTGATGGGCTGCTGCCGCCGTTTTTCGGCGAAGTGCACGCGCAACGGCAAACGCCGGTGCGCGTGATTGTCCTGTGCGGCCTGCTCATCGCCGCCATCGCGGGTTTTGTGCCGCTCGGCGACCTGGCCGAGCTCACCAACATCGGCACCCTGGCCGCGTTTGTGTTCGTGTGCATCGGCGTAATCGTGCTGCGCGCGCGCCAGCCGGAATTGCGCCGCCCGTTCAAATGCGCCTGGCATCCGGTGATTCCGGTATTGGGCGTGCTTTCCTGCGGCCTGCTCATGGCCAACCTGCCGCTCATCACCTGGCAGCGCTTCGGCGTGTGGCTGCTGATCGGCCTCGCGGTATATTTCGCCTACTCCATGCACAACAGCCGTTTGGCCAGAGCGGCGCCATGAGATTCAGGCATTGGCTTTGTAGTGATTGATGAGTCCATTGGTCGAGTTGTCGTGAGAGGAGACGGCGTTCGGGCCTTGCAACTCCGGCAATATGTTCTGCGCCAGTTGTTTGCCCAGCTCCACGCCCCACTGGTCGAATGAATTGATATTCCAGATCACGCCCTGCGCGAAGATTTTGTGTTCGTACAGCGCAATCAATGACCCCAGGATGGCGGGTGTGATTTTTTTCACCAGCAGGGAGTTGGTGGGTTTGTTGCCGGGAAAGATTTTGTGCGGCAGCAGTTGCTCCAATGTGCCGCCGGTCAAACCCTGTTGAACCAATTCCGCGCGCGCCTCGGCTTCGGTCTTGCCCTTCATCAACGCCTCGGTCTGGGCAAAAAAGTTCGCCAACAGGATTTTGTGATGCTCACCCATGGGATGATGCGTTTCGACCGGCGCGATGAAGTCGGCGGGGACGAGCTTGGTTCCCTGGTGCAGTAACTGGTAAAAGGCATGCTGACCGTTGGTGCCGGGCTCGCCCCACAGGATGGGGCCGGTGGAGTAATCCACGGTCTCGCCGCTGCGCGTCACGCGCTTGCCGTTGCTCTCCATGTCGCCTTGCTGGAGATAGGCGGGAAAATAGCGCAGGTGCTGGTCGTAAGGAAACAGGGCGTGCGTCTCGGCGCCGAAGAAGTTGTTGTACCAGACGCCGAGCAACGCCAGTATCAGCGGCATATTCTTTTCCGGCGGCGCCGTTCTGAAGTGTTCATCCATCGCGTGCGCGCCGCCGAGCAGTTCTTCAAAATTCTCCATGCCGATATAAAGCGCGATGGGGAGGCCGATGGCCGACCAGAGCGAATAGCGTCCGCCCACCCAGTCCCAGAATTCAAACATGTTTTTGACGTCTATTCCAAACCGGGCCACTTCTTTTGCATTGGTGGAAACGGCCACGAAATGTCTGGCAATCGCGGATTCATCCGGCGCGGTTTTCAGCAACCATGCGCGCGCCGTGTGGGCGTTGGTCAAGGTCTCCTGGGTAGTAAAGGTTTTGGAGGCGACGATAAACAGTGTGGTTTCAGGATTGAGTAATTTGAGCGTCCCGGCGATATGGGCGCCGTCCACGTTGGAGACAAAATGCATGCGCAGCCCGTGTTTGCCATAGGGTTTGAGCGCCTCGCATACCATCTTCGGCCCCAGGTCGGAGCCGCCGATGCCGATGTTGACGATATCGGTCACGGCCTTGCCCGTGTAACCCTTCCATGCGCCGTTGCGCACGGCGTCGCTGAATGATTTCACCTGCGCCAATACTCTATTGACGGCGGGCATGACATCCTGCCCGTCAACGCGCATGGGTTTATTAGAGCGGTTGCGCAGCGCGACGTGCAGCACGGAGCGGTTTTCCGTGACGTTGATTTTTTCGCCGGAAAACATTCGCTCAATCCAATCTCTTACCCCGGCCTGTTTTGCCAGATCAAGCAGCAGTATTAACGTTTCTTCGGTGACCCGGTTCTTGGAGTAATCGAGCAGGATGCCGTTAAACGCGAGCGAGAATTTATTAAAACGCTTTGGGTCCTGCCGGAAAAGATCGCGCATGTGCAGGGGCGCGATTTGCCGGTGATGCGCCAGCAGCGCCTGCCAGGCCCTGGATTGGGTTAATGCGCTCATGCTGTGGCTAATAGACGCAAACGGCGCCTTCGACGACTTCGCCCTCGATGCTCAGCTCATTGCGCCAGCATTGATATTCGCGTTCAAACAGGCGGTTGGCCTCGGTGGGTCCCCAGCTCCCGGCGGGATAGGTATGGATGAAATCGCGCTCCATGGCCCAGGTCTTTAAAATCGGATCCACCACGCGCCACGCCCAGCGCACTTCATCATAGCGCAGAAACAGCGAGTGGTCGCCTTCAATCACGTCGAGCAGCAACGCCTCGTAGGCGTCGAGCTGCGCTTCGAATTCCTGCCGGTAGCTGGCGTCCAGGCTGACGGTGCGCGCGTGCATCTTGAGCCCCGGTAGTTTGGTCTGGATTTCGACGCGCAGGCACTCCTCGGGCTGAATGCCGAGCAGTATCCAGTTGGGGCGTATTGGCTCGGTCACCGTTTCACGGAACAGGAGTTGCGGCGCGTGCTTGAAGCGGATCGCAATGTAAGAGGTGGCGTGGGCAAGACGCTTGCCGGTGCGCACGTAAAACGGCACGTTGCGCCAGCGCCAGTTGTCTATGTAGAGCTTGAGCGCCGCGTAGGATTCGGTGCTGCTGTTGGGCGCGACGCCCTTTTCCTCCAGGTAGCCCGCCGCCTTCCGGCCGTCCACCGCGCCGCGCGCGTATTGGGCGCGGAAGGCGTGCGCGTGCACCGCGCTTTGCGGGATGGGGCGGATGGATTTCAGCACCTTGACCTTTTCGTCGCGCAGCGATTCGGCGTCCATGCTGGGCGGCGGCTCCATGGCCACCAGGGTCAACATTTGCAGCAGATGGCTTTGCAGCATGTCGCGCAGCGCGCCCGCGCCGTCGTAATATTCCGCGCGCCCGCCGATGCCCTGCGTTTCGGAGTGGGTGATCTGCACGTGGTCTATGTAATTGCGGTTCCACAGCGGCTCCAGCAGGATGTTGGCGAAGCGGAACACCAGCACGTTCTGCACCGTGCCCTTGCCGAGGTAATGATCTATGCGGTAGATTTGCTGCTCGGAGAAATGCCTGTGCAATTGCTCTTCCAGGGTTTGCGCGCTCTCCAGGTCGTAGCCGAAGGGCTTTTCCACCACCAGCCGCCGCCAGCCGCCGTCTTCTTCATGCAGATCCGCATTCGCCAGATTCTGGCTTACCATGCCATACTCGGCCGGGCGTATCGCCATGTAGAACACCTTGCTGTCCGGGAAACGGCTATCATCCAAGGTTTGCTTGAGGCGCTGGTAGGCCGCGGCGTCGGCGAGGTCGCCGTGAAAAAAGCGCAAACGGTTGCGGAAGCTGGTGAGAATATCCTGATCCAGTTTGCCGCGCACGCGGGTCTTCAGCAGCTCGCTCACCTCGCTCTGCCACTGCCCGTCGCTCCATTCGCGGCGGCCGAAACCCACGATGACCATGCCCGGCGGCAAGCGGCGCGCCTGCTCCAGATGGTACAGCGCGGGCAGTAATTTGTTTTGCGACAAATTCCCCGTCGCGCCGAAGATGATGAAGGTGCAGGGCTCAATCACGATTGCTTGTCCTTTGTGCGCGAGGCGTGACCGCCGAAGGCGTTACGCATCAAGGACAACAGGCGATGGCCGTAACCGTTGTCGCGGCTGGCAAAGCGCATCTGCAGGGCGAGCGTCATCACCGGAGCGGCCACGCCCTGGTCCACGGCTTCAATCGCCGTCCAGCGGCCTTCGCCGGTGTCTTCCACCTGGGCCGGGAATTTTTCCAGAAATTGATCGGTATTCAGCGCGCCCTTGCTGTTTAACGCCTCGGCGGTGAGATCGAGCAGCCAGCTGCGCACCACGGAACTGTGCCGCCACAGCTCGGTGATTTGCGCCAGATCGAGGTTGAATTCCTTTTTGCCGTGCAATAGGCTCAAGCCTTCCGCGAACGCCTGCATCATGCCGTACTCGATGCCGTTATGAATCATCTTGGTGAAATGTCCCGCGCCGACCGGCCCGACGTGCGCCCAGCCCCGATCCGGCGCGGGGGCGAGCACCTTGAGCACCGGCGCCAGCGCGCGCGCGGTCTCCTTGCTGCCGCCCACCATCAAACAGTAACCGTTCTGCAAACCCCACACGCCGCCGGAGGTGCCGGCGTCCATGAAGCCGATGCCGTGTCCGGCGAGCAGCGCGCCGCGCCTTTCGCTGTCGTGATAATTG
Organism: Gammaproteobacteria bacterium; assembly: GCA_003599485.1. Classification (GTDB taxonomy): domain Bacteria; phylum Pseudomonadota; class Gammaproteobacteria; order SURF-13; family SURF-13; genus SURF-13. The sequence continues at coordinate 53,487 of QZKM01000017.1, forward strand.
GAGTTGCCGCCGTCCACCACGATGTCATTCCTGGCCAGCAGCGGGATTAAATCATGTATCGCCTGTTCAGTGGGTGCGCCGCTCGGCAGCATGAGCCACACGATGCGCTGCGGCTTGAGCTTGCCGGCCGCATCGGCCAACGAGTCCGCCGCGATCAGGCCTTCTTCTTTGACGAGTTGCTGCACGATGCCGGGGGAGCGGTTATGACCCACCACCTCGATGTCGCCGCGGCGCAAACGGCGCGCCATGTTGGCCCCCATCTTGCCCAGCCCTATCAGCGCTAATCTCATATAGAATTACCTTTTAGAGGCACCCATTATTAGGCTTACGCAGCCGGGCCCCACTGCGTATCTTGGAACAAAAAAATACACAAGGAAAGCGTTTATGCCCAAGGTGCTATTCGCGGTCAGCGAAGCCCATCCTCTGATAAAAACCGGCGGCCTGGCCGATTTTGCCGGCAGTCTCCCGGTCGCGCTGCAAGAACTGCGCCACGACGTGCGTCTGGTACTGCCGGCTTACCGCCCGGTGCTGGCTCAGGCGCGCGCCTGGCGTGAGGTGGCGCGGCTGGAACTGCCCGGACATCAGGCAGCGCGCATTCTGGAGGGCGCGCTGCCTGGCACGCGCGTAACGTGCTGGCTGGTGCATGCGCCGGAGTGGTTCGACCGTCCCGGCGGACCTTACGCCGATGCCGGCGGGCACGACTGGCCGGACAACGCCGCGCGTTACGCGCTGTTTGCGCGCGCCGTGGCGCAACTCGCCCTGGACGAGGCCGGACTCAACTGGCGCGCCGGCGTAGTACATTGCAGCGACTGGCAAACCGGCCTGGTTCCCGCGCTCTTGTCGCGCGAGGCAGAGCGCCCGGCCACATTGTTTACCATTCACAATCTCGCCTACCAGGGCCTGTTTCCCGCCGCCCAGTTCCCGGCGCTTAACCTGCCAGCCGCGCTGTGGGGACACGATGGGCTGGAGTTTCACGGCCAGCTTTCCTTTATCAAGGGCGGCCTGATCTACGCCGATCGCATCAACACGGTGAGCCCCACCTATGCCGGAGAGATTACCACGCCTGCGCTGGGTTATGGCCTGGAAGGATTGCTCCGGCACCGCGCCGCCCATTTAAGCGGCATCCTCAATGGCGTGGATTACCGGGTGTGGGATCCGGCGCGTGATCCGCTTATCATCAGAAACTACAGTCCTGCCGGGCTGGCGCACAAGGCCGCCAACAAGGCATGGCTGCAGCAGCACTGCGCGCTGCCCGCGCAGGAACACATCCCGCTGATCGGCATGGTGGGGCGTCTGGTGGAGCAGAAGGGCATAGACCTGCTGCTCGCCGCGTTGCCGCAGTTGATGAAGCTGCCGCTGCAACTGGTGTTGCTCGGCAGCGGCGCGCGCCATTTCGAAGACGCGCTGCAAGACTGGGCGCGCCGTTACCCGGAACAATTGAGCGTGCGCATCGGCTACAACGAGGAGCTGGCGCATCGCATTGAGGCGGGCGCGGACATGTTTCTCATGCCCTCGCGCTTTGAGCCGTGCGGGTTGAACCAGCTTTACAGCCTGCGCTACGGCACGGTTCCCATCGTGCGCCGCACCGGCGGGCTGGCTGACACCGTGGTGGACGCTGGCGCGGACAACCTCAAGCGTGATCGCGCCACCGGCATCGTGTTCAGTGAAGAGAGCGGCGCGGCGTTGCTTGACGCCGTGCGCCGCGCGCTGAATCTGTTCAGCGGGGGCGCAACGTGGCACGCGCTGATGCTGGCCGGTATGCGCCAGGATTACAGCTGGCAGGCCTCGGCGCGCCGCTACAGTGCGCTTTATCAGCAGGCCATGGCGGAGCGGCGATAGACGCGAGGCTGTAACGGAGTATAATTTTCAACGGCGCGCTGTCAGCCCGACCCCCAATAACCAATCTCATAGACCTTATCCATGCCCGGCAAATCCAGCGATAAAGAACTGCGCGCGCGCGTCAAGCTGCTTGGCCGGTTGCTGGGCGAGGTGCTGCACAGTCAGGCCGGCGGCAGGGTGTTGAAGGCGGTGGAGGTGCTGCGCAAGGGCTACATCGCGCTGCGCCGGAAGGACAGCGCGCAAAGGCGCCGCCGCCTGGCGCAGATCGTGGCCGGTTTCGATGCCCAGATGATTACCCACGTCACGCGCGCCTTCAGCACCTATTTCAGCCTGGTGAATATCGCCGAAGAGAGCTTCCAGCACCGCCAGCGGCGCGCGCGCGTGCGCCGGGGCGGGCCGCTGTGGGTGGGCTCGTTCGATCACACCTTGCGCCAGCTCCACGCCCAGGGCGTGACGGTGCAGCAACTCCAGGTGCTGCTCGACCGGCTCAAGTTCATACCGGTCATCACCGCGCACCCCACCGAGTCCAAGCGCCAGACCATCATGGAGGAGTTGCGCCGCATCTTCGTCACCAGCGAGCGCCTGGCCGACCCGCGTCTGGGCAAGACCGAGCGCGAGGAATACACCGAACTGCTGCGCACCCAGATTCAAATCCTGTGGAAGACCGACGAGATGCGCCCGCATCGCCCCACGGTGCGTGACGAGATCAAAAACGGCCTGCTGTATTTCCACGAATGTCTGTTCCAGGCGGTGCCGGTGGTGTACCGCTACATGGAGCGCGCGGTGGCGCGCACTTACGGCAAAGAGGCCGCGGCCTCGCTGCGCATCCCCGGCTTTCTGCAATTCGGCTCCTGGATCGGTGGCGACCGCGACGGCAATCCCAACGTCAAGCCAGAAACCACCGAACTGGCGCTGCGTCTGCAAACACGCGCGGTGCTGCTCGAATACTTGAGCCGCGTGACCGCCTTGAGCCGCCAGCTTACCCATTCCAGCCAGTTGTGCCAGCCGTCGAGCGCGTTCATCGAGAGCCTGCAGCAGGACGAACGCCACGCCGGTGACACCTTCCGCGAAAACCGCGAACGGTTTAGATACGAACCTTACCGGCGCAAGCTGTATGTGATGCGCTACCGTTTGGAGTGTAACTTGCGCAACGTCAAGAAACGCCTGGAGGGCGAGCAGCCGGGGAATAAGGGTGGCGCTTACCACTCCGAGGAGGAGTTGCTGCACGATCTTTACCTGATCCGCGACTCGCTCATCAGCCATGGCGACGCCAGCGCCGCCTCGGGCGCGTTGCAGGACTTCATCCGCCTGGTGGAAACCTTCGGCTTTTACATGATGCGCATGGACGTGCGGCAGGAGTCCGGACGCCACACCAGCGCGGTGGCGGAGTTGTTCAGCAAACAACCCGCGCCGTTTGATTATCTGGCCCTGAGCGAGGCGGAACGGCTCGGCATGTTGAGCGACAGCATCGCGCACGGACGGCTGGCCGCCGTGGACGAGAGCGGCTTGAGCGAGGCCACGCGCGAGACGCTGGACGTGTTCCGCATGATGGCCGAGATGCGCGCCAAGACCAGCCCCAGGGCGTTCGGCAGTTACGTGATCTCCATGACGCGCGCCGCGAGCCACGTGCTGGAAGTCATGCTGCTTGCGCACCTCGCGGGCCTGGCCGGACGTCATGGCGAGGACTGGTTCTGCCACATTCAGATCAGCCCCTTGTTTGAAACCATAGACGACTTGCAGCGCATCGAACCGGTGCTGGCCACGCTGCTGGATAATCCCACCTACGGTGCGCTGCTCCAGGCCTCCGGCAATCAGCAGGAAGTCATGCTGGGTTATTCCGACTCGTGCAAGGACGGCGGCATCCTGGCCTCAGGCTGGATGCTGTACCAGGCGCAAAAGACCGTCACCGCGCTCACCGCCGCGCGCGGCGTCGAGTGCCGCTTGTTCCACGGCCGCGGCGGCACCATCGGGCGCGGCGGCGGTCCGACCCACGAATCCATCCTGGCCCAGCCGCAGGGCACGGTGCAGGGCCAGATCAAGTTCACCGAGCAAGGCGAGATGGTGTCCTACAAATACAGCAACGTGGAAACGGCGGTGTATGAACTGTCGGTGGGCGTCACCGGCCTGCTCAAGGCCAGCCGCGGGCTGATACAAAAACCGCATGCCGACAAGCAAACGTATCTCGCCATCATGCAGCACCTGGCCGAGATGAGATCGGAA
>QZKM01000005.1 GCA_003599485.1 Gammaproteobacteria bacterium
GGCGGTGGCGCGCGCGCGCAAGATTCAGCGCTTCCTGTCGCAGCCGTTTCATGTGGCCGAAGTGTTCACCGGCAGCCCCGGTAAATACGTCACGCTCAAGGAAACCATCCGCGGCTTCAAGGGCATCGTCAGCGGCGAATACGACCACCTGCCGGAGCAGGCGTTCTACATGGTCGGCACGATTGATGAGGCGGTAGAGAAGGCGAAGACTTTATAAAACAGCAGCGAGTGGCTAGTACCGAGTGGCGAGGAATACCGCCATTACCTAGCTACTCGTCACTCGCTACTCGGAACTGAATTTATGGCCATGACCCTGCACGTAGACATCGTAAGCGCCGAGGCGGAGATTTTCTCCGGCACCGCGGAGCGGGTGTTCGTCCCCGGCACGATGGGCGAGCTCGGCATCCTGCCGCGTCACGCCCCGCTGCTCACCACGCTGCGTCCCGGCGAAGTGCGCGTCGAGCTGCCCGGCGGAGAAGAGCAGATATTCTACGTCTCCAGCGGCATGCTGGAGATACAGCCGCACGTGGTCACCATCCTTTCCGACACCGCGCTGCGCGCGCACGATCTGGACGAGGCCAAGGCCCTGGAGTCCAAGCGCGCCGCGGAAGAGGCCATGAAAAACAAGACCGGCGCGATGGAAATCGCCAAGGCCCAGGCCGAACTGGCCGAGGCGGTGGCGCAACTGGAAACCATCAAGCGCCTGCGCAAGCGTTCCGGGCGCTGATATTACACAAATCCATGCGCGCCGCTTTCCCCGGCGCACTTCGTAGTTTATCCTTAAGGCCATGAGCCTTAGCGTCGTCATCCTCGCCGCCGGACAGGGCACGCGCATGTGTTCCAGCCTGCCCAAGGTATTGCATAAGCTGGCCGGGCGCACCCTGCTGGAGCACGTGACCCGCACGGCGCGCGAACTCACGCAAAAGGTTGCGGTGGTGTACGGTTACGGCGGCGACGTCGTGCCCAGGGCGCTGGCGCAGCTCGGCGTGCGCTGGGTGGAACAAACCCCGCAATTCGGCACCGGCCACGCGCTGCTCCAGGCCATGCCCCCTATTCCGGACGAGGACACCGTGCTGGTGCTCTACGGCGACGTGCCGCTGATCAGCGCCGCCACGCTCAGCAAACTCATCGCCGCCTCGCAACACGGCAACCTCGGTTTGCTGACCGTAATCCTGAGCGATCCTTCCGGCTACGGCCGCATCGTGCGTGACGCGCAAAATAAAGTAATGCGCATCGTGGAAGAAAAAGACGCCACCGCCGCTGAGCGCGAGATCGGGGAAATCAACACCGGCATGTTGGCGGTGAATGCCAAGCGCATGCGCGGCTGGCTCAAAGAACTGAAAAACAGCAATGCGCAGCGCGAATATTATCTCACCGATATCATCGCGCTCGCGGTACGCGACGGAGTGGCGGTAAACACGGTCTTTGCCGAAAATGAGGCGGAAGTAATGGGCGTCAACACCAAGGTGCAGCTTGCCGGACTGGAGCGCCATTATCAGCGCATGCAGGCCGAGCGCCTGATGACGCAGGGCGTCACGCTCGCCGATCCCGCGCGCTTCGACCTTCGCGGCGAACTGACGGCGGGCAGCGACGTGGAAATAGACGCGAACGTCATCATTGAGGGCAAGGTGACGCTGGGCGAGCGCGTGCGCATCGGGCCTTATAACTTGCTGCGCAACGTGAACGTGGGCGATGATGTGAATGTCCAGTCCCACTGCGTGATTGAAGACGCCGTGATCGGCCGGCACTGCCGCATCGGACCCTACGCGCGCATCCGCCCGGGAACCATGCTCGCCGAGGGCGCGCACATCGGCAATTTTGTGGAGATAAAAAAGTCCACGGTCGGCGCTCACTCCAAGATCAATCACCTGAGCTATGTGGGCGATACCACGGTGGGGCGCGAGGTGAATATCGGCGCGGGCGCCATCACCTGCAATTATGACGGGGTGAGCAAACATCAAACCGTGATCGGCGACGGCGCCTTCATCGGCTCCGGCACGCAACTGGTGGCGCCGGTGAAGGTCGGTGACGGCGCGGTCGTCGGCGCGGGCTCCACCATCACCCAGGACGTGCCGCCGGACGTGCTGGCGCTGTCGCGCGTGAAGCAAAGCACCGTGCCGGGCTGGAAAAGGCCCGTCAAAACAGAGCAAAGGGAAAAGGGAAAAGGGAAAAGTTAAATACTGCTGCGCTATGATCCTCTTCTCTTTTCTCTTGCCCCTTTCCTCTTCCGCGGAGCGGAGTTGATATGTGCGGAATAGTTGGAGCGCTGGCGGAGCGCAACATCGTGCCGGTGCTGATAGACGGCCTCAAGCGCCTGGAGTACCGTGGCTACGACTCCGCCGGCATCGCGATACTGAACGGCGGCTTGCGGCGCGTGCGGCGAGTGGGGCGCGTGGCCGAGATGGAGGCCGAGGCGCGCGCGCAGAACCTGAGCGGCGTGGCCGGCATCGGTCACACGCGCTGGGCCACCCACGGCGGCGTCACCGAGTTCAACGCGCATCCCATCATCTCGCACGGTGAAATCGCCGTGGTGCACAACGGCATCATCGAGAATCACGACAGGATACGTGCGCGCCTCAAGGGCCTGGGCTACAGCTTCGAATCGCAGACCGACACCGAGGTGATCGCCCACCTCATTCATCATTACTACACCCAGTCCGCCGATCTGTTCTCCGCCACGCGCCAGGCGGCCGCCGAACTTGAGGGCGCTTACGCCATCGGCGTGATCGCGCTCAAGTCGCCGGACATGATGTGCTGCGCGCGCATGGGCTGCCCGCTGCTCATCGGTCTCGGCGAAGGCGAGAATTTCTTCGCCTCCGACGTGTCGGCGCTGTTGTCCGCCACGCGCCGTATCGTGTACATCGAGGAAGGCGATGTGGCCGCGGTGACGCGTAGCAGCGTTACCGTCGTGGACCAGCAGGGCCGCCCGGTAACCCGCCCGGTGCATGTCTCCACCCTCTCGGACGACGACGTGGACCTCGGCCTGTACCGCCACTACATGCAGAAGGAAATCCACGAGCAGCCGCGCGCCCTGTCCGACACGCTCGAAGGGGTAATCAGCGAGGGCTTGTCCCCCGCCTTGTTCGGCGCCGGAGCGGAGCAGACGCTGCGCGAAACCGGCTCGGTGCTGATACTGGCTGCGGGCACCAGTTATTACGCGGGTCTGGTGGCGCGCCATTGGATCGAGTCCATCGCGCGCGTGCCGTGCACGGTGGAGCTGGGCCACGAATACCGTTACCGCGATTCCATCCCCGACCCGCGGCAACTCATCGTCACCATCTCACAGTCGGGCGAAACGCTGGACACGATGGAAGCGCTCAAGCGCGCCAAGCAACTCGGCCACGACAAGACCCTGTCCATCTGCAACGTGCAGGAAAGCGCCATTCCACGCGCCTCGAAGCTGGTGTTCTACACCCGCGCCGGGGCCGAGATCGGCGTGGCGTCCACCAAGGCCTTTACCACCCAGCTTGCGGCGTTGTTCATTTTGACGCTGATGCTGGCCAAGCTGCGCAGCCGTCTCGGCGCGGAACAGGAACACGAACAGATCGAGGCGCTGCGCCACCTGCCGGGCAGCGTGCAGCACGCGCTCAACCTGGAGCCACAGATCCAGGTGTGGGCAGGACGCTTCGCGTCCAAGCAGCACGCCCTGTTTCTTGGGCGCGGGCTGCATTTCCCCATCGCCCTTGAAGGCGCGTTAAAGCTGAAGGAGATTTCCTACATCCACGCCGAGGCCTATCCCGCCGGAGAATTGAAACACGGGCCGCTGGCGCTGGTGGACAGCGACATGCCGGTGGTGGTGATCGCGCCCAATGACGCTCTGCTTGAGAAGGTGAAGTCCAACATGCAGGAAGTGCGCGCGCGCGGTGGCGAGCTGTACGTCTTTGCCGACCTCGACAGCCACTTCGGCGAAACCGAAGGCGTGCACGTGATCCGCACCCCGCGCCACGCAGGCGTGCTATCGCCCATCGTGCACGCCATACCGGTGCAGTTGCTCGCTTATCACGCCGCCCTGCAAAAAGGCACCGACGTGGACAAGCCGCGCAATTTGGCCAAATCAGTTACCGTGGAGTAACGGCACGCGCACTGAGCCTGTTCACACAAAATAAAGTTCTTACCTGAAAAATAAAGTTCTTTCCTGGCTATACGGAGACAGGATAGTTGTTAGCCAGCCAACACGATTTCGCCGTAGAATGCATTAAGAACGAGGAAGGAGGCAAAGAATGAACCTGGCCACTGGATTGGTTCTTGGGTTGCTGATCATGGCGCTTGGTGCAGCAGCCATGACCGTGTTTGCAATGTATTGCAGCGGCAGCTAACCGTACATCTGATAAGATTGACGACGTGCTGGCATTCGTGGAGGCCAGTAACAAGCGGATCGCAGCGATGGAAGCGAAAGCCAAAAACACCGGAAGGGCGGCGTGAGCGTTTATACCAATTTATAGTGGATTTCATGTATAACCAGATATAACTAGGTATAAATAAACCATGGTATGCTTAAAATTGTAAGTATGCTGCGAGCAAAGCATAAGCTTGCCGCCTTTATTTATGGGCATGATCGTTCCGAAACGGCGCGACTATGCCTAATAGTCGTATGTCCATTGGCAATCCGGGTAAGTATCGATTCACCTTCCGCATGGATGTACAGTCGGCTTCATGGCATATCGGCGATTTCGAAAATTGCCGTGACGGCGTTCGGTCCGCCGATGCCCCTGGCCGTCGTGCGGACTCGCGCCTTATAGCGCCCTGGTGCCAAGCCATTCATGCTCAGCCGCCATTCGGAGGATGATGCCGCGGGCCGTTCTGCCTCATGGCCAAAGAGGCGGTCGCGTTGCTCAACAAGAAGGGCTTCAAGGCCGCGCGCCTGGAGCTGGGCGTGGCCGAGTGGCGCGCCAGCGGCCTCCCGCTCGCCAGCAATGCCTGAACATTTCTCAACGATTCAACACGGAGACATAAACATGTTCTTCAAACAACTGGCGTCCAAAGAATCGACGCTTTCCTATTTCTTCGGTTGCGGCGGCAAGGGTAAGGCCGTGGCGGTGGACGTGGTGGCGGCCAACATCGCGGCCTAGGTATCGAGCAACCGCGCGATGCACGCAACCCACCACGGCCACGCAGCGTTCGCCGCTTACCGCCACGGTATCCGCGACAACCTCACGCAATTCCTGCACCAACTGGTGCAGGTATTCCTGGTGGGCCTCACACTCGGCATGCTGCGCACCGTGGTGCCAGCGCTGGCCGAGAGCGAGTTCGGCGTACCCAAGGGCTCATTCCTGTTGCTCATGGCGTTCGTGGTGGCCTTCGGTTTCGTCAAGGGCACGCTCAACTTCGTCGCCGGCCGTCTGTCGGAGCGGCTCGGGCGCAAGTCCGTGCTGTTGCTCGGATGGGCTTCGGCCATGCCGATCCCGTTTATGATCCTGTACGCGCCGAGCTGGGGCTGGATCGTCGCGGCCACCGTACTGCTCGGCGTCAACCAGGGGTTCACTTGGTCGATGACCCAGACCGCCAAGCTCGACATCACCCGCGCCGACCAACGCGGGCTCACGATGGGGCTCAACGAGTTTTCGGGTTATGTCGGCATGGCCGTCGCCGGGATCGTCACCGGCTATCTCGCCACCGCGCTTGGCCCACGGCACGGCCTGTTCGTGTTCGGTGCGGTGGTGATCGTGCTCGCGTTGGTATTGACCGCCTTGTGGGTCAAGGAAACGCTCGCTTGGGCGCACGCGGAGGGCGCACGCCATGCGGCCGGCAAGGCGACCGGCCCGAAGCCGCGCTTCCTGAAGAACATCTCCGATCAACCCACGACTTGGGAAGTGTTCACGCTCATGAGCTGGCACGACAAGCGCATGGCGGCCTTGAGTCAGGCCGGTCTGGTCGAGAAGTTCGTCGATGCGCTGATCTGGGTAGTGTATCCGGTGTATCTCTACGAACACGGCTTGAGCCTCGCCAACATCGGCTGGGTAGTGGGCGTGTACGGCTTCGTGTGGGGCGGCTCGCAGTTCTTCACCGGCCGGCTCTCCGACCGCATCGGCCGCCAGAAGCCGATCGTGTGGGGCATGTGGATCTGCGGCGCCGGCGTTGGGCTGATGCTGCTCGGTGAACATGTCGCCTGGTGGTCGTTCTCCGCAGCCCTGACCGGCTTCGGCATGGCGCTGCTCTATCCGAATCTCTCAGCGGCGGTCGCCGACATCGCGCACCCCAACTGGCGCGGTTCGGCGATCGGCATCTACCGCTTTTGGCGCGACCTCGGCTACGGCATCGGCGCGCTGCTGCTCGGACTCATCGCGCACCTGAGCGGCGGGCTCGAATCGGGGCTGTGGTTCGTCGCGATTGCGATGGCGTTGTCCGGGCTCGTCGTGCAGCTTTGGAGCGAGGAAACACATCCGCGGCTCAATCCGGCCAACTGACTGTTCCTAGCAGGTTGTTGAAAAAGGCCATCCATGGCCTTTTTCAACCTGGCCGCTCCTGCGCATCCCTGCGCTCGCGGCATTGGGGCATCCTGCCCGGCACAAAGCAAAAAATGTCATTTTTGCTTTGCTCCATTTTTCAAGCACCTACACCGTGCTTGAAAAATGGCGGCGCGTCCGTGCGCCGTACGCAGGCTGTTTTTTCAACAGCCTGCTAGTTGAGACCGTCTCGATGGACACTGTGCGGAACTGAATGAGGGGGACGAACGATGATGGGCGACATGGGCAGTTTCGGATGGTTCGGACCGGGGTTCGGCGGGTTCTTCATGATCCTAGTCTGGGTGCTCGTTATTGCCGGGGTCGCGGCGCTCATCAAGTGGTTGGCATCGTCTTCGACCCAGCGCGGCGAAACGCCGCTCGAGATTCTCAAGGCCCGCTATGCGCGCGGGGAAATCAGCAAGGAGGAGTACGAACGGATGCGGCGAGAGCTGCAGGAGTAGCTCCATCGCACCCCGAGGCATACGCGACGTGGACGAACCATTATGGCAGGAGGGTCATCATGGACATTGCAGACATCATGCTTCACGTTCCGGCCAATCTATCGGCCAATGACCACGCCAACATCGAGCGCGACATTCAGGGATGCGACGGCATGGTTTCGGTGCACTTCAGCACGAAGTACCCGCACATGCTGGAAGTCGCCTACGGCCCGCTTGCCTTGGCGGATACCAACATGCTGGTTATTGCGGTGGCGCCCAACAACGACCTGCTGGAAAAGTTCAAATCAAACCTGCAAGAGCTGCGCGCGCGGTGGGAAACTGATCGTGTTCGCCGATGCCAGGGCACGGACGTGGGCAAGCCACGCAACCTCGCCAAATCGGTTACCGTGGAGTAACTTTATTTGGCTTAAGAAACCTTGAAAAAGTCGTCCATGACATTTTTCAGAGACGAAAAACGAAAAATGTGATTTTCGTTTTTCTTCATTATTCAATCGCCTGATGCGATTGAATAATGGCAATACATTCCTGTATTCAGGAACCTCCCGGCCTAATCAGAGTTTCTCTAGGCGGCGTGCGGTAAGCCATGCGTCGTTCCATTTGAACAGAAGCATCCCGGCGAGCATGGAGACGGCGAACACGACCGTGTTCGGAGCTAGGCCGGACAGCGCGACCAGCGCGGGGCCGGGGCAGTAACCGCTCAAACCCCAGCCGATACCGAACAGCATGCTGCCCGCAAGCAGGCGCGCGTCTATATGTTTGGCGGCGGGCAGTGCAAATTTTTCCGCTAAAATCGGCGCGCGGCGTCGGGTGATCCAGCGGTATGATAGAAAATACACCAGCGTGGCGCTCGCCATCACCAAAAGCAAGCTGGGATCCCAGTCGCCCGTTACATCCAGAAAGGCGATGATTTTTGCAGGCTGCGTCATGCCCGCGATGCCCAGCCCCAGGGCGAAGAGGAGACCCAAAAAGAATGCCGCGAGCGCCTGTTTCATAACACGTGGCGGACGACAAATACCGTGACGAGGGCGCTCACCATGAATGTCGCCACGGCGGCGAGCGAACGCGGAGACAGACGGGCGATGCCGCACACGCCGTGTCCGCTGGTGCAGCCGCTGCCGAGACGCGTGCCGTAGCCCACCAGCAGTCCGGCGATGGCATAGGTGGCGAATGAATAGTCAGGCGGAAGCGCGAGCGCCTGCGGATAAAACCACAACAATAGTAACCCGCCTGCGATCAGTCCGGCGATAAACGCGCCGCGCCATGACACATCGCCGCGCGGCAGATCGAGCAGTCCGCCCAAAATGCCGCTGATGCCCGCGATGCGTCCATTGAACAATAACAGCCCGGCCGCCGCCAGGCCGATCAGCAGTCCTCCAAGCGTCGCGCTGATGGGCGTGAAATGCTCCATTTAAAATCTCCAGCGCAGCATGCTGTGCCGGTAAAGCGCGGGCCGCCCGCGATCAGGGTTTGATAAAATTTGCATGGACTACCTCCGCTATTCCGTTGCCCGATCACGGGCTGCGCTTTGATGTTTCAACATTTCCTCCATCATCATCTGCATCATGTCCATGCGACGCTCCATTCTGTCATTGTCCATCGCGCCTCCCATCACCCCGCCGTCTTCCTCGGCGCCGCTTCTCATGCCGCGCATCATTTTCATCCCCTCGTGCATACTTTGCATGTGCTCCTGTAAAAATTTCTGGCGCTCCTTCGGATCTTTCGCTTGGTGGACCTTTTGCATTTGAGCCTGCATTTTCTTCATCTGCTCCTGCATCTGATCCATGCGGTTGCCCATGTCCACATTAAGCTTGCCCTCGGCAGTTGGCGAACCGCCCTCTTTACCCGGGTGATGCGCATCATCGGTAAAAGCGGTGGACGCGAACATGCTAACAACCATTGCGGCAGCATATAATCTCAGCCTATTCATAACACTTTCCTCTCAGGTACAGCATCAAGATTTAAGACTGTCACGCACGCGCTCCAGGCGTGCCTTGACCTCTTTGCCTACGATATGCAAATCCGGGTTGTCTGACAGTTTTAATACCGCGGCCGGGTCCATGAAGGCCACGGTGATTTTTTGGTCACTTTCTTCTCGCACGACCACATTGCATGGCAACAGCAGTCCCACATCGGGGTCGGACTCCAGGGCGCGATGCGCAAGCGGCGGATTGCAGGCGCCGAGAATGCGGTACGGCCGCCGCTCCACGTTGAGTTTGGCCTTCAACGTGGCCTGCACATCAATGTCGGTGAGCACGCCGAAGCCCTCCTTTTTCAGGGCCTCGGTGACCTTTTCGACCGCTTTGTCAAACGGCAGATTGAGATCTGTGCTAAAGCCGTACATGCAATGAGATATCATTTCCGTTCTCCGTCACATTCTAGGAAGTAGGCAGTTGCCGGTATACCAGCCAGGCGGCTACCACCAGTATGAACCAGGCAAACCCCTTTGTCAGGCGCTCCAGCGCTATGCGTTGTGAGAGCACGTGGCCGAGAAACGTGCCCGCGATGGCGAACAGCGTAACCAGGCCAGCGAGCGCGTAATCAATTTGAATATGCGCGCTGTGGCCGGCGAGGCCCGCCAGGGCATTGAGCATGATGACCAGCAGCGAAGTGCCGATCGCCTCGCGCAGGGGTATGCCGCTCAGCAGCACCAGGGCGGGCACGACCAAAAAACCGCCGCCCGCGCCCACCAGTCCGGTGAGCGCGCCTATCAAGAGTCCCTGTGCCGGGAGTTGCGCGGGCTTGACCGCGCGCGCGGTGCGCGCGATTTCAGCGCCGCGCGGGCGCAGCATCATGACGGCGCTCACAACCATTACCGCGGCGAGCAGCGACAGCAACAGCGTGGCCGGAATGAATCCGGCGGCGAATCCGCCCGCGTAGGCGCCCAGCATGCCGCCGCCGGCGAACAGCGCGCCCACGCGCCAGCGCACGTGACCGGCGCGCGCATGTTGAATGAGCGCCGCGCCCGCAGTGAGCGCCACCACGAACAGCGAGGTGCCGATCGCCGCCTGCGCGCCGATGTCCTCGTAGACGAACAGCGCCACGGTGAGCAGCGAGCCGCCGCCGCCGAACACGCCCAGCGACAGGCCGATCAGCAAGGCGAAGAACGCGGTGAGCAGCACGCCTTATCCTTGCACCGCGATTTGCTCGCTGCCGCAGGCCAGGTTGGCGGGCAGCGCGCGGTCTATCTGTTTCGGATAGGGCAGTTTCAGGTCGCGCATGATCTGAATAAACTCCACGCGCGTCTTGCCGCCCCCCAGGCGCGCATTTTTCGCCATCTCCTGCTTGATGGTGGATACGGTGTTGCCGTTGTAGTCGTGCGCCGGGTACACCAGCGTGTCGGGCGGCAGGGTGAATAACTTTTTGTGGACGCTGTCGTATAGCCGCCCCGCGTCGCCGTGTTGAAAGTCGGTGCGGCCACAGCCGCCGATGAGCAGCGCGTCGCCGGTGAACACCCGGTCGTCCACGACGTAGGAAACGTCGGCGTTGGTGTGGCCGGGGGTGTGACGCACTTCGATGCGGATATCGCCCGCCTGCAACGTGTCGCCGTCGGATACCGGCACGTCGGCGCAGCGTGCGCCCGCGTCACGGTGCACCACGCTTTTGCTGCCCAGCTTGTCCCGCAATGCCGCCGCGCCGGTGACGTGGTCGGCGTGCACGTGTGTTTCCAGGGTATAGACGAGCTTTAATTGTAAATCCTTGAGGAGTTGAATATAGGCGTCCGCCTCTTCCGCCACCGGGTCTATGAGCACCGCCTCGCGCGTGCGCTCGCAGCCCAGCAGATAGGTATAAGTCGAGCTGACCGGCTCGAATAATTGGCGGAAGATCATGCTTATAAAGTAGTAGGTTATCCGGGCCTTTTCAAGACATAATAGCGGCATTTATGATATATAAATAAGTAATTGTTTTAATTAAATTTTAATAATTTTATCCGATAAAGACGTTTCTGATATGTTTAATATTGATACAAAATAATGTATATTTAAGAAACATTATGAAACATATTGTGAAACCGGCTGAACAGCCCACTCCAAGGTTGAAGCGCTGGTTGCGCGCGGTGGGCGCCGAGGGCGTCATCGCCGGTGTCGCGCGGCTGTTGCCGGATGCCGCGCTGTTTGTGGTGGACAAGGAACGCACCGTCCTGCTGTGGAATGACGCCGCGGAGCGGTTGCTGGGCTTCAAGCGCGCCGAGGTGCTGGGCCAGCATTGTCTCAAGGCCAACCGCTGCGAGAGTTGCATGACAGGCTGCGGCATCGCCGAGCATGGCCGCCTGGAGGACGTGCCGCTTACCCTGTTCAACGCCGATGGCGTGCCGGTGAAGGTGCGCAAATACGCGCAGGCGTTTTTCGACAGCCAGGGCGCGTTCGCGGGCGGGATCGAAATCCTGTTCCTGGACGAGCGCCCGGCGCAGGCTCCGGTTCCCCGGAAAACACCTGCACTGGACGCGGTGCAGTTTCACGGCATACTGAGCCGCGAGCCGGCCATGCTGCAAGTATTCGAGATTATCCGCAACGTGGCGAAGAGCGACGCCACGGTATTGCTGCGCGGCGAGTCCGGCGCCGGCAAGGAGCTGGCGGCGCGCGCGCTGCATGACGAAAGCCATCGCAGAAACGGCCCCTTCCTGATGCTGAATTGCGCCACGCTTGCGCCCAATCTGCTGGAAGACGAATTGTTCGGCCACATGCGCGGCGCATTCCCCGGCGCGATCAAGGATCAAGCCGGGGTGTTCGAGCGTGCCCACGGCGGCACCTTGCTCCTGGACGACGTGGCGGAATTGCCGCCGGAGCTGCAAGCCAAGCTGCTGCGCGTGCTGGAAGAGCGCAAGGTCACGCGCGCGGGCGGCAACAACCCGATCAGCGTGGACGTGCGCGTCGTTGCGGCCACGCATCGCTCGCTGCGCGAGCAGGTGCGGCTGGGGCGCTTCCGCGAAGACCTATTGTACCGCTTGCGCGTGGTGCCGGTGTATCTGCCGCCGCTGCGCGAGCGGCGCGGCGACGTGCCGCTGCTGCTGTGGCACTTTATCGAGCAGCGCAACGCGCGCGAGACGAGGCGCATCGAGCGCATTGCGCCGGAGGCGATGCGCGTGCTGCTGGACTATCACTGGCCCGGCAACGTGCGCGAATTGCAAAACGTGCTGGAGTATGCCTTTGCCGTGGGACGCGGCAGCGAACTGGTGTTGCACGACCTGCCGCCGGAATTCCGTGAGACGGGCGAGGGCGCTCCGGCAATAACCGGTGAGCGCTCCCTGTTGCTGGATGAAGCGCAACGCATACGTATCGCACTGCGCGACACCCGAGGCCACACCGGTAAGGCCGCAGGCCTCCTCGGCATGAGCCGCGCCACCCTGTGGCGCAAACGCAAACAGTACGGGATTGATAACGTGTGAGGGGGCGGGAACGCTGGAAATGGTGGGCCGTGTGCGAATCGAACGCACGACCAACGGATTAAAAGTCCGCTGCTCTACCGGCTGAGCTAACGGCCCGGGTAATATAAGGCGCGCGCAGCGCCTCGGCTCGTTCCTTGGCCCCTCGCTTCGCTCTCCCCCAGGGAGAGGGGATGGGGATGAGGGCAACTTTCTATTTTAATGCGTATAGCCAAGGAACACCAATTTAATTACAGTTCCGGCGTGTGAAGGCTATTGATAACGGGTAGGGTCGGCGATGGCGGCGGCCTTGAAGCCCGCGGCGCGCAGGCGGCAGGCGTCGCACTTGCCGCAGGCACGGCCTTGCGCATCGGCGGTGTAGCAGGAGACGGTGAGCGAAAAATCCACGCCCAGCCGCGCGCCTTCCTTGATGATCTCCGCCTTGCTCAGGTGTATCAGCGGCGTGTGCAGGGTGAAGCGCGCGCCTTCCACGCCCGCCTTGGTGGCGACATTGGCGAGCTTGGCGAAGGCTTCGATAAACTGCGGACGGCAGTCGGGGTAGCCGGAATAATCCACCGCATTCACGCCGATGAAGATGTCAAAGGCGTGCAGCACCTCAGCCCAGGCCAGGGCGAGGGCGAGGAACACCGTGTTGCGCGCGGGAACGTAGGTCACCGGGATGCCCGCGCCCGCCTGTTGCGGTACGCCGATGGCGCGGTCGGTGAGCGCCGAGCCGCCGATGGCGGCAAGGTCAATTTTGACGACTTTGTGTTCCAGCGCGCTGAGCTGTTTTGAAATCCGCGCGGCGGCGTTCAACTCGGCTCGGTGGCGTTGACCATAGTCAAACGCCAGCGTGTAACACTGAAAGCCCGCCTCGCGCGCGATGGCCAGAGTGGTGGCCGAGTCCATGCCGCCGGACAGCAGCACCACCGCCTTGGTGTGCTGCGCGGTGAAGGGAATGACGGCGGCGCTCATTATTTACCGGGCACGTCGCCCCACAGGTATTTATGCAACTGGATTTGCAGGCGCACAGGGAGGCGGTCCTGCAATATCCAGTCGGCCAGTCCGGTGGCGCTCAACTGCCGGTGGCTGGGTGAAAACAGAATCTCGCACGGAAATGAATGGCGTTTGAGCAGGTCCTTCGCCCATTCGTAATCCGCGCGGTCGCAGATCACGAATTTCACCTCGTCGCGCGGCGTCAGGTGCGCGATGTTGGAGTAAAGATTTTTGTCCGCTTCTCCGGAGCCCGGCGTCTTGATATCCAGCACCTTGACCACGCGCGCATCCACCTGCGACACATCCAGCGCGCCGCCGGTTTCCAGCGAGACCTCGTAACCTTGATCGCACAGCGCGTTCAATAAACCTAAACAGGGCTTTTGCGCCAGCGGCTCGCCTCCGGTGACGGTGACGTAACGGGGGGCATACTCCGCCACGCGCGCCAGGATTTGATCCAGACCCATCCATTCGCCGCCGTGAAACGCATACGCCGTGTCGCAATAGCCGCAGCGCAGCGGGCAGCCGGTGAGGCGCACGAACACGGTGGGCAGGCCCGCGGTGCGTGTCTCGCCTTGCAGGGAATAAAAGATTTCCGTGACGCGCAGACGTGATTGCGCAGCGTCCACGGGTTTGGAAACCGGGTGGTCGAGCAGGGCTTCGGGCATGCGGGTATTTTACACCCGCCGGACGTGGTCTAACGCCCTTCCTTTTTCATTCTTTGCAGGCGGCTGCCGGCCAATTGGGCGACCTGTGTGCCGGGGTAATTTTTTATCACTTCATTGAGCGCATTACGCGCCTCGTTCCATGCGCCGGTTTCGTAATGCACAAATCCGATCTTGAGCGCGGCATCGGGCCGCTTGGCGCTGCCGGGATGGTTTTCCAAAACGGCCTGAAACGCCTGCAAGGCCTCCTTGAAGCGGCGCGTGACGTAATAGGTTTCACCCAGCCAGTATTGCGCCTTGTCGGCATTCGCGCCGTTCGGATAACGGTTTAAATAATCCTTGAACGCCGCAATCGCCTTGTCGTAGCGCGCTTCCTTGAGCAGCGTAAAGGCTTGGCTGTAGGCGGCTTCCTGTTCCGCGCCCGCGACAGGCTTGGCGCCGGATTTTTCCGCGGGAACGGGTGGCGCCGGCCCGGGTTGCAAGTCCGCCGTCTCCGGTAAACTGCCGGACTCCGCTCCGCTCACAGGAGGAGAGGCCGCGAGCTGCTTTTCGATCCCGGACAGCCTGCGGTCGAAATCGCGCAAGGCATTGAGTTGCCCTTGCTTTAGTTCGCCGAGGCCATGACCCTGCTCCTCAAGCCCGCCTCGCAGGCGTTGCAATTCCCGCTGCATGGCGTCCAGGCGCGAGATGATCTCGCCCTGGTTTTCCAGCATACGTTCCAGGCGCGCGATGCGCTCTTCCGGCGTAAGCGGTTTGCGCCCCTCCTCCGCGCCGGCAATCAGCACGGGGAGGAGTAGCGCAAAGAAACAAAGCGCGCGGGAGCGCGGCATCATCAACGTCTGGTGTAGACGATCTCGACGCGCCGGTTCTGACTCCAGGCGGTTTCATCGTGACCGTCCGCCACCGGCTTCTCTTCGCCGTAGCTTACGGTTTGAATCTGCGCGCTGGCCGCGCCTTCCGCGAGTAACAGGGAGCGCACCGCGTTGGCGCGCCGCTCTCCCAGCGCCAGGTTGTATTCGCGCGAGCCACGCTCATCGGCGTGGCCTTCCAGGGTGACGGCGGCCTCCGGGTTTTGCGACAGGTAGCGCGCGTGCGCGGAAACGGTGAAGCGGAACTCGCTTCTCACCTCGCTGCTGTCGAATTCAAAGTAAATGAGACGCTTGGCGAGGGGACTGCTGGGATCATCCAACTCGGTGCCGGCAAACGTCCCGTCTCCGCCCGCGCCTTGCGTGACGCCCCCTTCCAGGCCGGCGCCGCGCTCTTCAACCGCTACCCCCTCCTGTTTGACCGGCTTGGCTGGGCAGCCGAACAGCAAAGCGGCGGGCAGCACGATAAGCAATAACTGATTGATGCGTTTCATCTCATCACTCCTTGGTTGTGGTTACTGTTGAAGAATCAAACGGCGGCCGAACGGCGACCAGGCGGCCTCGCGCACATCCCCCTCTTGCAGCAGCAGGCGTTGCTGCACGCGTCCATCCACCGACACCGCCGCGAGCACGCCCTTTTTGCCGTCATGGGTGGCGTAAATAATCATGGCGCCGTTAGGCGCAAAGCTCGGCGACTCGTCCAGCGTGCGGTCGGTAAGCACGCGCAGCGCCCTGGTTTCCAGGTCCAGCAGCGCGATGCGGTATTGGCCGCGCGCGCCGTGCACCATGGCGAGTAGTTTACCATCCGGCGAGTAGCGCCCGCGTGCATTATAATCGCCTTCAAAGGTGATGCGCTGCGCATTGCCGCCGCCGGCGGGCATGACGTATAGCTGCGGCTTGCCGCCGCGGTCGGAAGTGAACACGATGCGCTGGCCGTCCGGCGACCAGGCCGCTTCGGTGTCTATCGCGGGGTTGCTGGTGAGCCGCTCCAGAATCTTGCTCGCCAGGTTCATCACGTAAATCTCCGGGTTTCCGTCCTTGGACAGCGTGAGCGCGAGCCGCGTTCCGTCCGGCGACCAGGCGGGCGCGCCGTTCAGGCCCGGAAACGAGGCGAGCAACTCGCGCTTGCCGCTGGCGACCTCCTGGATGTAAATCTGGGCGCGCTTGTTTTCAAACGACAAATAGGCAAGCCGCGTTCCGTCCGGCGACCAGGCGGGCGACAGCAGCGGCTGTTTGGAGGTGAGGATGGTCTGCGGATTGTAGCCGTCGGCGTCCGCCACTTGCAGCGCGTAGCTCTGCTGTTTCGGAGCGACGTTGGATACGGTTACATAGGCGATGCGTGTGTTGAATGCACCGGGCTGGCCGGTGAGTTTCTCATAAATGATGTCGCTGATCTGGTGCGCGGCGCGGCGCAATTCCTGCGCCCCGGCCGGAATGCTGTAACCGGTGATGCGCGCGCCGCGAAACACGTCGAACAATTCGAATTGCACGTTGTATTGTCCGCCGGCCGTGGCGCGCACCTTGCCCACTACCAGGTAGTCGGAACCGAGCGCGCGCCAGTCGCGGAAGTTGACTTCACTGCCTTGATGCGGGCGCGCGAGCAAATCCTTCTCCGGCAGCGGGGCGAAGCGCCCGCTGCGTTTGAGATTGTTCGTCACGATGGCGCTCACGTTCTCCGGCGGCAGTCCCTGGCCCTCCACGCCAAACGGCACGATGGCGATCGGCAGCGCGCCTTCCGCGCCGCCGGTGATTTCAATGGTCAGCGCGGCCTGCGCGCGCGGTAACAGAGCAAGCAGGGCCGCGGCCAGTAATGTATGCAATATGCGTTTCAAGTCGCCCTTCCTTTAGGGTTTAAATACAAAATCCAATTCACGAAAATAGTCGAACAACGACGCATCAGGCGGCAGCGGCAAGGGGCTGGCCTTGTGCACCGCGGTTTCCACCGAACGGTCGAATAATTCATCGCCACTGCTCACCACCACGCGCGCGTCGCTCACCACCCCGCCCGGTATCAGGCGCACGCGCACGGTGCAGGACATGTCCGCCGTGGCGCTGGCGGGCTTGAGCCAATTGCGCCGCACCTTTTGTTCGATGAGCCGGGTGTACTCCGCGATGGCGCTCTGCGCCTGCGCCTTGCGCGCCTGTTCCGCGGCGGCCCGCTCCTCTGTTTCAAGCTGCTCCTTTAATTGCTGCTCCGCGCGCTTTTTCTCTTCTTCTATTTTACGTTTCGCCTCACGTTCGGCCAAGCGTTTTTGTTCATCTTTTTTGGCCTTTTCCTGCGCGAGGCGCTGCTGCTCAGCCTGCTGTTGACGCAATTTCTCCAGGCGCTCCGCCTCCGCCTTGCGTTGCGTCTCCAGTTCGGCGAGACGCTGTTGCTCCTGTTCCCGCTCGCGCCTGGCCTTCTCCGCTTCCTGCTCCAACCGCTTGAGACGCTGCTGTTCCTGTTCGCGCGCCTGCTTCGCCTGTTCCGCCTCCTGTTCCAGTTTTTGGAGGCGCCGCTGCTCTTCCTCCTGCTTCTTGCGCTCCGCTTCCTTGAGCTTTTCCTGTTCGGCCCTGACCCTGGTTTCGTCCACCACCGCGGCCTGCACCGTTTCCACCTGGGTAGCAGGCGCGGGTTTGCGCGTCCAGTCGAGGCTTATCACCAGTGCGGCGATGAGCGCGACGTGCACCGCCACGGCGAGCGCCAGGGCCCGCGGATTATTGCGCAACTCTTTTAACATTTTATGACGAAGGCTTGGGCGGCGTCGTAGCGGACGATTCGGTGACCAGCCCCACGTTGGGTGCGCCCGCGCTTTGCAACAGCGTCATGGCGCGCACCACGCGCCCGTAATTCACGTTCTTGTCGCCCCGCACCAGCACCGGCGTGCCGGGCTGGTTGCGCAACACCGCCGCCACGCGCTGTACCAGCGTAGTTTCGTCCACGGGCTTTTCATGGTTCTCGCCCACGTTCAGAAAATAATTGCCCGCGGCATCCACGCTCACCACCAGCGGCTCCTTGCTCTCACGCTCGATTGGATTGGCGGCGGCCTGCGGAAGTTCCACTTTGACGCCGGTGGCGAGCAGCGGGGCGGTAATCATGAAGATCACCAGCAGCACCAGCATCACATCTATATAGGGCACCACGTTGATCTCGGCCATTGGCCTGCGGCGGGTGCGTTGCTTGACGGCCATTTAGCGCGCCTCTAAAAAATAGTGGATTTTGTCTTTAGGCAAGGCGGAATTCTGCGAGGAAGCGCAGTGTACACGCCAGTACATGAGCATTCCGAGCGGAATTCCAACGCCGCATAAAGACAAAAGATGCATTTTTAGAGGCGCCCTTTAGCTGTGCGCCTGCCGTTGCAGGATGGTGGAGAACTCTTCCAGGAAGGCGTCGTAGCGGTTGTGCAGACGCTCGACGTCGTTGGCGAAGCCGTTATAGGCGATCACCGCGGGGATGGCCGCAAACAAACCCATGGCGGTGGCGATCAGCGCCTCGGCGATGCCGGGCGCAACCATGGCGAGCGTGGCCTGGTGCACGTTGCCCAGGCTGCGGAACGAGTTCATGATGCCCCACACCGTGCCGAACAGTCCGACGTAAGGGCTGGTGGAGCCCACCGTGGCGAGAAACGAAAGATGCACCTCGAGCGCGTCCACTTCGCGCCCCAGCGCCACGCGCATGCTGCGCTGCGCACCCTCCAGCACCGCCATCGGTTCCGCGCCGCTTTGCTTGCGCAGGCGCACGAACTCCTTGAACCCAGCCTCGAAGATCGCCTCCAGGCCGGACATCTCCTGCCGGCGCGTGACCTGGTTATAAAGCGCGGTTAAATCATTGCCCGACCAGAAGCGCTGCTCGAACTCGTCCGCGGAGCGGCGTGCGCCCTTCAACGCGCTGCGTTTCAGGAAAATCATGGTCCATGACGCCAGGGAGACGGCGAGCAGCAACAACATGACGAGTTGCACCGGGATGCTCGCATCGAGCACCAATTGCAGCACAGAGAGATCAGTGGTCATGAGGAAAGTTGGGCAAGCAAATGTTTGGGAATGGGGTGGGCCTTGAGCGTGGCGGCGTCAAGACAGGCGATATTCACCCGGCCGCTGCACAGCAACTCGTTATTGTGACGTATGTGCTGCTCAAAACTCAAGCTCGCCTTGCCGCATGCGCCGATCCTGGCGCTGACCTCCAGCAGCTGATTAAATCGCGCGGGCCTGCGGAAGTCCACGCTGATGGCGCGCACCGCGAAGATAATCCCCGATTCGTTTTTGAGCGCGTCCTGCTCAAAACCCAGGCTGCGCAGCCACTCGCTGCGCGCCCGCTCCATGAACTTCAGATAATTGGCATGATACACCACGCCGCCGCTGTCCGTGTCCTCATAATAGACTCGCACTGGCCAGATGAATTCACCCATGTATTCCACCCAGCCTGCATTCGCTAGGCTTCACGAAACAAATCCGGCATGGCGTTTTGCGCGGCTTGCGGCGCGCTCAGGCCGAAGTGCAAATAGGCGGCGCGGGTGGCCATGCGGCCGCGCGGGGTGCGCATGAGGTAGCCTTGTTGAATCAGGAACGGTTCCAGCACGTCTTCGATGGTGTCGCGTTCTTCGCCCAGCGCGGCGGCAAGGTTGTCGAGGCCCACCGGGCCGCCGCCGAATTTTTCGATGATGGCGAGCAGGAGTTTGCGGTCCATCATGTCGAAGCCGTTGTGGTCCACGTTGAGCAGGGTGAGCGCCTGGTCGGCGACTTCCTGCGTGATGTGGCCGTCGGCCTTGACCTCGGCGAAGTCGCGCACGCGGCGCAGCAGGCGATTGGCGATGCGCGGCGTGCCGCGCGAGCGGCCGGCGATTTGTTGTGCGCCGTTGAGATCGAGCACCACGCTGAGTATCTGCGCGGAGCGCTGCACGATGCGGGTCAGGTCCTCGGTGCTGTAAAACTCCAGGCGCTGCACGATGCCGAAGCGGTCGCGCAGGGGCGAGGTGAGCAGTCCGGCGCGGGTGGTGGCGCCGACCAGCGTGAACGGCGGCAGATTGAGTTTGATGGAGCGCGCCGCCGGGCCTTCGCCGATCATGATGTCGAGCTGATAATCTTCCAGCGCCGGGTACAGAATTTCTTCCACCACCGGACTCAAGCGGTGGATTTCATCCACGAACAGCACGTCGTGCGCTTCGAGATTGGTGAGGATGGCGGCGAGATCGCCAGGGCGTTCCAGCACCGGGCCGGAGGTGTGCTTGAGGTTCACGCCCAACTCGTTGGCGATGATGTGCGCGAGCGTGGTTTTGCCGAGGCCGGGCGGGCCGAAGATCAAAACATGATCGAGCGCCTCGGCGCGGTTCTTCGCCGCGCTGATGAATATTTCCATCTGTTCGCGCACCGCGGGCTGGCCCACGTAATCGGCCAGGCGCCTGGGGCGGATGGCGCGATCCAGTTCTTCCTCGCGCGCCTTGACTTCGGGGGCGATCAGGCGGTCGGTTTCAATCATGAGGTCATGCCTTGGCCAGCGCCTGCAGCGCGCGGCGGATGAGTTCCTCGCGGCTGAGGCCCGCGCCGTCTATACCTTGCAGCATGCGGCTGGCTTCGTGCGGCTTGTAACCGAGCGAGACCAGCGCGCTCAGGGCATCGTGCATGGCGTCGCCCGGAGAGGCGCTGACCGGAGCCGCGCCGCGCACGGCGCTTTCTTCCCAGCCGCTCAGCTTGTCGCGCATTTCCAGCAGCAGGCGCTCGGCGGTTTTCTTGCCGATGCCGGGCAGCCGGGTGAGGCTGGCGCTGTCGTTGTTCTGCACGCAGCGCACGAAGCCTTGCGCGGAGACACCGGATAAAATGCTCAGCGCGAGGCGGGCGCCAACGCCGTTGACTTTCAACAGGGTGCGGAACAGCGTGCGTTCCTGCGCGTTGGCGAAACCAAATAACAGGTGGGCGTCTTCACGCACCACGAGGTGCGTATATAAGGTGATTTCACTGCCCGGCGCGGGCAGGTCGTAAAACGTGGACAGCGGCGCCTCGATCTCGTAACCCACGCCGTGCGCGTCGAGCAGCAAATGGGGCGGCTCCTTGCTCAGCAGTATGCCGCGCAACTGGCCGATCATCGCGCGCGCCCCCGCCTGAGGCTCTGCGCGCCGGGGATACGGGCCAGCGCCTGGCGCGCATAGGCGTGGCACAAGGCGACCGCAAGCGCATCGGCGGCGTCGGCCTGCGGCGCGGCAGGCAGGCGCAGCAGGGCGCGCACCATGTGCTGGATTTGTTCCTTGCCGGCGTTGCCTTTGCCCACGACGGTTTGTTTGACCGCCGCCGGGGTATATTCATGCACCGGCAGCGCGTGCAGCACGGCGGCGCAAATCGCTGCGCCGCGCGCCTCGCCCAGCTTCAGCGCGGAGGAGACGTTGCGGTGCATGAACACCCGCTCGATGGCGATTTCATCCGGCTGATAGTTCGCGCTCAATTCCACGACACCGTCGAAGATGGTTTTTAATCTCTCCGGCTGCGCGCCCGGCGCAATGCGCACGCAGCCGCTGGCGATGTAACTGGTTTTTCCCTGCGCCACGTCTATCACCCCAAATCCGGTAATGAGCGAGCCTGGGTCTATGCCGAGTATGCGCAACGGGGCAGGCTCATGAGGGATTTTATCACGCCGTCACGGCGGATTCGGGCAGATCGGCGTTGGAGTAGACGTTTTGCACGTCATCCAGGTCTTCCAGCATATCCAGCAGTTTGGCCATCTTCTGAGCGTCCTCGCCGCTCAGTTCGGCGCTGGTGGAGGCGCGCATCGTAACTTCGGCGTGCGCGGGCGCGAGCTGCGCCTCGGTCATCGCCTGTTTAACCTGTTCAAAGGCATTTGGCGCGGTGATCACCTCGATGGAGCCGTCGTCGTTGGTAATGATGTCCTCCGCGCCCGCCTCCAGCGCGGCGGTCATGATGCGGTCTTCATCCGAACCCGGCGCATAACTCAGCACGCCATTTTTGCTGAACAGATAGCTTACCGAGCCGTCGGTGCCGAGGTTGCCGCCGCACTTGGTGAAGGCGTGACGCACGTCGGCCACGGTGCGCACGCGGTTGTCGGTCATGCAGTCCACCATCACCGCCGCGCCGCCGGGGCCGTAGCCTTCGTAACGCACTTCTTCGTAGTGCACGCCTTCCAGCGTGCCCGCGCCGCGCTTCGCCGCGCGTTCGATGGTGTCGCGCGTCATGTTCTGCGCCAGCGCCTTGTCTATGGCGTGGCGCAGGCGCGGATTTGTGGCCGCGTCGCCTCCGCCCAGGCGCGCCGCGACCGTGATTTCACGGATCAGCTTGGTGAAAATCTTGCCGCGCTTGGCGTCCTGCGCGTTCTTACGATGCTGGATGTTGGCCCACTTGCTGTGCCCCGCCATAGACTTAATTCCGGCTGAAAACCCGGTGATTAGTATAGCACCCGCCTACGCCGGGCAAAGAGACGGGGAGCCGCTGCCTCAGCCCAGCGTTGCCTTCTCCAGATAATCCGGCGCACGCGCCCGCCGAGGCGCTTTTTGAGATTGTTGTCAGAGGACAGCAGGGAGAGCCGGCCCCGGAAATTTGAATAGGCCGATAAGTGGAGACTCTGCTACCTTTGACGGCCCGAGAAGGCCTGGATATGGAGCAAGAGATGGCAAGAAGAGCGAGGCGGACACACTCAGCCGTGTTCAAGGCCAAAGTGGCGCTGGCGGCCATGGCCGGGGACAAGACCTATATCCCGATGGCCAGAGGCTTCGTCTACCTCACGGCGGTGATGGACTGGAGGAGCCGCAAGGTACTGGCAGCGAAGATCGCCATCACGCTGGAAGCCTGTCATGCCGTGGATGTGCTCGCCGAGGCGCTCAACCGCTATGGCCGCCCCGAGATTGTCAACACCGACCAAGGCAGCCAGTTTACCGCGCAGGCGTTTGTGCAGGCCGTCAAAGAGTGCGGCGGCAAGCTCTCTATGGACGGGCGCGGGGCCCGGCGGGACAATGTGTTCGTGGAGCGTCTGTGGAAATCGGTGAAGTACGAGCGGGTATCCCTGCACGCCTATGACTCGGTCACCGAGGCCCAGACCTCGATTCAGCACTACCTCGACTGGTACAATCGCTTCAGACCGCATTCCAGTCTGGGCAAGCAAACACCCGATGAAGCTTATGCCGTGATGCTGCCGACGGTGGAACTGGCAGCGTGAAAATAGCAGGGAATCCACTTAAAAAACTCAGACTGCTGTTCAAACGAGTGGGGCCACTTCTTAGCTACCACAGCCTCTACTATCCCCAGCCGCCCATAGTTAGGTTTGAAATTATGAACGAGTTCCTGAAAAGAATTTCTTCTGGGGAAGTATTATTTGTTGATCTACTCCTATACTCGATTTTAATCCTGTATTTTGCCTGGATATGTAGGCGAGAAACCCTAGCTAAGATGAAATGGGGATTTATATTAGTTGGCACAGGGTGTCTATTTGGCTCCGCTGCACTGTATTTTGTGCAGTTTGATCTACTTCGGGGAATAAACTCGTCTGGACAGATAAAATGGCTTTCAGTATTCGCACTCGCTTTTGTAGCATTGGGCGGAGCCTTTTTTGCCTGGGAATTTATTTCAAAAAAGGCGTCTAGTCCTCCGTTACGTGAGTTACTTACATCCGTCGAGAAAAGAAAATTCTGGATAGAGCTGACAATTGGTTTTGTTTTGGCGGCGTTACTGATTCTGCGAAGAAAATTCTGGTAGATTTGATAGCTCCTGTATGTAAGTGCCGAACGGATAGATAGAATTATTGATCTAGCCAGAATCTTATCCTGTCTCTTTGGTAAGAGGACATCAACGCTGGATACACTATTTCAGCACCACTTTTTCCAGATAATCCGGCACGCACACGCGCCAGCCGAAACGTTCCTCGATGTGATGGCGCAGGGCGTCGGCGGCGGCGGGTTCGCCGTGGGTGATGAAGGTGGTGCGTGGCGCGCGCTCGAAGTGTTCCAGCCAGTCGAGGATTTCCTCATAATCGGCGTGCGCGGAGAGGTTGTCGAGCAACACCACTTCGGCGCGCACCGGGACGTACTCGCCGAAAATCTTGATGCTCTCGGCGCCGTTCAACATCGCCGCGCCGCGCGTGCCGCCGGCCTGGAAGCCGGCGAACAAAATGGTGTTGCGCGCATCCGGCGCGAAGGTTTTGAGGTGATGCAGCACGCGCCCGCCGGTGGCCATGCCGCTGGCGGAGATGATAATCATCGGCCCGTGGCGCCGATCCAGCGCCTTGGACTCCTCCGGACTGTTGACGATGTGCGCCGCGCGGCACATGGCGTCGCATTGCGCGTCGCTAAGCCGGTGCAGCGCGCGGTGTTCGTGAAAGATACGCGTGGCGTCCGCCGCCATGGGGCTGTCCAGAAACACCGGAATGTCGGGGATGGCCTGGGTCGCCTTGAGCAGGTGTATGTAATACAGCAAGGTCTGCGCGCGCCCCACGGCGAAGGAGGGAATCACCATCACGCCGTGGCGCGCGACGGTGCGATGAATGATCTCGGCCAGTGCGATCTGCGGGTCGGAGGGATCGTGGCGGCGGTTGCCGTAGGTGGACTCCATCACCAGGTAATCCGCGCGCTGCACGGCGGCGGGTTCGTGCAGGATGAGGTCGTTGGGGCGGCCGAGGTCGCCGGAAAACAGCAGTGAGGTATGGTGATCCTTTAAAAGCGCACAACCCGAACCCAGCATGTGGCCGTTGGGGATCAGGCGCGCGCTGACGCCGCCCAGGGCAACTTCCTTGTTGAATGCAACAGGCGTGAATTGTTGCAGCGCGCGTTGCGCGTCATCGAGCGTATACAGCGGCAGCGCCGGACGGTGTTTGGACGAGCCGCGCTTGTTGGCGTAACGCGCCTCTTCCTCCTGCAGATGTCCGCTGTCCGGCAGCAGGATGGCGCAGAGGTCGCGGGTCGCCGCGCTGCAATATATTTTGCCGGAAAAGCCGTTTTTAACCAGCAGCGGCAGATAACCGCTGTGGTCTATGTGCGCGTGGGTGAGCACCACCGCGTCAATCTCTTTGGGGTCTGCGGAAAACGGCGCGCGATTTCTCAGGCGCAGATGCTTGTAACCCTGAAACAGGCCGCAGTCCACCAGAATCCGGCTCTTGCCGGAGCCGACGAGGTACTTGGAACCGGTCACCGTGCCGGTGGCGCCTAAAAATGTGATGTCCATGCGTGAGGTCATTCTATAGCGCGCGGCATGAAAAAGCTTGATCTACATCAAGGGCCTGTTGCGGTAGTTGGCTTATCGTTATTTACAAGCGATGACGCTGTTTGGTGCAGGCGAGAGGTGATGCGATGAAGAATGAACCGGGAACAACCGTTCACTATCCGAGACTGGACGAGCCTGAGGAATATCTGGTGCGCATACCGGCGGGCGAGGTCACGCTGGAAGGCAATCTGCATTTAACTCCGGACGCGGGCGGCATCGTGGTGTTCGCGCACGGCAGCGGCAGCAGCCGCCACAGCCCGCGCAACCGTTTCGTGGCGCGGCATCTGCAAGAGGTGGGGCTGGCCACGCTGCTGTTTGATCTTCTGACCAGCGACGAGGAGTTCGCCGAGCGCGCTACCGGGCACTTGCGCTTTGACATCAAGCTGCTCGCTAGGCGGCTCGCGCAAGTGACCGATTGGCTGCGGCAGCAGCCACAGACGCGCGCGCTCAAGACCGGCTATTTCGGCGCCAGCACCGGCGCCGCCGCGGCCCTGGTGGCGGCGGCGGAACATCCGCGCGGCGTGAGCGCCATCGTGTCGCGCGGCGGACGGCCCGACCTGGCCGGCGCAGCACTGGCGCGGGTCAAGGCGCCGACGTTGCTCCTGGTGGGTGGGGAGGACGCCGTGGTGATTGATCTCAACAAAGAGGCGTTTGAGCAATTGCAGGTGGAGAAAAAGCTGCAAATCATCCCCGGCGCCACGCATTTGTTTGAGGAGCCGGGTGCGCTGGAGGAGGTGGCGGACTTGGCGCGGCAGTGGTTCGAACACCATCTGGCGCCTGCATGGCGAAGTTGACGGACAATACACGTTGAAAGAGGGAGTGACGATGGAAACGACATGGATATTGGTGGCGGACCGCAGCAAGGCAAAACTGTTTGAAAGCAAGGAACCGGGCAAGCCCCTGCAGCACGTGCAGGACATCCTGCACCCGGAGGGTCATCTGCACAGTCAGGACATCGTCTCCGACAAGCCGGGACGCATCTTCACCAGCTTCGGAGAGCGGCACGGCTTCAGCGGGCATCATGAGCCCACCGAAAACGTCACGCGTCAGTTCACCCTGCACCTTGCGGATTTTCTCAACGACGGGCGCAACGCTCATTCCTACGAGAAACTGGTGCTGGTGGCGGAACCGGGTTTTCTGGGCGAACTGCTGAACGCCCTGAACGGCGAGACCTCGAAACTGGTGAGCAAGACCATCAAGAAAGACCTGATGCACCTGAAGACGGGCGATTTACAGCAGTACGTTGCGGGCTAGGCAATCCCTGGCCAGTTTACAGCCTGCCGGAGCGGGTGATGCCGCGCACCAGGCGGAAGGTAAACCACAGGGCGAGCACATAGCCCAGCAGGGCGAACAGCGGCATGCCGGCGAGACGCGGCCCGGCGCTGTTCTGCATGAGCAGCGAGGCGGCGATGTACAGGCCCAGGGTGACGAGGGCGAGCGCCATGCGGTTGCTGCTGCGGTCAATGTGGCCCTCCAGGTCTTCCAGGCCGTGATGGTGCAGACGAAACTGCAACCCTTCGCTGCGCAAGCGCCGCACCAGCGCGCCTAGCGACGCCGGCAACTCCTGAACCGCCAGCGCGGTTTCGTATCGCAAGCGGGCGGTCGTCTGCTCGACGCCGGCTTCGCGCGCGGACGCCTTGAGCACCTGCTCCGCCTTGCCCACCAGGCCGTCCATCAGGTTGAACTGCGGATTGAGGCAGCGCACCGTGTTTTCCATCAGAAACAGCGCGCGCATCAGCACCAGCAGATTGTGCGGAATGCGGATATTCTGGCCGCGCCCGATGCGGGCGATGCGCATGAAGGCCTCGGCGAAGGACCAATCCTTGAGCGGCAGCGTGGCGTAATCCGCGATCAGCTCATCCAGCCCGTGCTGGAACTCCGCGCGGTTGAGCGTCCCGCCCAGCACGCCCAGGTCCAGATAACTGTCCAGCATCCAGGCGCTGTCCTGGCGGATGAAGGCCTGCATGAAGGCGGCGAGATTCCTGCTCGTCGCGTTATCCAGAAAACCGACCAGGCCAAAATCGTGAAAACAGATGCGCCCGTCGTTCATGATGAACAGGTTGCCGGGATGCGGGTCGCCGTGAAACGCGCCCAGCACGAAAAACTGGTGCAGATAGGCGTCCACGAAGGCCTCGGCCAGCGGCGGCCCCTTTTCGGCAAAGCCGAGATCGCACACGCGCAGGCCGCCGCTCATCTCCTGCACCAGCACCGATTCCGTGTAGAGTTCGTCCACGGCGGCCGGAACGTGCACGGTGGCGGAGCCTTTGAATCCTTCCACGAAGCGCCCGATGTTGCGCGCCTCCTGGCGGAAGTCGGTTTCCTTGCGCAGGTTGGTCCAGATTTCCTGGATGATTTCCAGCGGCTCGTATTGCTGCAGGCCGGGCATTAACACCAGCAGCACGCGCACCAGCGCCTTCAACATGCGCATGTCCCGGTCTATCTGAAGCTTGATGCCGGGGCGGCGCACCTTGACCACCACCTGCCGCCCGTCGCGCATGCGCGCCTTGTGCACCTGCGCGATGGAGCCGGCGGCGAACGCCTGCGCGTCAAATTCGGAAAACAACTCGTTGACGGGCCTGCCCAGCGCGCCTTCTATTTCGCGCACCGCCAGCGCACCGGGAAAGGGCGCTACTTTATCCTGTAAATCCCGCAGGGCGGCGAGATAATCCTCCGGCAGCAAGTCATGGCGCAGGCTCAACCCCTGGCCGAGCTTGACGAACGTCGCCCCCAGACCTTCCAGCGTGCCGCGCAATTTCTGCGCGGGCGATGACTGGCTGCGCCACAGCCGCAGCGCTATCAGCCCGCGCCACAGGAGATGGCCTGCCAGCGCCGCGGTGATTTGCGCAAATCTGCCTGAATACAACGCACGCTCCCGTAACCCTTTGAGGCAATTATAGTTGGCGAATCTCTGGATTCCTTGACGAAGATCAAGGTCTCTGGCCCGGCCCAGCGTTATTTTACGCATGAACAATCAAGACGCGGAGTATTTATGAATACGCAAACTACGCCGAGCGAATCCCCCGATCAGAAAAAAGAACTGGACGCCTATGAAAAGCTGCGCATCGAGGTGAAAAAGATTCTGGGCCAGGCGCTCGATGCGGTGAGCGCGGACAACATCAAAAGCGCGCTGGAGAGCGCCACCAAACGCCTTAAAGAGGCGGGTGAATACACCGGCGAAACGGTGAGCAAGGTCAGCGCGGCGCTGAAGAAGGATTTGGCCAGCTCCTATCAGGCCATGAAGCCGCAGGCGCAGGCCCTGGGTGAAACGGCGGGCGGCCTGCTGGAGGCGTGGCGCGACAAGAGCGGCAAGATGCTGGCGCAGGGGGCCAAGGCGCTGGGCGAGTGGAGCAGTCAATTCGGCGCCAAGCTGGATGCGACGCTGGTCTACCACGCCGGCGACATCACCCACGGCGGCGAGTTTGTGTGCGCCCACTGCCACCACACGCTGAGCGTGCCGAAGACTGGGCACCTGCCGCCGTGTCCCGCGTGCCTGAAGACCGAGTTCCGGCGTGTTGCCTGAAGCGACTCCATGAAGGCGCTCATCATCAGCGCGGATGGTTTTGAAGACTCCGAGCTGCTTGTGCCTTATTACCGGTTGAAGGAGGCGGGCGTCACGGTGGATGTCGCCTCTTTAAAAAAGGGAGCCATCAGCGGCAAGCACGGTTACGCGATAGAGGCCAATCACACGCTGCAAGAGATCAAGCCCGGCGAGTATGATCTGCTCGTGCTGCCCGGCGGCAAGGCGCCGGAGGCGGTGCGCGCCGCCAAGGCGGCGCTGGACATCGTCAAGGCGTTTTTTCTCGACAACAAGCCCGTCGCGGCGATCTGCCACGGTCCGCAGATTCTGGTTTCGGCGGGCGTGATGCGCGGGCGGCGCGCCACCTGCTACAAAACCGTGGCCGGCGAGTTGCGCCAGGCGGGCGCGGCGTATGAAGAACGCGAGGTGGTGGTGGACGGCAATCTCATCACCTCCAGACAGCCTTCCGACCTGCCTGCGTTCATGCGCGAGATCATGAAAAAGATTTTAAGAAAGCCCTGAATAATTCCATCCATGGAATTATTCAGAACGGAAGCTCTGAATAAATCAGAGCTTCCTTCCACAAGGAGGAGGCGTTATGCCCATAGGCGAGCTTTGCAGCAGAGAGGTGGTGTTTGTCACGCGCGGCGAGTCCATACGCGCCGCCGCGCAAATCATGCGTCAGCATCATGTGGGTGACGTCGTGGTGGTGGAGGAAAAACCCGCGCAGCGCGAGCCGGTGGGCATCGTTACCGACCGTGACATCGTGATCGAGGTGATCGCCAAGGATTTGGACCTCGACTCGGTGACCGTGGGCGACATCATGAGCTTTAATCTGGTCACCGCGCGCGAGACCGACGGCGTCTACGAGACCATCCAGTTCATGCGCACCAAGGGCGTGCGCCGGCTGCCGGTGGTGAACAGCAAAGGCGGCCTGGCCGGCATCCTCACGGTGGACGACATCATCGGGCTGTTGTCGGAAGAGATGACGGAGCTGGCCAAATTGATCTCGCGCGAGCAAGCTCTGGAAAAAAAGAAGAAACGCTAGGCGGCCGAATGCGCGTCCGGCGCGCCACACCACCACCGCACACGCCGCGCGACGTGAAGCGCGTGCTGCCGGTGCATAATGCCGACGTGGCCACGGTATTCGAGGAAATCGCCGATCTGCTGGAGATCGAAAACGCCAATCCGTTCCGCGTGCGCGCCTACCGCAACGCCGCGCGCCTGATCGGCGACCTGAATCGCGAACTGAGCGACATGCTCGCCGGGGGCGCTGATCTCACCGAGTTGCCGGGCATCGGCGCGGACCTGGCGGGCAAGATTCAGGAGATCGTGACCACCGGCAAGAGCGCCATGCTGGTGAAGCTGCGCAAACGCACCCCGCCCGCGCTCATCGAACTGTTAAAACTCCCCGGCCTCGGCCCAAAAAAGGTCAAAACGCTTTATCAAGAGCTTGATATCCACAGTATCGAACAGCTCGCGCGCGCCGCGCGCGACGGGCGTATCCGGAATGTGCACGGCTTCGGCGCCAGGAGCGAGGCGAAGATACTGGAGGCCGTCGCCGCGCAGGCCGGCTCCGCCGGACGCTTCAAGCTCGCCGCCGCCGCGCAGTACGCCGAGCGCCTGGTGGCGTATCTCAAGGCTGCTCCGGGCGTGAGCCGCGTCATCGTGGCGGGAAGTTTCCGGCGCTGCAAGGAAACGGTGGGCGATCTCGATATCCTGGTGACTGCGAAGCGCGCCGCTCCGGTGATGGAGCGCTTCGTGAGTTATGACGAAGTCGCCGAGATCCTGGCGCAGGGTACGACGCGCGCCACGGTGTTGTTGCGCTCCAAGTTACAAGTGGACGTGCGCGTGGTGGCGGAGGAATCCTACGGTGCGGCCTTGCATTATTTCACCGGCAGCAAGTCGCACAACATCGCGCTGCGGAAAATGGGCCAGGAGATGGGCCTCAAGATCAATGAGTACGGCGTGTTTCGCGGCAAACGGCGCATCGCGGGCGCAACCGAGGAGTCGGTGTACGCCTCCGTCGGCCTGCCCTACATCGAGCCGGAACTGCGCGAGAACCGCGGCGAGATCGAGGCCGCGCGCGGCGGCAGGCTGCCCAAGCTGGTTGAGTTCGGCGATTTGCGCGGCGACCTGCACGCGCACACCCGCGCCACCGACGGGCGCAACACCGTGCGCGAGATGGCCGAGGCCGCAAAGGCGCGCGGCCTTGAATACCTGGCCATCACCGAGCATTCGCGCCGCCTTACCGTAGCGCGCGGACTTACGCCGCAGCGTCTGCTGGCGCAGATGGACGAGATTGACCGTCTGAACGCGGAGTTAAAAGGCGTCACGCTGCTCAAGGGCATCGAGGTGGATATTCTCGAAGACGGCGCGCTCGATCTGCCCGATGATCTGCTGGGCAGGCTCGATGTCGTGGTCGCCGCCGTGCACAGCCGCTTTGATCTGTCGCGCGACAAACAGACCGCGCGCATTCTAAAGGCCATGGATCACCCGCACTTCTCCATCCTCGCCCATCCCAGCGGACGCCTGATCGAGCAGCGCGAGCCGTATGACGTGGACATGCCGCGCCTCATCCGCCACGCGCGCGAGCGCGGCTGTTTTCTGGAAATCAACGCTCAGCCGGATCGGCTCGATCTGCTCGATATCTACATCCAGATGGCCAAGGAAGAAGGCGTGCTGCTGGCGGTCAGCTCGGATGCGCACAGCGTGCAACAGTTTGATTACCTGCGTTTCGGCATAGGCCAGGCGCGGCGCGGCTGGCTGGAAAAGGACGATGTCGTGAACACGCGTCCGCTCAAAGAGTTGCGCGCCTTGCTGTCACGCACCCTGTAATGCCGGAACTGCGCATCGGCAGTTCCGGCTGGCACTATGCTCATTGGCGCGGCGTCTTTTATCCCGCTGAGATGCGTCCGCAACAGATGCTTGCGTTTTATGCGCGCCATTTCAATACCGTTGAGGTCAATAACACCTTCTACCGCCTGCCCGCGGTAAGTACCGTGCAGGGGTGGCATGACAACACGCCGCCGGCATTTTGCTTCGCGGTCAAGGCCAGCCGCTATATCACGCACATGAAAAAGCTGAAACAGCCCCGCGCGGGGCTCATGCGCATGATGCCGGTGCTGGAGGCGCTAAAGGAGAAGCGCGGGCCGGTGCTGTTTCAGCTTCCGCCGCGCTGGAAGAAAAACACTCAACGCATCGAGCAATTTCTCGCGGCGTTGCCCGAAGATCTTTCCTGCGCCTTTGAGTTTCGTGACCCTTCATGGCATCACCCGGAAGTGTATGCCGCGTTGCAGGAACACAACGCCGCGTTTTGCATCTTTGATCTGGCGGGTTTTTGCGCGCCGCTCGAAATCACCGCCGATTTTGCCTACGTGCGCCTGCACGGGCCGGACGGCGCTTATGCGGGCTGTTATTCCAAACGGGCGCTGCGCGGCTGGGCGGAACGTATTCGCGGCTGGTCTCATTTAAAACAAGTCTATGTCTATTTCGACAATGACGAAGCGGGCTATGCAGTGCGCAACGCGCTTGAGTTAAAGGAATTGCTGGCTTGAGATTTACCCCTTGAGAGGAACAGAGGTGGACCCCATTTTATTTGAATATTGATTTGATTTTCCCGCATGCGCCTCATGTCTGATATTCGCCTGCCCGCCGTTGCGGGCCGCTTTTATCCCGCCGAACCCGCGCGCCTGGCGCGCGAGGTGGATGATTTGCTGCGCGCCGCGGTTGCAGCCGAGGAGCCTGTGCCCAAGGTGTTATTGGCGCCTCACGCGGGTTATGTGTACTCCGGCCCTGTCGCGGCGAGCGCCTATGCGCGCATCAAGTCCGCCGCCGCGCGCGTCAAGCGCGTAGTGCTGTTCGGCCCCGCGCACCGCGTCCCGGTGCGCGGACTTGCCTTGCCCGAGACCGCGGCCTTCGCCACGCCGTTGGGGGCCGTTGCCGTGGAACAGGAAGCGCTGCGGGCGATTGCCGGTCTTCCGCAAGTGAGCGTGAGCGCAGCGGCGCACGCCTGGGAGCACGCGCTGGAGGTGCAATTGCCTTTCCTGCAACGCGTTCTGACTGATTTCAGCATCGTGCCGCTGGCCGTGGGCGAGGCCTCGCCGGACGAGGTGGCGCAGGTGCTTGAATGCTTATGGGGCGGTGCGGAGACGCTGATCGTCATCAGCTCCGATTTGTCGCACTACCTGCCGTATTCCATTGCCCGGCAAACGGATCAAAGCACCGCCGCGCAAATACTGGCGCTTGAGCCGAAGCCGCTCAGCCATGAACAAGCCTGTGGCGCGACTCCGCTCAACGGTTTATTACAAATCGCGCGCGCGCGAGGGCTGCGTGCGCAGTTGCTCGACTTGCGCAACTCCGGCGACACCGCCGGGCCGCGCGATCAGGTGGTCGGCTACAGCGCGTTTGCGTTTTATGAGGGTGACGGCCGTGTCCAGTGACCGCGGTCCGGTGTTATTGAAGCTGGCGCGCGCGAGCCTGCGCGAAGCGCTGGGTGAAATGCCCGCCGCCGTATCCACGGAAGACTGGCTGCGTGAACACGGCGCCTGTTTTGTCACCCTTACTCAATATGGAAAGCTGCGCGGCTGCATCGGCACGCTGGAGGCGCATCGTCCGCTGATCGAGGACGTGCGCGCCAACGCGCGCGCCGCGGCGTTGCATGATCCGCGCTTTGCGCCGCTTGCGCCTTATGAGTTGACGCACACGCGCATTGAGGTGTCGCTGCTGTCGGACATGGAGCCGGTAGTGTGCGAAGACCAGGCCGATCTCTGCGCGCAGTTGCGGCCGCACCTGGATGGCGTGGCGCTGCGTTACGGCGCGCTGCGCGGCACGTTTCTGCCGCAGGTGTGGCAACACCTGCCTGAACCCGAAGATTTTGTGCGCGAGCTTAAACACAAGGCCGGGCTTGCGCCAGGCTTCTGGAGCGATGAGATCAAGGTGTACCGCTACAGCGTAACCAAGTGGCGTGAAATCGAGGCGTCTCTGCATTGATATGAGCGAAGTAAATTATCCCGCCCGTTACTGGCATACACTGGAAGACGGCCGCATCCAGTGCGACCTGTGCCCGCGCGACTGCAAACTGCACGAAGGCCAGCGCGGCGCGTGCTTCGTGCGCAAGATGGAAGGCGGCGGGATGATTCTCACCACCTACGGGCGCAGCTCCGGCTTCTGCGTGGACCCCATCGAGAAGAAGCCGCTGAGCCATTTCTATCCCGGCACCAGCGTGCTGTCGTTCGGCACCGCGGGCTGCAATCTCGCCTGCAAGTTCTGCCAGAACTGGGACATCTCCAAGTCGCGCGAGTTTGACCGGTTGACCGATGAGGCCAGCCCGGAGGACATCGCGCGCGCCGCCGGGCAATACGGCTGCAAGAGCGTGGCGTTCACCTACAACGACCCGGTGATCTTCGCCGAGTACGCGATGGACGTGGCGGACGCCTGCCACGCGCGCGGCATCCAGGCCGTGGCGGTGACGGCGGGCTACATGCACGACGCGGCGCGACGCGATTTCTACGCCAGGATGGACGCAGCCAACGTGGACTTGAAGGCGTTCACGGATGAGTTTTACTACAAAGTCACCGGCGCCCGCCTGCAGCCGGTGCTGGAGACGCTCCGGTATTTAAAGCACGAAACACAAACGTGGTTCGAAATCACCACCTT
Source organism: Gammaproteobacteria bacterium (assembly GCA_003599485.1). Lineage (GTDB taxonomy): Bacteria > Pseudomonadota > Gammaproteobacteria > SURF-13 > SURF-13 > SURF-13. The sequence continues at coordinate 34,130 of QZKM01000005.1, forward strand.
GCTCATCCCCGGCTATAACGACTCCGACGCCGAGCTTGGCAAGCTGTGCGAGTGGATCATGGAAAATCTGGGCCCCGATGTACCGCTGCACTTTTCCGCCTTTCATCCCGATTACAAGATGCTCGACGTGCCGCCCACGCCCGCCGCGACGTTGAAACGCGCGCGCCGTATCGCCCTGAACACCGGCCTGCATTATGTCTACACCGGCAACGTGCACGACCGTGAGGGGGACACCACGTTCTGCCACGCCTGTCACGCCCCGCTCATCGTGCGCGACTGGTACGAGATTCTGGAATACCGCTTGACGCCGGACGGCCGTTGCCCGCAATGTTACACCCCGCTTGCGGGAAGGTTCGAGACGCAAGCGGGGCACTTCGGCAGGCAGCGCATACCCGTAGTCTTGCGCCGCGCGTAAAATTATTCAGAGGCGCGTCAGGGCGCTGACGGCGTCATGCAGGGCGCTGGTGATGCGGCCGGCCGGATCGGAACCCGCGCCGCGCGCGGCAAGTTCCATCGGGTCGAGCGCCTTGCCGAACGTCACCGTGATGCGCCGCAGGCGCGGCCAGGCGCGGCTTACCGGCAGCGCCTCAAAGGCGCCGTGGATGCAGACCGGGACTACGGGCGCGGGAAAACGCTTGAGCAGCATGCCGATGCCCGGGCGGAACGGTTTAAGCTCGCCGCTCGCGGAGCGCTCCCCTTCGGGGAACCACACCAGGTTGTGGCCGCGCTGCAATGCCGCCGCGCCGAAAGCGAGACTGGAGAGCGCGCCGCGCTCCGGCTCCACCGGCAGCACGCGGGCGAGGCGCGAAAAGGCGCGCATCAGCGGGTTGGTGAACATGACACCGGTCCAGCCGCCCCAGTCGGTGCGGCGCACCAGCCGCCAGGGCAGCGCCGCCCCCACCACCAGCGGGTCGAGATAGCTCACATGGTTGGGGGTGAGCACGAACTGGCCCGCCGGCAGCCGCTCAAGCCCCTCCACCCTGAGCCGGAACAGCAGGCGAAACACAAGCCGGATGAGCAGAAAAAGAGTAAACGAGACGGCCGAAAGCGCCGCGCCCGGAGGTTCAAGCCAGCGCATCTGTTCCGCGCTCAGGACCTGTTCCGGTTCCTCCCAGGAGACCGGTGCGCCGGATGCCGCGGGCGCTTGTTGCGCCTCCTTGAGCAGGTCGCGCACCGTCTCGATGCGCCCGATGGCGTCCTCGGTCAGCTCCACGCCGCCGTGACTCTGAATTTCCAGCGCCAGCTCGATCCAGCCCAGCGAATCCACGCCCAGATCAAGGCGCAGGCTGGTGTCCGGCGTCAGGCGCCGCTCCGGATAGCGCGCGCAGAGCCCGTCCCACACCTGGCGCGCGACGGGGTTTTCCAGCAGCAGCCGGTCCTGCGCGGCCATTTTCTCCAGCGGCAGGGCTCCGGCGGCTTCGCCCCGGTGTTCCCCGGCCTTGGCCTGCTCGAAAAAATGCGGCAGCAAATGGCGCTGCAACTTGTCCAGACGGGTGCGCGGCAGCGGGTCGCGGGTGACGGCGAAGTCGGTGACGCGCTGATAAGAGGGCAGGGTCTTGCTGACGTCGTTGACCGCCTCGCGGATCGCCGCTGCGATTTCGGTGTAGCCGCGGCGGCGGATCTCGCCCGGCTCCGGCAGCACCAGTCCCGCCAGATTTCCCTGATATTCCAGCAAGGCGAATTCACGGATGAAAGGATGCGCGGCGTAGGCGTTTTCCACTCCTTCCGGCTGGATGTTTTCACCGCCGGCGGTGACGATCAGTTCCTTCACCCGGCCGGTGATGTGCAAATACCCCTCACTGTCGAATTGTCCCAGGTCGCCGGTGCGAAACCAGCCGTCGCCGGTGAACGCGGCGCGGGTTTGCTCAGGCAGGTTGCGGTAGCCGCGAAACACGTTGGGCCCGCGCGCGAGGATTTCACCTTGGCCCGGCGGCAGACCGCGCTCCAGGTGCTCCACGCGCACCGCGGTGTCAATCTTGATCTCCACTCCCGGCACCGGCCGCCCGACGCTGTTAAGCCTCGGCGAGGGGGGCAGATTCAGGCTGAGCAGCGGCGCGGTTTCGGTGAGGCCGTAGCCGATGGCGAGCCGCCAGCCCAATCCTTCCAGACGCCAGGCGAGCTCCGCATCCAGCGCCGCCCCGCCGCAGGCGAGCAGGCGCAGGTGCGGGGCGATTTGCTTATGCAGACTCCCGAACAGCCGCCTTCCCAGGTGGATGCCAAACCCCCGGCGCAGCCAGACCAAAACGGCGAGCATGGCGCGAAACAATGCCGCCACGAGACGGCCGCGCGCCCGCACCCGCGCGAGGATGCCGTCAAACATGGCGCTGTACAGGCGCGGCACGCCGATCATGACGGTGGCCTCCCCTTCGCGCAGCGCGCGCACGATCTGCGGTCCGGTGAGCGCCTGCGGGATGATGAGCGGAAGCCCCAGCGCGAGCGGAGTGAGTACGCCCAGCACAAAGGGATAGACATGGTGCAGCGGCAGAGGCAGCGCCACCCGGTCCTCTGCGCCGACTAATCCGGTGGCGAGGATGGCGTTGATCTGGAACGCGAGCTGGGCGTGGGTGAGCGGCACGCCCTTGGGCATGCCCGTGGTGCCGGAGGTGTAGAACAGCGCCGCGACGTCATCCGGTGCGGCCTGCGCTAATTCGCGCGGGGTGCTTGCAAAAAGTTTGCGCCAACTGCGCGCGTCATGCTCATTGGCGTCGAGCAGCACCGGGGTGATCCCGCCCGCCGTGTCCGCGCGCGCCAGCCGCTCCGCCTTGTCGGCGGTGGTGAACACCAGGCGTGCGTCGCTGTCCGCAAGCACGTGGCGCAGCACGTCCTCGGTGAGCTGTACGTCCAGCGGCAGCACCGCTGCCCCGGCGCGCAGCGCCGCGAGCGCCGCCGCGATCCACTCCGGCCGGTCGGCGGCGAAAATCGCCACCGCTTCTCCGCGCTCGACCCGTCCAGAGAGGCCGCGCGCCAGAGGCAGCACATACTCCACCAGTCCGGCGTACGTCCATGTCTGCGCACCCTCCTCATGCAGGGCGATGAGCGCCGGCATGTCACCGCGCTCAGTGAGACGGTCAATGACCGCGATGAGGGTGGTGAGGCTGCCATTCATGCGCGTGGTGCGGATTCATTTTGTCTGACGCGGACGGGACCGCCTCGCGGATTATGAAGCCGCCGCACCGCCTGCCGCAAGCTGATCGCGCACTTCGCGCGCGATCAGTAATTCTTCGTTCACCGGGATAACGTAGATATCCGCTGCGGAATGGTGCGCGCCGATGCGCCGTTCGACGCCCAGCGCCGCTGCATTGGCCGCGTCATCTAGCGCCAACCCGCACCACTCCATGCCGGATAAAATGCGCGCGCGGATTTGCGGCGCGTGTTCGCCGATGCCGCCGCCGAACAGAATTGCGTCCGTCCCGCCCAGGAGCGCGAGATAGGCGCCGAGGTATTTTCGCGCGCGCCGGCAGAAGGCGCCTATCGCAAGCGCAGCGCCGGCGTGACCTTGCGCTTCGAGCTTCAGCAACTCGCGCATGTCGCCGCTGACTCCGGACAGCCCCAGCAGTCCGGAGCGCGTGTTCAACCCACGATCCAATTCATCCACACTGATGCCTGCGCGCAGCAGGTGCAGCAGCGCGCCCGGGTCCACGTCGCCGGGGCGCGTGGCCATGATGAGTCCTTCCAGCGGCGTGAAACCCATGCTGGTATCCACCGGCTTGCCGTTGCGTAGCGCGCTCATGGAGCAACCCTGGCCGAGTTGCAGGGTGATGACGCGCCCGGCGTGTTTTCCGGTCAACTCCGCGTAGCGCTCATATAAATAACGGTGCGCGATGCCGTGAAAGCCGTAGCGCCGGATGGAGTAATCACGCGCCCAGGCGGCGGGCAGCGCATAGTGTTTCGCTTCATCCGGCAAGTCGTGATAAAACGCGGTATCAAACACCGCGTATATGGGTACGCTGTCGCCCAGCTTTTCGCGCGCCGCGCGGATCACCTCCAGCGCCGGAGGGTTGTGCAGCGGCGCAAGCGCGTTCAACGACTCGATCTCGCGCAACACCTGCGGGGTGATGCGCGCCGGCGTAACGAAACGCCCGCCGCCGTGCACAATGCGATGTGCCACGGCGGTTAATGATTCAGCCCACGTCTCACCTGCAACACGGCTTAACTGCGCAAATGCGTTCAGCGTGGCCTGGGCGTAATTGCCGCCGGCCTCGATGACGCCATGCGCCAGAGAACGGAGTCCGGCGCTGTTTGATTCAAACAACTGAAACTTGAGCGTCGCGCTGCCGCAGTTGAGCACCAGGATGCGCATCACACGCCGCACTCAGCGCAGGTAGGCTTCGGTCGCGTAGCGGCGCATCATGCGGTGGCTGTTGAAGTAGCAGGCGTTCTTGCAGATTGCACCCTTCATCATGCCGATCCAGCCCGCGCGGTTGCCGTAGTAAAGAGGCAGCACTGCCTGTTCCAGTTTTTGATAAAGCTCGCGGCCGTCGGCGCCGTTTGGCGCTTCCTTGGTGTCGCCTATCGCCCAGCCGGTAACGCCTTCGATGCAACCCTCGATCCACCAGCCGTCCAGCACGGAGAGTTGCGGCACGCCATTGAGCGCCGCCTTCATGCCGCTGGTGCCGGAGGCCTCCAGGGGACGCAGCGGCGTGTTGAGCCACACGTCCACCCCGGCGGTCATGGCCTGCGCAATCTGTAAATCGTAGTTCGGCAAATAGGCGATGGTGATGTCGGCGGCGAGTTCGCGCATGTGCGCGTGCAGCGTTTCAATCAGCCGCTTGCCGCCGTCGTCGCGCGGATGCGCCTTGCCGGCCAGCACCAGTTGCAACGGCCGCTCCCTGGCGATGCTCTTCAGGCGCGCAAGATCGGAAAACAACAGGTCGGGGCGCTTGTAGGCCGTCATGCGCCGGGCAAAACCGAGGGTGAGCACGTGCAGATTCAGGTTCACCTGGGTGAGCGCCTTGACCTTTTCGATCAGCGCGCGCTTGGCCTCCTGGTGAGCATTCCACAGCGCCTCGTCGGGGATGCGGTCGGCGCGCGACAGCACCTCCGGCTCGTGGCACCAGCCTGGCAGATAGGCGTCATAGAGCTTGACGAAGCCGGGAAAGGTCCAGGTGTAAGGATGCACGCCGTTGGTGATGGCGTGCACGCTGTAGCCTGGAAAGAGCTTGCGCGAGACCTCGGCGTGGCGCTTGGCGACGCCGTTCACGTATTGGCTCAGATTCAGCGCCAGGCGCGTCATGTTGAGCCGGTCGTCGCCCGCCAGCGTCTTCAGCGTGGGCAGGTCAATGAAGTTTCGCAACACATTCTGCACCAGGTCATAGGGAAATTGATCGTGTCCGGCCTCCACCGGAGTGTGGGTGGTGAAGCTGCACATATCGCGCACCCAGGGCACGTTGTAAGGCGATTCGCCTGCGCGCAGGTCTTCGGGCGGATAGGCGTAGCGGCGCAGCAATTCCAGCGCCAACAGCGCGGAGTGGCCTTCGTTCATATGATACTGGCGCACGCGGAAGCCCAGCGCCTGCAACATGCGCACGCCGCCGACGCCAAGCACGATCTCCTGCTTCAGCCGGTAAGCGGCGTCGCCGCCGTAGAGGTGATGCGTGAGTTGCCGGTCGTCCGGATGATTTTCGGCCAGATCGGTGTCCAGCAATATCACCGGCACGCGCCCGTTCATGTGGCCCTGCAACACGTACAGCCAGCCGAACACCCACACGTCGCGTCCTTCAATCTGTACCGCCACCGCAGCGGTGAGACGCGACGCGAAACGGCCCGGCTCCCACTCATCGGGGTGTTCGATCTGCCGTCCCTGCGCGTCTATCTCCTGGCGGAAATAACCCCTGCGGCTGACCAGGCTCACCGCCACCAGCGGCAGCTCCAGGTCGGCGGCGGAATGCACCGTGTCGCCCGCCAGCACGCCCAGGCCCCCGCTGTAGGTGGGAATTTCATTGTGCAGCGCGATCTCCATGGAAAAATAAGCGACGCGCGGCACGTGCAGAAACTCCATTAACACGCTCAATCTCCCATGCTCATTGAAAATATAACTGCATCATAAGCCTTTTACGCAATGGTTTATTGATGCAAATCAAATACCCGATTTTTCCGCGTCCTAGAATGGAGTCGCGCTCCGCCGCTTGCGCTTGAAAATAACGTGAGGATCATGAATACAACGTCTGGTTTGGATGCGAAGGACAGGCTCGCGCTGGAGCGCTACCGGCGCGCGGTGAATTATCTTGCCGCGGCGCAGATTTATCTCCTGGACAATCCCCTGCTGGAGCAGCCGCTCAAACCGGAGCACATCAAGCCGCGCCTGCTCGGCCACTGGGGCACGGCGCCGGGTATCAATCTGATTTACGCGCATCTCAACCGGTTAATCCTGTGCAGCGGCGCGGATATCCTGCTCATCACCGGCCCCGGCCACGGCGCGGCGGCCAATCTCGCCAACCTGTATCTCGAAGGCACGCTCACGGAATTTTTCCCGCGGCTTACCCAGGACAAGGACGGCCTCAAGGAATTTTTGAAATCCTTTTCCTGGCCCGACGCGTTCCCCAGTCACCTGAGCCCGAATTATCCAGGCGTGATCCACGAAGGCGGCGAGCTGGGCTACGCGCTCGGCACCGCGTTCGGCGCGGTGCTGGACCATCCTGACCTCATCGTCGCCTGCATCGTCGGCGACGGCGAGGCGGAGACCGGCCCCACCGCCGGCGCCTGGCATGGCAACAAGTTTCTGAATCCCGCCACCGACGGCGCGGTGCTGCCGATACTGCATCTCAATCAATTCAAGATCGCCAATCCGACGATCTTCGGCACCATGACGGACGAAGAGTTGCGCGCGTTGTTCATCGGTTATGGTTATGCGGTGCGGATCGTGGACTTGAGCGATCACATTGACGGTGATATGAGCGCGGCGCTGAGCTGGGCCTATGAGGACATCCGCGCCCTGCAACGGCGCGCGCGTTCCGGCGAGATCATCGAGCGCCCGCGCTGGCCCCTGTTGATCCTGCGCACGCCCAAGGGCTGGACCGGGCCGAAGGAAATTGACGGCAAGAAGATCGAAGGCTCGTTTCTGTCGCATCAAGTGCCGGCCAATGACGCCAAGACCCATCCCGCACACCTCAAAATCGTTGAACAATGGCTGCGCTCTTACCGTCCGCAAGAATTATTTGATGAAAACGGCCGTCCCGCCGAAGACATCCGCGCGCTGTGTCCCCGGGGTGGCAAGCGCATGGCCATGAATCCGCACGGCTTCGGCGGCGTGCGCCGCAAGCCGCTCGCGCTGCCGCCGCTTGAATCCTACGAAGTAGAGGTCACGTCACGCGGGTGCTGCATGGTGAGCAGCGTGGAGCAGTTCGCCGGGTATCTGCGCGACGTAATAAAACTCAACCGGACAGAACGCAATTTCCGCATCGTGTGTCCAGACGAGCTGGAGTCGAACAAGCTGGGCGCAGTGCTGGAAGTGACGTCGCGCCAGTATGTCTGGCCGCTGCCGGAAAACACGGAACATACCGCGCGCGACGGGCGCGTGCTGGAGGTACTGTCCGAGCACAACTGCCAGGGTTGGCTGCAGGGCTATCTTCTCACCGGGCGGCACGGCCTGTTCCCGTGTTACGAGGCGTTTCTGCCCATCGTGGACGGCATGATGAATCAGTACGCCAAGTTCCTCAAATCCTCGCTGGAGGTGCCGTGGCGCAAACCGATTTCATCGCTCAATTATCTGCTCACCTCGGAGGCCTGGCGTCAGGAGCACAACGGCTACTCGCACCAGGGCCCCGGTTTCATCAACAATCTGCTCACCAAGAAGGGCCACACCTACCGCATCTATTTTCCGCCCGACGCCAATTGCCTGCTGTACACCATGGACGAGTGCCTGCGCGTCACCAACTACATCAACCTGGTGATCGCGGGCAAACAGCCCATGCCGCAATGGCTGTCGCTGGACGAGGCGCGCGAACACTGCCGCGTGGGTGCATCGGTGTGGCGCTGGGCGAGCAGCCACGACGGCGAAGACCCGCACATCGTGCTCGCCTGCTGCGGCGACAACCTCACCCTGGAGACCCTGGCCGCGGCGGACGCGCTGCGGCGCGCCACGCCGGTGTGGCGCGTGCGCGTGGTGAACGTCACCGACTTGCTGGTGCTCGGCATTCCGCAAAAATATCCGCACGGCCTCGATGAGGAGCGGTTCCAGAGAATATTTCCGCTCAACTGTCCGGTGATTTTCAATTTCCACGGCTACACCGCGGCGATCAAGCAACTGTGCTGGGAGCGGCCCGGCAGCGAGCGCTTCGACATCAACGGCTACCGCGAGGAGGGCACCACCACCACGCCGTTCGACATGCACATCCGCAACCGCACCAGCCGCTACCACCTGATGATCCAGGCGGCGCAAAAGATGGCCGCCCGCCATCGCGATGCTTCGACGCAGGCCAGGGCGCTGATCGGGGAATATGAACGCAAGCTCGCCGAGCATCGCGCCTACATCCGCCGCGAAGGCCTCGACCCGCCGGAGATCAATGGCTGGCGCTGGCGGGCTGGCCCTTGACCGGAATCGGCAGCCCCGGAGAACGCCGTTTGATCTATGTCAATGCCTCCGGCCGGCGTGTGTTCTAGCTTATAGCCCATGACCGCCAGGCAAATCCTGTTCCGCTCACAGGCGCGCGAGAAAGTCCTGCAAGGCGCAGGAAGGCTCGCCGACGCGGTGCGCATCACCCTTGGGCCCAAATCCAAGTCGGTGCTGATCCAGAAGAAATGGGGCGCGCCGCTGGTGTGCAACGACGGCGTGACCATCGCCAAGGAGACCGAGCTTGAGGACCCGGAGGAAGACCTGGGCGCGCGCATGTTGCGCCAGGCGGCGGAGAAGACCGGCGATGCGGTCGGCGATGGCACCTCGACTTCAACGATCCTCGCGCACGCTATCCTGGCCGACGGCATCCGCAATACCGTGGCCGGGGCAAGCGCCATAGACTTGAAGCGCGGGCTTGATCGCGGATTGAAGGCCGCCGTCGAATCCCTGCGCGCACTCTCGCGGCCGGTGCAGACGCGGACCGAGAAGGCGCAGGTCGCCACCATCTCCGCGCACAACGATCCGGCGATCGGCGAACTGGTGGCGCAGGCCATGGAGAAAGTCGGCGGCGAAGGCGTCATCACGGTCGAGGAATCCAAGACCACCGAAACCGTGCTCGAGGTGGTCGAGGGCATGCAGTTCGACCGCGGCTACATCTCGCCCTACTTCATCACCCACGCCGAAAAGATGGAGGCCGTGATCGAGGACGCTTACGTGCTGCTCAGCGACCGCAAGATCGGCAGTCTCAAGGACCTGTTGCCGCTGCTCGAACAGGTCGCCAAAACCGGCAAGCCGATCCTGTTCGTGGCCGAAGACGTCGAGGGCGAGGCGCTCGCCACCCTGATCGTCAATCAGATTCGCGCGGTGCTCCGGAGCTGCGCGGTCAAGGCGCCCGGCTTCGGCGACCGTCGCAAGGAAATGTTGCAGGACATGGCGGTGCTCACCGGCGGTCAGGTGATCGCCGAGGAGCTTGGCCTCAGGCTCGAAGACGTGCAACTCGAACAGCTCGGCCGCGCACAACGCATCGTGGTGGACAAAGACCACACCACGATTATCGGCGGCGCCGGCGACAAGTCCGCGATCGCCGCGCGCATCGCCCAGCTTCGCAGGCAGATCGAGAAGGCCACGAGCGATTATGACAAGGAAAAACTCGAAGAACGCCTGGCCAAGCTCGCTGGCGGCGTGGCCGTGATTCGCGTGGGTGCTCCGAGCGAGTCCGAGATGAAATCCAGGAAGGAGGCGCTCGACGACGCTATCTCCGCCACCAAGGCGGCGGTCGCTGAAGGCATCGTGCCTGGCGGAGGCCTCGCGCTGCTGCGCGCCACGGAAGCCGTAGCGCGCGAGGAGGCCAAGGCCGAAGGAGACGAGAAGACCGGCTTGCAAATCCTGCGGCGCGCGCTCGCGGCGCCGGCCCGCCAGATCGCCGAGAACTCGGAAGTTGACGGCGGCGTGGTGGTGAACCGCATGCTCACCAGCCAAGGCGCGCTCGGCTTCGACGCCGCGCGCAAGGAATATGTGGACCTGGTGCAGGCCGGCATCATTGATCCCACCAAGGTGGTGCGCATCGCGCTCGAAAACGCGGTGTCGGTGGCGAGCGTGCTGCTGCTCACCGAGGCCACCATGACCGAGATCCCAGAAAAAGAAACCCTCGCCGGGCCCATGCCGGAAATGTAAAGACACAGTACGGCTTAAAAGCCCTGAATAAGTCCGACTTGGACTTCTGCGTTATCAGCCTAGCCGTCTGAAATTCTTGCGCTCGTGCTCGACTTTGGCTCTGATTACGCATCCCCCGACATGATCGTTAATCAGCCCCATCGCCTGCATGAAGGCATACACCGTGGTAGGTCCGACGAATTTCCAGCCCAGCTTCTTCAGGTCTTTCGAGAGGGCAATCGCCTCCGCCGATGTCGATATGGTTTGTGGTTTCGCGAGTTGTTTCGAGTCCGGTTCGTAGCGCCAGACGAAGGCCGCCAGCGAGCCTTCCCGTTTGACGAGTTCCCGGGCCTGCCGGGCATTATTGACGACAGCCTCGATCTTGCCGCGGTGGCGGATGATCCCCTCGTCCTTGAGCAGGCGCCCGATATCGCGCTCGGTGAAGCGCGCTATCCTGTCGAAGTCGAAATCATGGAACGCAGCGCGGAAGTTCTCGCGCTTGGCGAGGATGGTGCGCCAGCTCAATCCGGATTGAAAACCCTCCAGACTCAATTTCTCGAACAGACGATGATCGTCGCTGACCGGGAAGCCCCACTCGGTGTCGTGATAAGCCAGAAACTCCGGCGCGGCACCGCACCAGCGGCAACGTAATTTCCCGTCGGGCCCCGCTATCGTCGCGCTCATAGCAAAAAATTCAGCCGTGCATCGGCCATTGATGGGGCGATTTCCAGAACTTCCGCTTTCACCACCTTTTCAGCCACAAACGGATCGGTATTCACTCTGCTTTGCAGGTCCGACAGTGAGGTATTGTGTGCCACGATCCCACCGCCCAAATTGGGCTGAAGACTGCCGACCAACAAAAACACGCCTTCATCAAAACCGCGCTTGATCCATGCTTTGTGGCCTTCCATGAACTGGCTGGCTTTGCCTTTGTTATCTGAAAACTTGAGAAGTACGATGAACATCGGATTCATTCTCCTATCACATTGCTGCCCGGCTACTCAGCCTGTCTTGCGCGTAGCGCTTTTCGTGCGCGATCTCAGCCAGTCGTAGAGATGCCGGACTTCCTGCTTGATGAATTTTTCATCGTGAAAAGCACTTGCCAGCGTGGCGATACCTTGGCTGCGGGCGAGCAGATGCAGCGCTAGCGCATCGGCGTTGGTCTTGCGGCCGAGCAGTTCGAATTGCCGACGCAGCCAGGTCCGAAACAGCGTAAACAGCCTGTTTGCCTCGCCCTGCGAGGGATGATTCAGCTTCGCCAGCTCTGTGCACAGCGTGCCCACCGGGCAGCCGTAACGTTTTATGTCGGCCCGGTTTGCGATCAGAATGCCGATAAAGCTCCGGATGCGATCTACGGGTTGTTTCCCTTCGATTTCCCACTGCTCCAGCATCTTCCGGGTATTAGCCAGACGCGCCTCGATCACGGCATCCAGAATTTCGTCCTTGGATTTGAAGTGATAGTAAAAATTGCCGCGCGAAATCTGCACCGCATCCGCAATGTCCGAGAACGAGGTGTGCTCGTAACCTCGCCGATAGAACAACTGATCAGCAGCTTCAACGATGTGATCGCGGGTTGTCTTGTCGCTCATAAAAATGCCTTCAGGGTCAACCGCGCCTCAAGGGTCAGACTGCTTGAGTTTCCTCGCCACGGTAAAAGGGATAGTCGGTGTAGCCTGCTTCGGTTCCGCCGTAGAAAGTGGATGGATCGGCCGCGTTTAACGGCAGGTTCTCCCGATAACGGCGCACCAGGTCCGGATTGGCCAGGAACGGAATTCCAAACGCAATCAGGTCCGCCGCGCCGCTACGTACCGCCGTTTGGGCGCGCGCGAGGTCATAGCCGTTGTTGGCGACATACGGGCCTGAAAACCTCGAACGCAGGGCACGATAATCCACCGTGCTGGCCTTCGTCAGCATGTCGCCTTCGAGCACGTGCACATAGGCTAGGCCGCGCGAACTCAATTGCCCCATGAAATAGCCGAAGTGCGCCTCCGGGTCGGAATCCGACATCGAGTTGAAACTGTTCTCGGGGCTCAGGCGCACCCCCACGCGCCGTGCCGGCCACACCGCGCACACGGCGTCGAGGATTTCGTTCAGAAGGCGCATGCGGTTCTGCACGCTGCCTCCATACGCGTCGGTGCGTCGGTTGCTGCCGTCGCGCAGAAACTGGTCGACGATATAGCCGTTGGCGCCGTGCACTTCCACGCCGTCGAAGCCCGCGCGCTTGGCCATCTCGGCAGCGTGCTTGAACTGCGCCACGATGCCGGGAATCTCGCGGGTCTCGAGCGCACGCGGCGTCACGAAATCCTGCATGCCGCCGTAGGTGACGGCCTGGCCCGCCGGCCGCAGCGCCGACGGGGCCACCGGCGTGGCGTTGTTCGGTAGCAGGCTCGGGTGGGAAATGCGCCCGCAATGCTGCAACTGGACGAAGACGTGGCCGCCGGCCGCGTGTACCGCGTCGGTCACGCCGCGCCAGCTCGCCGCGTGGGCCTCCGTGTGAATCCCCGGGGTGGCTGGATAGCCCACGCCCTCGGGAGAGACTGGGGTGGACTCGGTGATGATCAGCCCGGCGCTGGCGCGTTGCCGATAATAGGTCACCATCATGGGCGGCACGATGCCATTTTCAGCAGCACGATTGCGCGTCATGGGCGCCATGACCATCCGGTTGGCGAGTGTCAGGTCACCTAACTGGAACGGCTCGAACAAATCTATAGTCATGATGATCTCCGGCGGTCTGACACAGCGTAGTAGGACGTGTGTCCTATCCCCGGATGCAAGATAGGACAATCGTCCTATTCTGTCAAGGGCAAACTACAGGCTCATTCGTCTATCGGGACATCAGGAAATGAAATGATGCGCGTGCGCAAATATTTTGATTGGCCTTGCCGTTATTGCCCAATCTAACATACAGGTGAGTTTACCTGATTTATCTTCCCAGCTTTTTTACGCAGCTTGTCATCGAACGTTACAAAGCCGGGTTTCCTACGTAGCGATCGAGAAAGTCGGCCAGCTCACGGGCCCAAGACTCGCGGCTGAACAGGAAGCTGTCGTTGTGGCCGCCGCGCATCTCCAGAAAAGTCTTGGGTTCGCGCGCCGCCTCGAACAGCGCGCGGCCGTGGCGGTAGGGGATGACTTCGTCTTCGCGGCTGTGGGCGATGAGCAGCGGGGCGTGCACGTCCTTGAGGTAGGCGCGGGTGTTGTAATCGTAGCGCGACAGCAGCCGCACCGGGAGGAACGGATAAACCTCGGCCCCCAGGTCCGGCACGGAGGTGAAGACCGAGGCCAGCACCAGCGCCCCGGGCCGTTGGCGTGACGCGAGCCACGCCGCCACCGCGCCGCCGAGGGATTCTCCCAAGAGCGCGATGCGTCGAGGCTCGATGTTCCGGGTCACGGTGAGGTAACGCCACGCCGCTTCCGCATCGCGATAGGTTCCCGGTTCGCTGGGTTTGCCGCTGCTTTTGCCGTAGCCGCGGTAGTCGAAGATGAAGCTGGAATAGCCCAGCCGGTGCAGCATGAGCAGGTATTCAATGCGGTGGGCGATGTTGCCGGCGTTGCCGTGGAACAGCAGCACGGTTCCCCGGTCATGCTCCGCGGGGACGAACCAGGCGTGCAGGCTTTCCCCGTCGGCGGTGTTGAGCCGCACTTCTTCGTAGTCGAGGCCCGCGTCGCGCGGCGTGGCGACGAACTCGCGTCCTATGTCGGGAAAATAGACCAGCCGCGACTGAAACAAAAACACGCCGGCGAGCAGCGCCGTATAGACAGCCGCCAGGATTCCTAAAATGTTCCACACCATGCGCACGACGGCCTTGGCGAGAGTATCCCGAAAAAATGGACTTATTCAGAGCTTCACAAGGGTGAACCGCGAAACGGCATCGCCGGAGGAGTGGCTATTCCCGGCCTTGCCCCGGTGGTGGCTGAGCGGCCGTTTGCGCCTGCGTTTCCTCCAGCCACTCGCGCCACACCGCGACCAGCACGGCGAGGATCACCGGGCCGAGGAACAGCCCAACCAGGCCGAAGGCCGCGAGACCGCCAAGCACGCCGAACATGACCAGTAGGAAAGGGACACGGGTGGCGCTGCTGATCACCAGCGGGCGCACCAGGTTGTCCACCCAGCTCACCACCAGCGCGCCCCAGAGCAATAGGCCGGCGCCGGCGGCCACCTGGCCATTGAGCAACAGCCACACGCCAATCGAGCCCCAGACGAAAGGCGTGCCGAAGGGAATCAGCGCGATCAGCACGGTCAACGCGGCCAGCAGCACCGGCGCCTCGAGTCCTGCGGCCCAGTAGCCCAGGCCGGCGAGCACCCCCTGCGCCAGCGCCGTCAGCACCAGGCCGTAGACCACGGCTTGGGTCATGGCGCCGGCGGCGGCGAGGTAAGCGTCTACGCGCACGCCGAGGAAGCGATGCAACACGCGCCGCGCCTGACTGAGCAGCTTTTCGCCGTCGCGGTAGAGGAAGAACACCGCGATCAGGGCGAGGCCGAGCTTGGCCGCGTTGCGCCCCACGCCGCCCAGAAGGTCCAGAATCTCGCCGGTGCGCTGCTCGACCCAATGCCCGACTCGCTCCCGCGTCGCCGCCGGATCCGCGGCGAGTTGATCGAGCAACTCCTGCAGCCGCTCGCCCAGCCAGGGAATGCCGGCGATGAACTCCGGCAGCGGGCGCGGCCCCTGCGCCAGATAGGCCGCCACTGCTGCGTAGGCGGCGCCCAACTCATCGCGCAGCAGGGCGATCAGCCACAGCAGCGGCAGCACGAACGCCGCCGTGAGCAGCAGCGTCATGATGAGCGCGCTACCCGTGGCGTTGCCGCGCAGCGCCCGGCGCAGCCGCGCGTACAGCGGCCAGGTGGCATAGGCGAGAATGCCGGCCCAGGCCAACGGCGCCAGAAACAGGTGCAACACCGCGTAGGTGAGAATTAACAGGCCGCCCAGCAACAGGCCGAGGATGATGCGGCGCGTCAGGGTCGAGGCGACGTGATCACTCACCGGCGGCTTTCTCCGCTCGCGTCGCCTTGCGCCCCGGGCTGCGGCGCCGCGTGGCAGAAGCCCTGTGGCTCGACGCCCAAGGCCGCGTTGAACTTGCTCGACAGGTTTTGAAATGCAATGAGCGCGGTGAGCTCGATGACGGCGTCGTCGTCGAAGTGACGCCGCAGCCGCTCGATGTGTCCGGCCGTCACCCGGCGCTCCGAATGGGTAATCGCCTCGGCATAGGCGAGCGCCGCCTTCTCGCGCTCGCTGAAGTGCGCGCTTTCCTCAAAGCGCTCGAGCGCGGCGAGCCGTTCAAGGCCGCCGCCGCGCTTGAGCGCCAGCGCCGAGTTGATGTCCACGCAAAAGCGACACCAGTTGATCTGCGACACACGCACGGTGATGAGCGAGCGCAGCACCGGTTCGATGGGCGAGGAGCGCCGGTCGAGCGCGCCGTAGAGCGTGGCCACGCCGAGGAATACCCGCGGGCTGCGCCCCCACAGGCGCGCGGGTTCGAGCACCGCGCCGTACTTGCGGCGCTGGTTCCAGAAGAACAGGCGCACGTACCAGGGAAAACGGTGTTGCACAGGCGTGGTGATGAAGGGCATGATTGTACCTCTCAAGGTTCCCGGTGACGCAGCCGTGCAAGACGCGGAATAAACGCCGGCGTGCGCGCTGCGTAGCGCGTGTAGGTTTCTCCGAACCGGGCGGCGATTTCGCGCTCCTCGCGCCGCGCCAGGCGCACGTACATATAGGTGAGCACCGGGAACATGGCAAGCGTAAGCAGCGTCGGCCACTGCAACAGAAAGCCGAACAGGATGAGCACGAATGCAACATACTGCGGATGGCGGATGTGCGCGTAAGGCCCTGCGGTGGCGAGCGCGTGCGCCTGTTGCGCCGCGTACAGCACCTTCCAGGCCGCGGCCAGCAGCCAGAAGCCGCCGCCGATGGAGGCGAAACTCAACAAATGAAACGGCCCGAAGTGTGGATTGGCGCGCCAGCCGAACAGCATCTCCAGCAGATGTCCCGCGTCGTGCGCGAACCAGTCCACGCCGGGATAGCGGCTTTGCAGCCAGCCGGACAGCAGGTACAGCGTGAGCGGAAAGCCGTACATCTCGGTGAACAGCGCGATGAGGAAGGCGGACGCTGCTCCGAACGAGCGCCAGTCGCGTTTGGTGCGCGGCTTGCTGAAGCTGTAGAGAAAGATCAGGAACACGAGCGAGTTGATAATCACCAGCGGCCACAAACCATAGGCGGGCGCGTTCACGGTTTTTCCTCCGGGCCGCGGCGGTGGCCGCCATGACCGAACAGGTGCAGCAGCGGGCACAGGAGCAGCAGAATCAGCGGCAGCGCGCCCAGTACGTGCGCCCGATGCTCGGTGATGAGAAAGAACGCCGCAATCGCCAGGAAACCCGGGAATACAAGGCCAGTGCGGGTTTTCCGCCACGGCGGCGATGGCGTTGAATGGTTCGGCGCATGCCCGCGCATGTCAGACCTGTGAAAGCTTCACGCGCTTGAGCAGCGCCGAGTTGACGATCACCGAGAGCGAACTTAAGGCCATCGCCGCGGCGGCGATGATGGGGTTTAAAAATCCCAGCGCCGCAACGGGTATGCTCACCGTGTTGTAGATGAACGCCCAGAACAGATTTTGCTTGATCTTCCTGAGCGTGGCGCGTGACAGGCGGATGCTCGCCACCACGTCGCGCACGTCGTTTTTCACCAGGATGATGCCGCCGGTTTCCTTGGCCACGTCGGAGCCGGAGCCGATGGCGACGCCGATGTCCGCGGTGGCCAGCGCGGGGGCATCGTTCACGCCGTCGCCCACCATCGCCACCACCTTGCCCTGCGCTTGCAGATCGCGGATCACCTGCGCCTTGTCGCCGGGCAGCACTTCGGCGATGACGCGCTCGATGCCGAGCTCGCGCGCAATGGCGTTGGCGGTGCGCGGATTGTCGCCGGTGAGCAGCGTCACCTCGATGCCTTCCCGTATCAGGCTTTGCACCGCCTCGCGCGCTTCGGGTTTGAGCGTGTCCGCCACCGCGATTACGCCCAGCAATGCGCCGTCGTAAGCCAGCAGCATGGCGGTTTTGCCCTGCGCCTCGAGCCGGGTCATGGTGTCTTCGGCCTGGGTGATGGTGATGCCCGCCTGTTGCAGCAGGCGCCGGTTGCCGAGCAGCGCGGGCTTGCCGTCGAGCAGCGCGCGCGCGCCGTGCCCCGCAATCGCGCTGAAATCACCGGCTTGTGGCAAGGCGAGGTTGCGGTGTTTCCCCGCGCGCACGATGGCGGCGCCGAGCGGATGTTCTGATCCCTGTTCCACGGCGGCGGCAAGCCGCAACAACTCTTCCTCGGAGTGGTGCGCGACGGGAACAACGTCCGTGACGTTGGGTTCGCCGCGCGTGAGCGTGCCGGTTTTGTCGAATACCACGGTGGTAAGCTGGCGTGCGCGCTCCAGCACTTCGGCGCCGCGGATCAATATCCCCGCCTCCGCGCCCTTGCCCACGCCCACCATGAGCGCGGCCGGCGTGGCGATGCCGAGCGCGCACGGGCAGGAGATGATAAGCACCGCGATGAAGGACAGCAGCCCCTGCGGGAAATCGCCGGCCAGCCACCAGCCGCCAAACGATAAAAACGCCACCACCACTACCGCGGGGACGAAATAGCCGGTCACCTGATCGGCGATGCGCTGGATGGGCGCGCTGGAAGCCTGCGCCTCCTCCACCAGCTTGATGATCTGCGCCAGCGCGGTTTGCGCGCCAACGCGCGTGGCCTTGAAACGCAGTAGGCCCTCCTGGTTGAGCGTGCCGCCGATGACTTGCGCGCCGGGTGTTTTTTCCACTGGCATCGCCTCGCCGGTGAGCATGGCCTCGTTCACGCTGGAGGCGCCTTCCAGCACCACGCCGTCGGCGGGAATCTTTTCGCCGGGGCGCACGATGACGATTTCGTCCACCATCACGCTTTCCGCGGACACGTCCATCTCGGCGCCGTTGCGTATCACGTGCGCCTGCGCGGGCCGCAAGTCCATGAGCTTGCGCACCGCCGCGGAGGAGCGTTTTTTAATGATTTCCTCCATGTATTTGCCGAGCAATACGAAGGCGATGATGACGGCCGAGACTTCAAAATAAACGGCGCGCTCCTCCACCTTCACCGGCAGCACCTCGGGGAAGAAGATCACCGCCACGCTGTAAAAATACGCCACCGAGGTGCCGAGCGCGATCAGCGTGTCCATGTTGATGGTGCGCGCCTTGATCGCGTTCCAGGCGCCCACATAGAAGCTCCAACCGCCGATGAACTGCACCGGGGTGACCAGGATGAACAGCCACATGCCCCAGGTGAACCAGGGCAGTTGCGGGATCGGCGCCCAGGTTACGATGGTCGCGCCGGTGGCGAGCCCGATGAACGCCGCCGCGCGCAGGATCGCGAGCGCGAGCACGCCGGTGAGCGCAATCGCCACCCGCGTGCGCATGGACTTGAGCTCCTGTTCGGGTGAGTCGAAGGTGAGCTTGCAACCGGTGGAGCAAAAATAATAGGTGCGGCCGGCGCGCTCGGAGGTGAGCGCCCCGGCCTTGTCTATCACCATGCCGCAAATCGGGTCTTTGGCCTTGCCTTCAACAACGGGGCCCGCGGCGTGGACGTGCGGCTTCACGCCGCCCTGAACGAATTTTTCCGGCGCGGCCTGGAACTCGCGCAGGCAGTGCGTTGAGCAAAAGTGATAGCTTTGGTTTTGATAAACGAAGCGGCCCGCCGCCGTTTTTTCATCCACGGTCATCCCGCAGACGGGATCAATTGCCATGAGGTCTCCGGGGCATAGTCCATTGCTGCGCCCGCCTGCATCTTATCTCAAAATGCCGGCCCAGGATATGAAAGGGGCAGGCTGCGGAAAAACGCGCGATCTGGAGGAGGCCAAACACGCCGTAGGAGCCTGGAAAGCGATGGGCACGGCCGCTACTTTCCTTTGCCGCCCATGACGCCGTTCAGCCAATTGTATAACAGGGCAAACACCACGCCCGCCACATAGGCCGTGATCAAAATACCGATCAAGCCGTAGAAATAGCCATTCAGGGTAACCGCGCGTCCTCCCTCGGGCTGCAACAGCCGCAGGTCCATGCCGTGAAACCATGCGTTAAAGAAGGCAAAGGCGGTTTCCGGCCACAATGCGAAGGCCGCGGCGCAGATCGAATACAGCACGCCGAACGTGAGCGCCAGGGAAACGCCCAGCACACTGGGGTTGATGGTCTTGCTCATAATTTGTCCTCCTTTGTGAATGTTACCTGCCTTGCGCGGCCGCCTGATGTTCCAGCATCTGTTCCATCATCTCCTCCATCATCTCCATTCGTTGCGCCATGCCGTCCCCGCCCATCATCATGCCGGGCCCCATCCCGCCGCGGCGCTGTTGCTTGAACTGCTCCCGCTGCTCCTTGGTCAGCGCCGCGCGCGCCTTGTTGCGCGCCTCGATGCCCGTGACGATGATCTCGCGCTTGAGGTCGAAGATCCTGTCGTATATTGCGCCGATCTTGTTCGCGTCAGGCACGTCGGCGCCGTACAGCTCGCGCAGCTTCGCCGACTCATCCATGATCTTGCCCGTCAGTCCCCAGGTCTTTTTGCGCTGCTCGTCCTCGATCTTGCGCAGCGTGGCCCGCTGCTCGTCGCTGAGATTGAGCCTGCTGAACGGGGCCATGCCGTCCTTGCCCATCATGTCCATCATGCCGCCGCCCATCATCCCGTCCCCGCCCATCATCATGCCGGGACCCATGCCCATCCCGCCTGCTTGGAGTGTTCCGCCCTGCATCATGGAACCTCTCATGCCGCGCATCATTTTCATGGCTTCACGCATGCTCTGCATGTGCTCCCGTAAAAGTTTTTGCCGTTCCTTCGGCTGTTTCGCCTCGTGGACTTTTTGCATCTGAGCGCGCATGGTTTTCATGAGATCCTGCATCTGCTCCATGCGCTTGTTCATTTCGCCGTCTGTTCTGCCCTCGGCGGCGGGAGCGCTTTCTTTCTCAGGATGATGCGCATCCTCGGCAAAAGCGGTAAATACGGGCATCGCAACGGCGATGAGTGCGGCGCATAATTTCAGTTTATTCATAACATTCTCCTCGCGAGTGCGGTATCAAGACTCAAGGCCGCTGCGTACGCGTTGCAAACGGTCTTTCACCTCTTTGCCGAGAGCAAGCAGCTCCGGGTTGTTGGAGAGTTGCAGCACGGCAGCCGGGTCCATGAAGGCCACGGTGATTTTATTATTCTCCTCTTCCCTTACAACGACATTACAGGGCAGCAACAACCCGACATCCGGATCGGCCTCCAACGCCCGGTGCGCGAGCGGAGGATTGCAGGCGCCGAGTATGCGATAAGGCCGCCGCTCCACGTTGAGCTTGGCTTTCAGCGTGGCCTGCACGTCAATGTCGGTGAGTACGCCGAAACCTTCTTTCTTCAAGGCCTCGGTCACTTTCGCCACCGCCGCGTTGAACGGCATATCGAGTTGTGTGCTGAAACCATACATGGATTAAAGACCCCTCTGTCTATATGGAGATTGGGCGCCAATTCGTTCTTGAGAAAATCTCTGAGCTGAAAACATAAGCGGGGAGGGCGCATTTTTCCTTGATCTATATCAAGCCCGGCCCGGGGAGCCTGCTATACTGTTTTACAACGCGTTCCCCATCGCTTGTACTACAAGTATTTTGCGGATACACGATGCCGTCCTACATTCTCTGGTTTGATCAAATTACGCTGCAAGACCTGCCGCACGTGGGCGGCAAGAACGCCTCGCTGGGCGAGATGTATCGTGTGCTGGTTCCGCAAGGCGTGAAGATACCCAATGGCTTCGCCATCAGCGCAGAAGCCTATTGGCACGTGCTGGACAGCGCGGGGATACGCGCCGAGTTGCAGCGCCTCATGAACGGGCTGAACAAGCAGGATGTCGCGGAGCTGGCGCGGCGCGGTGAGCTGGCGCGTGATCTGATCCGCGGCGCGGGCATACCGGAGGATTTATGGGTGGAGATCGCGCAGGCTTATGATGATTTATGCGCGCAATACGGCGCGCGCACCGACGTGGCGGTGCGCTCCTCGGCCACCGCGGAGGACTTGCCCACCGCTTCGTTCGCCGGCCAGCAGGAGAGCTATCTCAACATCCGCGGCCATGCGGCGCTGCGCGAAGCGGTGGCCAAGTGCTTCGCCAGCCTGTTTACCGACCGCGCCATTTCCTATCGCATGGATCAGGGTTTCGACCACTTTCAAGTGGCGCTCTCCATCGGCGTGCAGAAGATGGTGCGCTCCGATCTCGCGGCAAGCGGCGTGACCTTCACGCTCGATACCGAGACCGGCTTTTGCGACGTGATTTTCATCACCGGCGCGTATGGGCTGGGCGAAAACATCGTGCAGGGCGCGGTGGACCCGGATGAGTTTTATGTATTCAAGCCCGCGTTGCGCGCCGGGTATCGCACCGTGCTGCGCCGGCGTCTGGGCGCGAAGCAGCTGCGCATGGTGTACGAAGAAGGCGGGATGGGCGTCACCACGCGCAATCGCGCGGTGCCGGAGGCGGAGCGCAAACGCTACTGCATCAGCGACGACGAGGCGCTCACACTGGCCGATTACGCGTTGAAGATTGAGGATCATTATAGCGCGCGCGCCGGACACTGGCAGCCGATGGACATCGAGTGGGCCAAGGACGGCGTCACGGGCGAACTGTTCGTGGTGCAGGCGCGGCCGGAGACCGTGCAGTCGCAGCGCCGGGGCGACGTGCTGGAGACGTATATATTGGAAGAGCGCGCCACGCCGGTACTGCAAGGCAAGAGCGTGGGCCAGAAGATCGGCGTGGGCAGCGCGCGCGTCATCACCAGCCTGGAACAT